>NZ_JBIAJH010000006.1:0-32695 GCF_042871845.1 Streptomyces sp. NPDC005533 | reverse complement strand
CCCGCGCTACCGCCCGACCTTCCGGGCGCGTTTCGGTTTTTTCACTATGTGTAACCGCCCGGGGGTCGCCAGCCGCCCTGGGTTAGGTGGGGGCGGGGCGCGCGGGTCCCGCGGGCGCCCACCGACGGCATCGGCAGGATCACCGCGCCGCCCCGTGTCTCCTTGCGGCAGACGTCCCCGCAGGTCGCGTCCAGGGAGCAGCACAGGGAACAGATCGGGCCCGATCGGACGGGGCAGTCGGCGATGTCGGGCAGTTCGTAGGCGGCCTCGCAGACCGCGCACGCGTGGGTGGCGGTGATGTCCGCGGCGGCGGCGCCCGGGCCCGTCACCGTGTTGGGCCGGGCCAGGTAGTACTTCCCCCTGGTCACCCAGGCGATCAGCGGGCACAGCAGGAGGGCGAGTCCGGCGGCGATGAAGGTGGAGAAGGCCTCGGCGTAGGGGCCGAACAGCCCGAAGAAGGCGAGGATCGAGACGGTCGAGGCGATCACCATCGAGCCGAATCCCGCCGGATTCACGGCGTAGAGGTAGGCGCGCTTGAACTCGATGTAGGGCGGGCTGAGTCCGAGACGCTTGTTGATCACGAGGTCGGCGGCGACCGCGGCGATCCAGGCGATGCCGACGTTGGAGTAGAAGCCCAGCAGCTTGCCGAGCATCGCGAACATGTCGAGCTCCATCAGCGTCAGCGCGATGCCGAGGTTGAGGAAGATGTACCAGACCCGGCCGGGGTGGCGGTGGGTGACGCGGGAGAAGAAGTTCGACCAGGACAGCGATCCGCTGTACGCGTTGGTGACGTTGATCTTGATCTGGGAGACGATCACGAAGAGCGCGGCGGCGGGCAGTGCGAAGCCGCCGAGCCACGGGCGGAGGGCCTCGATCTGCGGGGCGATCGGCTCCAGCGCGTGGGTCTTGCCCACCGCCTCCAGGGCGACGAAGGCGAGGAAGGCGCCGCCGAGCTGCTTGGCCGCGCCGATGATCACCCAGCCGGGGCCGGCGGCGAGGACGGCGAGGTTCCACCTCCGGCTGTTGGCGGGGGTCTTGGCGGGCATGAACCGCAGGTAGTCGGCCTGCTCCCCGATCTGCGCGATCAGCGAGAGCGCGATGCCGGTCCCGAACCCGAAGCCGATCCACGAGAACCCGGACCCGGCGCCCTCGGTCCCGCCGAAGTCGGCGAAGGCGCCCCACGTGTCGGGGGCGTGGAAGGCGAGGACCACGAAGGGCAGCACCAGTCCGATCAGCCAGACCGGCTGGGTCCAGGCCTGCACCTTGGCGAGCGCGCCCATGCCGCGGAAGACGATGGGGATCACGATGAGGGTCGTGACCAGGTAGCCGATCTCGACGGGCAGTCCGAAGGCCTGGTGCATGGCCTGGGCCATGATCGAGCCTTCGAGCGCGAAGAAGATGAAGGTGAAGGAGGCGTAGATGAGGGAGGTCAGGGTGGAGCCGAAGTACCCGAAGCCCGCGCCGCGCGTCACCAGGTCCATGTCCAGGCCGTACGTGGCGCACGCGCGCGCGATCGGGATGCCGGTCAGGAAGATGACGACGGCGGCGGCCAGGATCGCGGCGGCCCCGCTGGTGAATCCGTAGGCGAAGACGATGGAGACGCCGATGGCGAAGTCGGCGAGGTAGGCGATGCCGCCGAGGGCGGTGCCGGCGACGGTGCCGGGGCCCCAGCGGCGGAAGGAGTGGGGCGCGTATCTGAGCGAGTAGTCCTCGCGGCTCTCGTCGGCGGCGAGTTTTGCGTAGGTACGGGTCGGCTGCGCCGCCGTGCCGGGGGTGGTGGCGGTAT
Source organism: Streptomyces sp. NPDC005533 (assembly GCF_042871845.1). Taxonomy (NCBI): domain Bacteria; kingdom Bacillati; phylum Actinomycetota; class Actinomycetes; order Kitasatosporales; family Streptomycetaceae; genus Streptomyces; species Streptomyces sp. NPDC005533. The sequence goes on along the minus strand of NZ_JBIAJH010000006.1, from coordinate 30,909 downwards.
CGGTCATAGAGCCGGACGGTAGGGCCGGCGTGTGACACCCCGTCACTCTCCGGCGTTGCCCGGGGGTTACACCCCTGGCCCCCTGGTCACGACGGCGTTACACCCCCCGGGCCCCGCTGTCCCCTTACCGGTGCGGCCCGCGCGCGGGGGCCGGGCCCGACCCCCGCAGGCCCGGCGGGCCCCGCAGGCGGCTATCGCACCGGCAGGTGGTACGAGAGGCGGTAGCGGTCCGCGGGGACCACCACGTCGGCCGTTTCCACCGCGCGCCCGGAGGCGAAGTACGTGCGGCTGATCACCAGCACCACGTGGCCGGGCACACCGCCCAGTTGTACGAGTTCCTCCGCCAGGCCCGGGCGTGCGCCGACCTCCTCCACCACGTTGTCCACGACGACGTCGATCGCGGCCATCCGGTCCACCACCCCGGAGCCGCCCAGCGGCCCCTCCTCCGGCAGCATCACCGGGGTCCGGCCGGTCACGGCGAGCGGCTCCCAGGAGGTCGACAGCATCATCGCCTCCCCCGCGTCGCGGAAGACGTACCGCGTCCGCATCACGCGCTCGCCCGGTTCGATGCCGAGCCGCTGCGCGATCTCGGCGGGTGCTCCCGCCTGTTCGCTGCTCGACTCCCACGTGCCGCGCGCACCGGCGTCCGCCTGTTCCTGCCGGAACGGCGTCGACGTGCCGCCCGTGCGGTAGCCGGAGCGGGCCACCCGCCGCGGGACCGGCTGTTCCCGTACGTACGTGCCGGAGCCGGACCGGCCCTCGACCAGCCCCTCCGCCATGAGGACCTTGCGCGCCTCCAGGGCAACGGTGTCGGAGACCCCGTACTCCTCGCGGATGCGGGCCTGAGAGGGGAGCCGGGCGTGCGGGGGCAGAGAACCGTCGACGATCTTCCGTCGAAGATCCCCGGCCACGCGCAGATAGGCCGGCTGCTCACCGAAAGTCACTGGCCACTCCCATCAGGTTGACAGACAGCTACACCCTGGCAACCGACGGTTGAAGACCGCAAGCAAGGGCCAGAGTTTCACCCGAAGTGATGAAGCCTGGTCACTCAAACCCGTTACCGCGCGTTACGCGGACGACGTCACACCGACTCGGTCGGGGGCACCCGACCGGGCCCGCCGTCCGGGTCCGCCGGGCCGCCCTGGCTGTCCTCCAGCCACTGCGGGATCGCCATCGAAAGCCCGTACGCGCCGCGCAGCGTCTGCTCCGTCTCCATGGACATCGAGGCGGCCGCCCGGTCCCACTGCCTGCCGAACTCCCCCGCCGTCCTCGCCTGCGAGGCGCGCAGCCACTGCGCGCGGGCCGCCTCGATCTCCTTGAGCTGCGCCGGAACCGCCTTCTCCAGCCCCGGCCGGTCCGCGTGGCCGCGGAGCACCTTCGCCTCCTCGCCCAGCGCCTCGTGGATCCGGCGCGCCCACGCCTGGTGCTCGCCCAGCGCCTCGTCGACCTCCTCCTCGGGGGGCCGGCTCAGGGCGAACTCGACGGCGTTGGCGGCCCGCAGGAAGGCCACCTGCTCGGGCTTCAGCTTTCCGGAGTCCTGGCGCAGGCTCCCCCGCCCCTCCGGCTCGGTCGTGCCGATCACGCAGAGCAGCGTCCGGTCCCCCTGGTGCCAGGACTGGCGGGAGGGCGCGTAGTAGAACATCTCCGCGTGGTCGGGCAGGGCCCACGTGTCCATGGCGTACTCGTCCTGGGCCTGCCAGCACGCGTCCTCGGAGGCGCGGGCGGCCGCGGCGGAGCCGGGAGCGTCCGTCCCGTCGAGCCGCTTCTTCGCGGTCACCTCGCCGTGGTGCTTCTCCGCGCAGTCGATCCGGTACATCAGGGGCTGCTCGTCGAGCAGTTCACCGTCCTGGACGTTGAAGCAGTCGCCCGCCCGCAGCGCGTCGGCGTCCGTGAGCTCGCCCTCGACCTCGGTGTAGTCGCCCAGCCCCTCGAAGCGTTCCCCGACCGCCGTGGCGACCCGGTCGGCGGCGAAGACCAGCACACCGGTCATCACCACGGACAGCGCCAGGCCCGTGATCGCCAGGACCTTCCCGCGCTCCCGCCGCTTCGGGATCTGCACGAGGGCCGCGATCCCGAAGGCGATGCCGAGCGGCGCGAAGCACAGCAGCCCGGACAGGAAGGAGGCGAGCGCGAAACCGTTGAGCGGGGGCGGCTGCTGCGGCTGCCCGTATCCGGGCGGTGGACCCCAGGCGGGCCGCGGGGACGGCGGGGGCCAGGAGTGGCCCGGTCCGGGAGGAGGACTCGGCGGGGTGCTCACGGGGTCGGACTCCATCGCAGGGGGCGTCACGCGCGAACGATGCGCACGAACGAATGCGCGAATAGTACGCAGCGGGGGCGACCGGCATGCCGGTCGCCCCCGCTGTTGGTCACGGCGCGGTCAGCGCCCGCCGCCCCTGCTGCTCGGATTCCGCTCGGATTCCGCTCAGAACTGGAGCGCCCAGGAGTCGATCTTCCCGGTGTCGCCCGACGCGTTGTCGTTCACGCGCAGCTTCCACACGCCGTTCGCCGTCTCCGCCGAGGCGTTCACGGTGAAGGTCCTGACGATGTTGTCGGCGCCGGCGTTGGCGCGGTTGTGCAGGGTGTAGACCGTGCCGTCGGGCGCGACCAGGTCCACCTTGAGGTCACCGATGTACGTGTGCTTGATGTCCACCGGGACCTTCAGCGTCGCCGGGGCGTTGCCGGTGACGCCGCTGACCGTGATCGGGGACTCGACGGTGGCGTGGTCGTTGATCGCGAAGTCGGCGGTGTTCTCGAAGCGCTTGCCCGGCGGGACGGGGCCCTGGGCGCCGACGTACAGCAGGCGGTTCGGGGAGCCGGTGCCCGGTCCGCCCACCACGTCCGGGGTGGCCGAGTTGACCAGGGCCGTGGCCACCTGGGCCGGGGTGCTCGCCGGGTTCTGCGAGAGGTAGACGGCGGCCGCGCCCGTGACGTGCGGGGTGGCCATCGACGTGCCGTTGATGGTGTTGGTGGCGGTGTCGCCCGTACCCCACGCGGAGGTGATGGAGGAGCCGGGCGCGAAGACGTCCAGGACGGAGCCGTAGTTGGAGTAGCTCGCCTTGGCGTCGGCGCTGGTGGTCGCGCCGACGGTGATGGCCTCGGTGACGCGCGCCGGGGACTTGGTGGAGGCGTTGCTCGACTCGTTGCCCGCGGCCACGGCGTAGGTGATGCCGGAGGCTATGGAGTTGCGGACGGCCGCGTCGAGCGCGGAGTCCGCGCCGCCGCCGAGGGACATGTTGGCCACGGCCGGCTTGACGGCGTGCTGGGTCACCCAGTCGATGCCCGCGACGACCTGGGCCGTCGTACCGGAGCCGCTGTTGTCGAGCACGCGCACGCCGACGATCTTGGCCTTCTTGGCCACGCCGTACGTGCTGCCCGCGACGGTGCCGGCGACGTGCGTGCCGTGGCCGTTGCCGTCCTGGGCGGTGTTGTCGTTGTCGATGGCGTCGTAGCCGTAGGAGGCGCGGCCGCCGAAGTCCTGGTGCGTGATGCGGACGCCGGTGTCGATGACGTACGCGGTGACGCCCTCGCCCGCCTGGTCCGGGTAGGTGTAGCTCTGGTTGAGCGGGAGCGCGCGCTGGTCGACGCGGTCCAGACCCCAGGACGGCGGGTTGGGCTGGGTGGTGCTGACCGTGAAGGTACGGTTCTGCACGACCGACTTGACCGCCGGGTCACCGGCGAGCTTCTTGGCCTGTGCCTCGGAGACCTCGACGGAGTACCCGTTGAGGGCCGCGCTGTACGTCTTGTCGATCTTCGCCCCGTAGCGCTTCGCGACGGCCTTGCCGCTCTCGGCGGTCGAGCGGGCGGCGGTGTCGTTCAGGGTCACGATGTAGCTGCCGGGGACGGATCCGGGCGCTCCGGCGTTCTGGATCACGCCCCGCACGCCGATGTCGGCGGCCGAGGCCGGCAGCGCGGCGGCCGAGCCGAGCGCGAGGGCCACGACGGCGGTCGCGCTGATGCCGGCTGTCTTCCGGATCCTGTGACGCATCACGGGCATGTGACGGGTCCTCCTCATAGGTGGTGCACTGCGGGGGGTGGAGCGGTGCCGCGCAAGCGTGGCCATGACAACGCAGATGGCCCAACGGGCTGCCGCCTTCGAAAGGTTGACCCAGCCCCGGCGCGACCCACAAGAGGAGAACGGATGCGTAACATCCGTGCCATACAGCGGCCATGATCGAGCGAAGGCGATCCGCACATGACGCACGCAACCCCCGGTTACGTCTGCTCCGAGGACGGTACACGCGCGGACGTCCGGACTGCGCCTTGGGGGTGCCCCGTCTGTGGCGGTCCGTGGGACCTCGATTTCACGCCGGATCCGGCCGCGCCGCTGGAGCCCGCCGCCGGGCCGAATTCGCTGTGGCGGTACGGATCCGCCCTGCCGCTGCCGGGTGCGTTCTCGCTGTCGCTGGCGGAGGGTCACACTCCGCTGGTTCCGCTGGCAGAGCGGGTTCACGCCAAGCTCGACTTCCTGATGCCGACGCTCTCCTTCAAGGACCGGGGCGCCGTGGTGCTCGTGGAACTGGCCCGGCGGCTGGCTCCGGAACGCGTCGTGGCGGACAGCAGCGGCAACGCCGGGACCTCGATCGCGGCGTACTGCGCCCGGGCCGGGCTCGATTGTGAAATCTACGTGCCCGAGGGCACATCCGAGAAGAAAACGGAACAGATGCGGGCGCACGGGGCAGCCGTGCGCGTGATCCCCGGCGGGCGCGAGGCCGCCGCGCAGGCCGCGCGCACGGCGGCGGACGCGCCCGGGGTCTTCTACGCGAGCCACGTCTTCAACCCGTACTTCCTGCACGGGACCAAGACGTACGTGTACGAGGTGTGGGAGGAACTGGGCGGGCGGCTGCCGGAGGTGCTGGTCGTGCCGGTGGGCAACGGGACCCTGCTCCTGGGGGCGGCGCTGGCCGTGGCGGAACTGGCCAGGCGCGGGGTGCGGCCGCCGGCGCTGATCGCGGTGCAGGCGGCGGCGGTGGCCCCGCTGGCCACGGCCTTCGCGGCCGGCGCCGAGGACGCGGATCCGGTTCCGCAGCTGCCGACCCTGGCCGAGGGGATCGCGATCCCCGCCCCGCCGCGCGCCCGGCAGATCCTGGCCGCGGTCCGCGCGTCCGGCGGCACCTTCCTGACGGTCCCGGACGACCGCCTCCGCGAGGCCCAGCGGGACCTGGCCCGGCGCGGGCTCTTCGTCGAGCCGACGGCGGCGGCGTGCTGGGCCGCGGTGGGCCCGGGCGCCCCCTCCGATCCCTTGCAGGGCCGCACCGCGGTGATCCCCCTCTGCGGCGCCGGCGCGAAGACGGGTCTGGCCCCGTAGGCGGAGAAGGGCCCCCGCCGCGGGTGAGGCAAGTCCGGTGGAGGGGGGCGGCCTTGATGTCGGAATACCGCGAGTCCGGGCGCGCCCGGTCTGGTGAAGTGGGTCCATGACCACGATTCCTGAGCTCACCGCCAAGGCCACCGCGTTCGCGGACCTGCACACCCCCGCGAAGCCCCTCGCCCTCGCCAACGCCTGGGACGTCGCCAGTGCCCGCATCGTCGAGGCCACGGGCGCCCCCGCCGTCGCCACCACCAGCGCCGGTGTCGCCTGGGCCCTCGGCTCGCCCGACGGCGACGCGCTCGCCCGCGACCGGGCCCTCGACCTCGTCGCCCGCGTGGTCTGCGCCGTCTCCGTCCCCGTCACCGCCGACATCGAGGGCGGCTTCGGCGCCGACGCCGCCGCCGTGGGCGAGACCGTCGCCGGGGTGCTCGCCGCCGGCGCGGTCGGCATCAACATCGAGGACGGCCCCCACCGCTCCCCCGCGGAGATGGCCGAGCGCCTGGCCGCCGCCCGGGCCGCGGCCGACGCCGCCGGGGTCCCGCTCTACATCAACGCCCGCGTCGACACGTACCTCAGGGGCCTCGGCGACCCGGCCACCCGCCTCGACGAGACCCTGGCCCGCGCCGCCGCCTACCTGCGCGCCGGGGCCACCGGCATCTTCGTGCCCGGCGTCCTCGACCCCGCCACCGTCGCCGAGCTCGCCCAGGGCATCGACGCCCCGCTCAACATTCTCCTCGGCCCCGACGCCCCGACCGTCGCCGCGCTCGGCGCCCTCGGCGTGTCCCGCGTCAGCCTCGGCTCCTGGGTCGCCGAAGCCGCGTACGCCGTGGTCCGCCGCGCCGCCGAGGAGCTGCTCTCCGACGGGACGTACGGAGCCCTCGCACCCTCCCTCCCGTACGGCGACCTGAACGCCCTGTTCAAGGGCTGAGACCTCCGGAAGCCTGCGTGGGGCAACGACCATAGGATCCCGTCATGGGCACATCGACTCCGGTGGACGGCAAGCCGGCCACGGCCGCGGCACACGGCAGGACGAGCGGCGCGGTCTGGATCGCCCTCACCCTCGTCTACGTCGTCTGGGGCTCGACCTACCTCGGCATCCGGATCGTCGTCGAGACCATGCCGCCCTTCCTCTCCGCCGGGGCCCGGTTCATCACGGCCGGCGTGCTGCTGGCCGGCGCCGTCGCCTGGCGGTACGGACCGGGCGCGCTCAAGGTCACCCGTGCGCAGCTCGGCTCGGCGGTCGTGGTCGGCCTGCTGCTGGTCCTCGGCGGCAACGGCCTGGTCGTGCTCGCCGAGACCTCCGTGCCCTCGGGCCTGGCCGCCCTGCTGATCGCGGCGGTGCCGATGTGGCTGGTGGTGCTGCGGGCGAGCACGGGTGACCGGCCTCCGCTGCGCACGCTGGGCGGGGTCCTCGTCGGCCTGGCGGGGCTCGCGGTGCTGACCAGTCCGGGCCTCAGCGGGACGGTACGGCTGTCGGGGGTGCTGCTGGTGCTGGCGGCGTCCGTCCTGTGGTCGCTGGGCTCGTTCTCGGCGTCGAAGCTGACGCTGCCGGACAACCCCTTCACCGGCAGCGCCTACCAGATGCTGGCCGGCGGGGCGGGCGGGGTGGTCGTCGGCCTGGTGCGCGGCGAGCAGCACGGTCTGGACCCGGCGGCCTTCTCCACCGCCTCCTGGCTGGGCCTGGGCTACCTGGTGCTCTTCGGCTCGCTCGTCGGTTTCACCTCGTACGTGTGGCTGCTCCGGGCCGCGCCGCTGTCGCTGGTGGCCACGTACGCGTACGTCAATCCGGTCGTGGCCGTCGCGCTCGGCGCGCTGATCCTCGGCGAGGCTCTGACCTGGCCGATCGTGGTCGGGGGTGCGATCGTCGTGGCGGCGGTGGGCGTGATCGTCAGCACGGAGCGCCGGAAGTAGCGGGCACGGGCACGAACACGGACTGCGGCCGCGACAGGGGCAGCAGCAGCGGCAGCGCTCAGCCCCGTGCCGCCTGCTCGTACAGGGCCTTCGCGTGCTCGTCGAACAGCGCGGCCGTGGAGTCCACGTCCGTGTCCCCGCCGCTCAGCACCCCGATCAGCCGGCCGGCGCGGTCCGCCCCGCCCCGGTCGGCGATCCAGGGGCTGCCGCTGGTCCCCGTCCAGAACCCGGCGCAGCTCATGTAGAGCATGTCGGGATCGTCGTCGTCGTGGCGGGTCTGCGTCGTGCAGGAGACGGGCTTGTTCTGCGGGTTGTGCTCGGATTCCGGATAGCCGACGACGGTCACGTCCCGTTCGTACCCGGAGGTCCATTCGGGCTTCGGGGCCTCGGCGCGGCCCCCGACGGCGTCCTGGACGCTGCGCCCGTCGCCGTCCGGCGCGATGGTGAGGAAGGCGAAGTCGGCGGTCTCCTCGCCCCACTTCGTCCACCGTTCGTCCACGTGGATCGAGCGGACCTTCCACACCCCGAGGGGCTGGGTGCCGGCGCCCTCGCCGGAGAAGGCGGGCGCGAAGGAGAGCTCGCCGATGGCGAGGCCGTCGTGGGCCACCTCGCCGGGCCGGCCGTCCTCGCCGGCGGGGGCGACGCAGTGGGCGGCGGTGGCGACGACGTTGCCCTTCGGGCTGTCGACGACGCTCGCCGTGCACCAGTGCTCGCCGCCCGCCATGAGGACGCCGACGGCGGGGAAGGGCAGCACGGGCCGCTCCCCGGGCGCCTTCAGGAACGCGACGGCGCACACCGCCGCGATTCCCGCGGCGGCGGCCGCGGAGGCGCCCCTCACCACCGTGCTCATCCCACGGCGGGCTCGGGTGTCGGTCCCTTCATCACCTTGCTGATCCACTCCAGAGCGCCCTCCCTCATACCGCGCACGTACGACTTCCCGTTGTGCTCACCATCCTGGATCACCTGGAGCTGGGTGTGCACGGGGCCCCTCCCGTAGTCGCTCATGAACTTCTCGGCCTTCTCGCGGCCGCTCTCCGCGGTGCCGATCTGGAAGTTGATGTAGACGTCCGGACCGCCCGCCTTGATCAGCTTCTCGGCGAGCTTCTCCGGGTTGTTCTCGTCCATGGCCTGCGTGTTCCCCTTCCACAAGGGGGAATCGGGAACGATGTCGACCCCGCTCGCGATGGCGGCCTTGAACCGGTCGGGGTACTTCAGGACGTGCTTGAAGGCGCCGAACCCGCCCGCGGAGGAGCCCATGAAGGCCCAGCCGTCGCGGGAGGTGAAGGTCCGGAAATTGGCCTTCGTGAAATCGGGGACGTCTTCGACCATCCAGGTGCCCATCTTGGGCTCTCCGGGGATGTCCGAGGCGTCGAAGTGGTGCTTGGTGTCGGCGTTGTGCACCGGCATGACGAGGATGAAGGGCAGGCTGGTACCGGCCCTGACCCCGTCGCTCACGGCCTTCTGCAGGCCGAGGCCGGGACCGGTTCCCCAGTAGTTCGTGGGGTAGCCGCGGCCGCCGGGCAGGGAGATCAGGACCGGGAAGCCGCTCTTGGCGTACCTCGGGTCGTCGTACTCCTTGGGCACCCACACCCACACGTCGCCCGTGAAGCCGGACTTCTTGCCGGTGAGGGTGGTCCGGCCGATCTGCGTGCCGTCGGGCAGCCGGTAGGTGCGGACGAAGTGGGCCGCCGGCCCGGTGGGCATGCGCACCTCCGGGGGAATGTCGGAGGCGGCGGCGGCCGTCGCCTGGACCTTCCCGAAGGAGACCGGATCCCCTATGTCGGAGAAGAGGCCGAGCTTGTACGCGGCGGCGCCCCCGGCGAGGGTGAGCGCGAGTCCGCCGCTGATCAGAATCAGGCGCAGGCGGTGGGGGCGACGGCTGCTGCCCTTGGTCGTGGGGCTGCCGTCGCCTTGCTGGTCATGCTGCACGGTTGTTGTCCCGTTCCTTCTCCGGCGCTCACCTCGGAGCGCGGGTCGGACCGATCGGTCCCCCTTACACCCTTTACAGAGGTATGAACGACAGGATGGGTTGCCTGGGACGGGCGGGACGTGGTGAGCACCACGTGGCGACCGAACGGCGACCGAACGGCAGCCGAACGGCGGTCGAACGAGGCGGTCGAACGGCGGCCGATCGGCGGTCGCGGAGGGGTCGGGGCGGGATCGGGGCGGGATCGGGGCGGGGTCGAGGCGGGGTCAGCCGGCTTCGGGCTTCGGGCCCTTCAGCACCTTGCTGACCCACTCCAGGGAGCCTTCCTTCATGCCCCGGACGTAGTGCCAGCCGTTGTGCTCGCCGTTCTGGATGTCGCGGATGGTGATCTTGACGGGTCCCTTGCCGTACTGCTGCTGGAACTTCGTCATCCGCTCCTTCCCGCTCTCCTTCGTGCCGATCTGGAAGTTGATGTAGACCTCGGGGCCGTTGGCGTCGATCAGGTTCTTCGCGAGCTTCTCGGGGTTGTTCGCGTCCATCTCCGCCTGGTGGCCCTTCCAGAGCGGGGAATCGGGAACGATCTCGCCGCCGCTGGCGATCACCGCCTTGAACCGGTCCGGGTACTGCAGGACCGTCTTCATGCCGACGAAGGCGCCGGAGGAGGAGCCCATGAAGGCCCAGCCGTCGCGGGACTTGTAGGTACGGAAGTTGGCCTTGGCGAAGTCCGGGACGTCCTCGGCCATCCACGTGCCCATCCTGGCCTGGCCGGGGATGTCGGAGCCGTCGTAGTAGTACTTGGCGTCCGGGTTGAGCACCGGCATGATCACGACGAAGGGCAGGCTGGTGCCGGCCTGGACGCCCTCGCTGATGGCCTTCTGGAGGCCGAGGCTGCGGTCGGACCAGTAGTTGGCGGGGAAGCCGTTGCCGCCGGGGAGCGCGATGAGGACCGGGAAGCCGCTCTTGGCGTACTTGGGGTCGTCGTACTCCTTGGGCGCCCACACCCATACGTCGCCCTCGAAGCCGGACTTCGCGCCCGCGAGGCGGGTCTTGGCGATGATCGTGCCGTCGTCGAGCCTGGTCGTCTGCTTGAAGTCGGACTTCGGGCCGGTCGGCATGAGCACGTCCGGGTCGCCGGACGGCTTGGCCGGAGTGGTGGGAGTGGCCGGGGCGCCCGGCTCCTCGGACCGCTCCGCGGCCCGGGGCGGGTTCTTGCCGAAGCTCACGGCCTCGCCGTTGCCGGAGAACCAGTCGAGCTTCCAGGCGGCGAAACCGCCGCCGCCGAGCAGGAGCGCGAGGGCGAGCACCGCGCTGATCCCTATTCGGCGCCGGGAGCGCTTGGGCTGCACGTGCGGCGGCTGCGGTTCCTGCGGCGGTTGCGGCGGCAGCGGTTGCTGCTGCTCCTGATGCTCCTGGTAGCCCTGTTGTTGCGGGTACTGGTGCACGAACTTCGCTCCGAACGGTCTTGCCTGCCCCCGAGGGCAGAACGGCTGGGCATCCCTTTACTGCTGATGCACGGAACCCCCCGCAGAGTTCCGAATCCGAGCAGAATCAGGGCAGGATCTCGGCGGAACCGGGGGCTCAGCGCTGGGCGTCGAGCACTTCCGCGCACCGCCCGAGCAGCTCGATGAGCAACTCCCGCTCGTCCGCGCTGAACGCGGCCGCGAGCGCCCGCTCCACCCGTACCGCGCCGGTGTCCGCCAGCTCCATCACCGCACGCCCCTCGTCGGTGAGCCGGGTTTCCAGCACGTTGCGGTGCCATTCGTGCGGGGTCCGCTCGATGAGGCCGCGGTCCTGGAGGTTCTTCAGGACGGTGTTCATGGTCGGCGGCGTCACCCCGCACAGCCGGGCGAGCGCGGCGGCGGAGATGCCGGGCTTCTCGGCCAGCCAGAGCAGTGCGGCGTACTGCGGAACCGTTACTGCGGCCGGCTTGCACGCAACGTTCTTCGCCGCGAGAAGTGCCTGCTCGGCGCGCTTGATGTGCGCACCGATGCGCTCCTCGGGGGGCATGGAGGTCATTCCCGCATCCTACGACCCTTGCATGCATTAGAGCTCTAACTTATCTTCGGCCTCACACATCGAGAAGAGGACGCCTGCCCATGCGCACGCTGCGGAAGAAGCTCCTGCCCACCCCGGTCCTGACCCTCACCACCGCTCTCACCACGGCCCTGGCCGCGGCCCTCACCGTCGGCGCGGCGCCCGCGCAGGCGACCGACGGCCGGATATCCACGGCCTTCGTCCTGCCCGGCGCGAAGGTCTACCCCGAGGGCATCGCCACGGACCCGCGCACCCACTCGGTCTACGTCGGCTCGTACGCGGACGGCACCGTCTACCGGGCCCGCCCCGGCAGGCCCGAGGCGGAGGTGTTCCTGCCCTCCGGCACCGACGGGCGGCACACGGCGAACGGCTTGCGCGTCGACGCCCGCGGCCGCCTCTGGGTGACGGACTCCACGGCGGGGGTGTCGGTCTACGACACCGCCACCGGGGCGCGCCTCGCCCACTTCGAGGTGGCCGCGGGGGCTCCCGCCCGCTTCGTCAACGACCTGACCCTCACCCCGGACGGCACCGCGTACCTGACCGACAGCGTGCGCGGGATGGTCTACCGCGTGAGCCCGGACCAGCTGGCCGCCGGCAGCGGCGTCCTGACCGAGGCCTACGACCTCACCCCGGTGCTGCGCCCCCGGCCGGCGGGCGGTTTCAGCCTCAACGGCATCGTCTCCGACCGGGCGGGCCGCTACCTCCTCACCGTCGACATGGTCGAGGGCGAGCTCTTCCGCATCGACCTGGGCAGCGGCGCCGTCAGCCGGGTCACCCTCACCGGCGGCGACCTGAAGGCCGCCGACGGCCTGGACCTCTCCCCCGACGGCACCCTGCGCGTCGCGCACAACACCACGAACACCCTGAGCCGCTGGCAGCTCTCCGCGCACGGCACCCGCGCCCGGCTGACCCGCACGATCACGGACGCGTCGCTGCAGATCCCCACCACCCTCGCCCACACGCCGGGCCGCACCCTGGTGGTCCGCTCGCAGTTCGACAAGGGCGGCCCCATGTCCCCCGGGGAAGGCACCCCGACCACGTTCACGATCGCCTCGGTCCGCGGCCTCTGAGCACGGCGGCGGCCGGCCCGTCCCTCCCGCCTGGTCGCCGCCTCCACTCACCCCAACTCGGCGACTTCCCCTTCGCCTCCGGCTCCGGCTTCGGGCTTGTGGCGGCCGCGCCGCGTGGCGCGCGCGTCGGCGACGGCGTACGGCAGTCCGGGCAGCAGCAGGAGCGGCGGCGCCCAGAGCGGCAGCGTGAACAGCACCCCGTCGCCGGTCAGCCGCGAGGCGAGCACCGCCGCCGGCAGCCCGACGGCGAGACCGACCAGCCAGCTCTTGCCCAGGCCGATGCCGCCCCGCCGCACCTCCCAGGCGACGGTGGCCGTGCCGGTGGCCAGCCAGAACGCGAGGAAACCAGCGGTCACGTCCACCGCGGTGGTCCACCGGAGCAGGTACGCCCCCAGCAGCAGCCAGCCGGCCACGAAGCAGGCCATGGCCACCGTGCGCGGCGCCCGCCGGGAGAGCGGGGCGCGCGCCCGCGCCCAGGACGCGGCGAAGGCCCGTACGTCCCGGCCGACGACGTCCTGCGCGGTGCGGCCGGCGGCCTGCGCGTCGTCGAGGTGCGCGGAGAGCTCGTCGAGCATCTCGCGCAGGGCGGCCTCACCGACCCCCCGGTACTCCCAGTTGCTGCGGCAGGCCGCGAGTATCTGCGCGTTCGTCATGGTGTGCTGTCCCCCGTGGACTCCGTGCCGGTCAGGATCCGGCCCACCGCCCCGGCGAAGGCCTGCCAGTCGGCCCGACCCCCGCTCAGCTCGGCACGCCCCGCCCCGGTCAGGCGGTAGTACTTGCGCGGTGCGCCACCGCCGGGCGACGGCGCCCGGTACCGCAGATCCGTGGTCGTCCCTTCGGGCTACGAAGTCCCCGCAACGGCCGCCCTGAGCCGAACCGGCCGATGTGGAGCGCGCTCGTCACCTTGGCGCGGTCGGCAGACACGGGTCACGGACCCCCGGCACAATACGTGCAGCCATCCGTAGCTGAGGAATCATGCCGGCGAGAGGAATCGGATCGATGAGCGCGTTCGAAGTCCCGCTTGAGTTAGCAGAGCAGTTCGGGCGCGGAAATGGTGTGCTCTTCGTAGGAGCGGGGCTCTCGAAAGGCGCGGGACTGCCGGACTGGCAGGGCTTGGTACACGGACTCGCCGACGAGATCCCGGGATGCCCTCCGGACGCGGACCACCGGGACATCGCCGCCTATTACGAGTTGGAGTTCGGCAGGAACCGCCTCGTACAGAGGATCCGGGACCAGTTGGACACCCTGCATCTGCAGCCCACGCCGGTACATCACGCTGCCGCCGCACTTCCTGTCCCGTTGGTCGTCACGACGAATTTCGACGACCTCCTCGAGCAGACCTACCGAGCGGACCGCAAGCCGTACAGCACCGTGACCCGCGCGGTCGACGCGGGATTCTGGTCGAGCGATCGCGTCCAGATCGTCAAGATCCACGGTGACCTCGCGATCCCGGAATCGATCGTCATCACCTCCAGCGACTACGAAGGCATCACGACCGACCGACCTTCCCTCGTTCGGCTGCTCAGCTCGACCCTGCAGACCCGGACGGTGCTGTTCATCGGGTACAGCGTCACCGACCCCGATCTGCGCACCCTCCTGACCCAGCTGCGCCAGGAGTCCGGTGACTACCGGCGCAATCTCTACTCGGTCCAGTTCGATGCGCCCGCACTGGCCGTGAAGGACCTTGAGCGCCGAGGCGTACGTGTCATCAACCTCACCTTGGCCGGCCGCTCCCCGAGCGAGGTTCTCCTGACCTGGCTCACCGAACTCCGGCAGCGCGCCACACGACACGCACCGCCGCCCGCCGAAAGCGCGGTGGAGCACAGAACGAGGAGCGACACCCAGCTTGCGGACGAGGTGATGGGGCTGCTCAAAACGATGGGCTACTCCCTGTCCCAGCCTCGGCGCAGTCCCGGAGTGGTGGACTTCCGAGCCGCCAAGCAAAGCGAAGGCACGCACATCCTGCGCTGGGTCCGGTGCGTGGAGGGAAGCGTCGGTTCGGGCCACATCGAGGGGGCGCAGGCTCTGCGGGCGTCCGATGAGACGGAAGGGGAGATCTGGGTCGTTGCCTATCGCAGCGGCGTCTTCACGTCCCAGGCCAAGGTGCGTGCCGAGAACAGTCCGGACACCCGGATCATGTCCATCGCGCAGTTCTACCGCACCATGCTGAACATCGACAGCTACCTTTCGCGTCTCATCGAGGAGCACGAAAGGCAACGCATCGACGATCTGTGGGTCAGCCTCGCCTGCGAAGTGCCCCAGTACGACCGGCTACGGGCGACCTCGATCAGCGTCGACAGCTTTGACGACGTGGAAGCCTTCCTCGATGTGTGGATCGACACCCCCGGCCGCAACCACATCTCCATCGTCGGAGACTTCGGAACCGGAAAGACCTGGCTGTGCCGCCACTATGCAGCCACCCTCGCCCGCCGCTACCTGGAGGACTGTGAGCACAATCGCGTACCCATCCTGATCTCCCTGCGCGATCGCTCCCGCGGCGACACCGTCAACATAAAAGAGCTCATCACCGACACCCTGGTGAACAGCTACGGCCTTCATCTTCCCGGTGGATACGAGACATTCCAGTTCCTCAACCGCCACGACAGCCTGGTCCTGATCCTCGACGGTTTCGATGAGATGCAGGCCCGGGTCGACGACTTGGCCACCGTGCGGAACTTCGACGAACTCGCCAAGATCGTGGAACCCGAAGCGAACTGCAAAGCGGTCCTGACCTGCCGGACCAGCTACTTCCGCACCGACCTTGAGGAGCGTGAGGTCCTGGCCGGAGAAGGCCTCCAGCGCATCCACCTGAGGGAGCGGCCCAATTTCGAGATCCTGCACCTCCTGCAGTTCGACGAACAACGGATCCGCGAGGCGCTGCAACGCCTGGTGGGCAGCCGGTCAGAGGCGTACCACGAGCAGATGAAGCGAATCTACGACCTCGCGGACCTGGCCCAGCGGCCGATCCTGCTGTCGATGATCGTCGCCACTCTTCCGATGCTCGTCCAACAGGCGACGGTCAACCCCGCCACGCTCTATGAGACTTATACCGATGAGTGGATGCGCAAGAACCTGACGGAGCAGCGCTCGATCCTCGACTCCCGGGACCATCGCGCCCTCATGCAGGAACTCGCCTGGGAAATGTTCCGGCGCGAGACGGCGTCGGTGCACTATTCAGAACTTCCCAGGACCCTGCTCGAGTCCCTTCCCCACAGCCGGACACCGCTCGTCTACAACTACGAGCACGATGTCCGCACCCAGTCGTTCCTGCAGCGCGACAGAGCAGGCTACTACAGCTTCGCCCACAAGTCGTTCATGGAGTTCTTCATCGCGCAGAGGATCTTCGCTGACATCTGCGAGGACGACAGCAGGCGCCTCACAGAGGCCCAGACGTCGCACGAGACAGACCAATTCATCAAGGACCTCCTCCTGCGGGAGCCCGTTCACATTGCGACGCTCAAGCGCTGGATGAACGAGGGGGAGACGTCCCTGCTGCAAGTCAACGCCGCCGGCATCATCTCGAAAGTGGGAGACCCGGCCCTGACCAGCAATGTCATCCAGCTGCTCGACCGCGACAAGGAGGTCAGGCGCCTCTACCTCACCGCCGTCATCTTCCGCGTGCTCGAGATCCGCTGGGAATCCGCCCAGCGCCTTGCGAGCGAGCCCAACGGCAGGCGGCTGCCCCACCTCCTGACGCTCACCTCGGACCAACTGAAGACGGTCGCCAACCGGTTCTGTGGCGAGGCACTCAATCACCGGGACGGGGTCGCCCGCTGGCTCTCGCTGGCACTACTGCAGCAAGTGAGTGATGTGGCGGCTGACGACATCCTCCAGACCCTGGAAGAGGTTGAGCGCCAGGAGGACGTGGTGGAGATCAGGGCGCTGATCCCGCAGATGAGATCGTCATTGGGACAGGGAGCACCATGAACAGCGCCATCGCCATCGAGCCTGCCCAGGGAAACGCCGCGGCCGGGCGGGCGAACGACCCGGAAGTCGCCGCGATGCGGAGCCGGATCGCGGATGCCGTCCGCGCTGGAGGCGGCCATGTGACCACGGCCGATCAGGCCGCAGGACTGGTGTGGCTCACCCAGGACGGCGTCGGCGAACTGGGCCGGTTTCTGGACAAGTACCCCGCCATCCGCTGGGTTCAGTTCCCCTGGGCGGGGGTGGAGGAGCTGGTGGCACAGGGCTTCATGGACCGCGATGTGACGTTCACCTGTGCCAAGGGGCTGTTCGCCGACCAGGTGGCCGAACACGCCCTGACCCTGGTCCTGGCCTCCCTGCGGCATCTCGTGGCACAGGCCAGGACTCCTCGCTGGCATTCGATCGACCCCGGTTCGCTCTTCGGCCGGCGGGTCACCATCCTGGGCGGTGGAGGAACCTCCGCCTCGCTGGTGCGGCTGCTGCAACCCTTCCAGTGCAGGATTCGGGTGTTGCGCCGCACAGCACAGCCTATGCAAGGGGTTGACGAGACCCTCCCGGTGTCCGCGTTGGAACAGGTCCTGCCGGAGACGGACGTGCTGGTCCTCGCCCTGGCGCTGACCCCTCGAACGCGGCACATCATCGGCGCCGAACAACTGGCCCTGCTCCCGCCCCACGCGGTTTTGGTCAACGTCGCTCGCGGGAAACACGTGGACACCGAGGCGCTGTACTCGGCCTTGCAGGACGGATCAATCGCGGCCGCCGCACTCGACGTCACCGAACCGGAGCCGCTCCCGGAGGGGCATCCGCTCTGGCATCATCCCGGGGCCCTCATCACTTCTCATTGTGCGGACTCAGCCGACTACGTGGCCGCCATGCTGTGCGGACGGGTGACCCGCAACGTGGCGAACCTGCGAGACGGTCTCGCGTTGGAGGGCCTCGTCGACGCAAGGCACGGCTACTGATCCGCGATCACATAGACGCGGACGAACCAGTGGCCGACCGTCGCTGCATGCAGGTGACCGCTGACGGCGCTTCCGTCTTCCGTGCCGAACACGGCGTGGATGTGCGGAACGCCGTCGCGGACCTCCCCCGTGCCGAACATCTCCAGTGGATCGGTGTACGTCCGGATGACATCGGAACCGGCATCACCTTTGGGCATGGTGCTGACCTCGCAGTGGTCCACAGCGCCGATGACGGAGACGATCGCTCCCTTGACGACGCTCCGTGCGGCCAACTCCGTCCGGACGCGGCTCAACACCTCTTCGCCCTGGGCCACTTCGATAGTCAGCATCGTCTCTCCCGCACGATCCAAGCGACGTCCCGGCGTACCGTGGACACGGCACGCTCTGCCCAACGGCGCGATCCTAGCCAGTCGGCCGGCTCGGTCGCAGCGCCTCAACGAACCCCGCCCCTGGCCTCTTGCGCCAGCTGGTCGAAGTTCTGCGCGATTGCCTCACCGAGCGTCCACGTGTGCCAGAAGTGGGCTCTGGCCAGCGGACTCCCGTCCAGCATGTCCGCCCTCGCATAGGCGGCGTTCGCCCAGTCGAAGCGTCGCCCCGCAGGGTCCGCGTGGTGCGCGTCGTGACAGCCGTTGTCGGTCAGGCCGATGACGAAGAACCGCCCTACGACCAGATGCCAGAACATGAAACGAATCCACCATCTGGCCCAGGCACGCAGGTGGGTCGGGGTCCAAGGAGCCGGATCCGGAGTGCGGTCGACGAAGAACCGGGCACCGGTCTTCTCCGCATATCCCGACCAGCCGGGCTCCTCGGACTCCTTGAACCACGCGTGCAGGCCCAGCGCGTAGAGCACCATGCTCATGTGGTGGCCGATCGTCAGCGGAAGGGCCCACGAGACGGCCCATGCGATGAGTGGCGCGGGCCCGTCGACTCTCAGGGACCATCCCACCGCGAACAGCAGCAGGAGCGCCTGGAACCCCGCGAAGCACGCGGTGCGCAGGGGACGCCGGCGGGGGGCGAAGTTCCGGCTGATTCGTCGGGCCACGGTGTGCGCGATGAGCCGTGGCGAGACCAGCGCCCGCACCAGCCTCCTGGGGTACTCCTGCCTCGGAAGCCCGGGGACGATGCCCAACCGGCCGAGATCCTTCTGGTCGGGGTCATCGTCCATGGTCAGTGAGGCATGGTGCACGGCGTGGTCGGCGCGGTACTCGGCCAAGGACTGGGTCATGCCGACCACACCCGCCAGCTCGCCTATCAGCCTGCCGTGGGGCCCCAGATCTCCGTGACTGGCATGGTGCAGGACGAAGTTGTGCTGGGCTCTGAAGGCCCCCGCTGCTACTACGGAGCACATCGACGCTGCTGCTGCGGCGGCCAACCGGACCGGCAGCGACGCGGGCTCCGTACCTGCCAGCACGGCGGTGGCCCCCAGGCCCACGGAAGCGAGCAGAACCGCGAAGCTACCGGCCCAGCACAGGGCCGGGGTCTTCCGTAGAAGCGGCTTCTGAAGCCGGTGCGGAGCACCGATGACAAAGGTGAGAAACGCTTGGAACAATCTGCCTTTCGGCAGGGAGTGGAATGCCCGGCACCGATTGCAGGGCATTCCATCGGCTGCACATAAGTGACAGGTGATTTCAGCACCACTCCGACTCATGTCCCCTCCTTGCCGAGCACTATGGCAGCGCGCCGACCAGGCCGACAAGAAGCGTTTCCGACGTCCGAAATCACGCCTCGGGCGGATCCATTAGTTCCGGAAGCAGCGTGATCACGGACCGGCACACCTCGGCCTGCACATCCGTATAGGCCAATAGGTAGACCGTGCGGATCCGCGAGGCCGGGTGGGCCTGGAAGTAACCTGCGACGGCGGCCGCCAGACCCTCCGCGGTCCTCCGGAGATCGCTGTTGCCACCCCCTGTTCCCAGCAACGGCAACACGACGGAGCGCAGCCCCTCCCCGGCCTCGTTCAGCCGGTCCACCTCGCCCAGCAGGTTGCGCACGCACCGCTCCAGGTCCATGACCTGCCTGAAGCCCGATGCGGGCTCACCCTCGACGGCGGCGACGTGGACGATGCGCTTGACCTGGTGGCTCCCGAGGAGCTCTCCTGACCCGGTACTCAGGACCTGGCCTGCGGCGACATGGGTCTGACCCGCCATCTTCCCGGCCAGCTCCAGGGCGATCCGGTCCTTCACGAGGTGCCCGCCCGCGTCCCGCGTCCCTCCGTGGTAGCGGATCGTCGCGGAGATCGTCGGCTCGGTGATGCGGGACATGTCCATCTGGGTGTTCTCAGGATTGACCCACACGTCCACCCCCAGCACGTTCGCCAGATTTCCGGTAATCATCCCGAGGTGGTGCCGACGGCTGTCCTTGAGCGGAACCTCGTACCGGGTGCTGCGCGCCGGCGGTACCGGCGCGTCCTGTGCGGCCAAGGCACTGTCGAGCCGTTTCCGGAGTCTGGCATTCTCCTTGGCGGCGGCCTTGAGCGCGGAGGCGGTCTCGTCATGGGGCCTCGTCTTGGAAAGCCAGGAATAGGAGACGAGCATGAAGAACCCGGCAAACCCGGCAGCACCGCCGAGCCCGAACCCCATCGCTCTGCCTTCCGATACCGAGTCAGGGAACGTCGAATACAGGAAAAGCGCGCTCGCCAGCGAGTAGAGGAGAACGGAGGGCAACTGCAGTGCATACTGCCGCCCCTGCCCCCTCGGCCCCGAGGCCCAGACCTGCAGCCCAACGCCCGCCGCAATGAGAACACCCGTCACACCCAACAACAGCCGGCTCACTGGTGTCGCTTCCTCCCCTGTTGCGCCCCAGCGGGACGCCCGACCTTCAAGGCCCAAGCCCGCCCCGGAGGCTACTCCCGAAGCAGCTCCATGTCCGGCTGACGCCAAGGCACTTGACCGTTGCGGCCACGCGGCCGCCCCTGTCGACTCGAACACCGCCTCGACCACTCCGGCAGATGCCGCGCCCAACGGCGGGAGTCGGCTCTTCCCCTGGAGCCGTGCCCCCTGGACGGCATGTGGACGGGAGGCCGGCTGCAGACCGGCCGGGTGTGCGGAGAGCCGGGTGTGCGGAGACAGAGAAACTCATGGCGTACCGGCCGGACCTGCAACCAGACTGTGCAGGTGAGAGACTCCCACCCCTGTCCCTGCTGCGGGCACCGCGTGCTCGACGACCTGCCCGGCTCGTACGGGATCTGCCCCGTCTGCTTCTGGGAGGACGACGGGGTCCAGTTCCGCTGGCCGACCATGGACGGCGGAGCGAACAAGATCTCCCTGATCGAGGCCCAGCGCAACTACCAGGACTTCGGCGCCTGCGATCAGCACGGACGGCAGTACGTCCGCCCTCCGGCAGAGGACGAACCCCTGGACCCCGCCTGGCGTCCCATCGACCTGACACGCGACTCCTTCGAGGACTGGGAAGCCGAGGACCGCGTCCCGTGGCCCGACGACCTCTCGGTGCTCTGCTGGTGGCTCCCCACCTTCTGGCGCCGCGCCCACCCGGCGTCGTGACTCACCACATCGAGGGACTCGTCCACCAGCTGGACGGCGAAGCCGGCGCGTCCTACGACGCCCGCGCGGAACTGATCCGGATCGGCGCCGACGCTATCCCCGCCATCATCCACGGACTCCCCTCCCTCGGCGGCTTCGGTCAGCTGACCGCCATCGAGGTCTTCGAGGCGGTGGGCGATCCCCGCTGCGGCCCCGCCCTCATCGGCCTGCTGGCCAGCGACAACCCGACCGTCCGCGGATGGGCGGCGATCGCCTTGGCGAACCTGGAGATCGAGGGCGCGGTCGAGCCCCTGCGCCGCGCCCACCACGCCTGCCTGGAACGGGCCACTCCGCCGGACTGGACCGAGCCCGACGGCATCCGCTGGGCCCTGACGGAACTCGGCGCCCGCGCCCCCGTCGTCCCGCCGCTCACCGCGCGCCTACGAGTCAGCGCTGCGGACGACGCCCCCGGCTGGCCCTCGGCCCACTTCACCGAGATCGTCAACGACCTGGCCGACCACGCCCAGGTGATCCTCTACTCCCAGTTCTGGCGAGTGGACAGCGGCGGCACCTACGCGATCTCCGGCACCGGCCTGGACTGGGAACTCGACTGGAATGCACCCTGGGAGCACCTGGTCGAAGAGTCCCGCGCCTGGTCCCTGCTGGAATCCTCCGAAGCCCCCGCCGGCGACAACATCTTCGTCGCCCCCACCTGGATCGACCGTACCGACCTGCACCCGGAGAGGTGACGATGCCGTTCCGGCAGCCCAGGGAGATCGGCCACGGTCATGTGGTCGAGAGCTACGTGACGAGGATGTACGCGGGCCTCCCGCGCTACCTCGTACTGAATGGCGGGCGCTTCCTGAGCCCCCGGCGGCGGCACACCACCCGCTTCACCCGCCACCTGATCGACGACGCCGCAGCGATCACCGACGAGGAACTGGAAGCCCTCCTCGGATACGAATGGCGCTCGCGCCTCACCGCCGCCTGGCTGATCGGCGTCGACCGCCGCGAACGGTTCCGGGCACGCATCGGCGACCTGCTCCTGGCCAGCGAGGTCTGCTACTCCGGCGGCGCCTACTGCTTCGCCTTGGCCCGCTTCGGCACGCACGCGGACGCCGAGATCCTCGCCGCCTACCTCGACCGCTACCTCCCCCGCACCGACCTCCGCTACGACCAGCCCGCCGCCCTGGGCGCCCTCCTTCACCTCGACGCCCGGCTCGGCACCCACCACGCCGACCGCTTCACGGAGCCCGACGGCCGCTGGGACCGGTGGGTGCAGGCCCTTGCACACCTCCAGGACTCCCCCTCTTTCACACCCGCCGACCAGCGCCGCTTGACGGATCTCCAGTGCACCTACGCGAACGGCTGGTCCCGTCGGTAGCCCTGCCCCAGGCACCCCGACCCTTCGGCAAGGTCGGGTGGGGCACCCACCACGCGCCCACTACAACACCCCCACCTGGGGAAACACGCTTTCACAGGGCCCAAGTCGGCACAGAGAAAGCGACTGAAGGCCACGCGCCTCTCAGACGGACCGCGGACCGCGGTTGATATGAGTCGGTCTGCCGGTAATGGCGCGGCAAGTCACCGGAACTCCACACGCCAGGTCCGTTCGTTCCTCGGCTTGAGTTGCAGGGCTACCGTGAAGCCATGACCGCGCTGCCCGACTGGATGCGCCCGCCGCGCGCGGAAGGCTGGTTCGCGGAGGATCTCGACCGCCTTCCCGAGGCACCCCGCCACACCGAACTGATCGACGGAGCCCTCGTCTTCCTGGCCGTTCCTGAGGATCTCGGGGCCGAGCGGTCTCGCCCATCGCTCCGGGGAGGTTCTGACCGAGGCCGAGGTCTGGGGTGAACGCCGCCGGCGCGTGCGGACAGCACAAAGGCCTGACCCGTGTTCTCACAGGTCAGGCCGTCTTTGGGTAAGGGGGTCATCCCAGCCCCATCCCAGCACGGGCGGTCAGTAGTGGTACCGAGCTGCGAGGACGACGATCTCTCTGTCTGTCACCAGGTAGACGAGACGGTGCTCGTCGTCGATCCGCCGCGACCACACGCCAGGCAGGTGGTACTTCAAAGGTTCGGGCTTGCCGATCCCCGAGAACGGGTCACGCCTCACGTCCTCGATGAGCTTGTTGATTCGAGCGAGCATCTTGCGATCGCTCTTGAGCCAGGACGTGTAGTCCTCCCAGCCCTGATCCTCGAAGACGAGTCTCACGCGCCACCCGCACCCGCGTCCGCCGAGTCCGGATCGATCAGCTCGCGCTCCGACACGTTGATGTTCGCCAGGGCGTTCTCGTACGCCTTGAGGAGCCGGCGAGCGTTCGCCGGAGAGCGCAGCAGATACGAGCCCTCGCGCAGCGCCGCGTAGTCCTCGGCCGAGACAAGCACGGCGTTGCCGTGCTTCGAGACGATCTCGATGGCCTCGTGGTTCTCGTTGACCTTCTTGATCAGCGGGAAGAGCTCCTTGCGGGCTTCACTCGCAGTTATCGACACGGCCTGACCTCTTCCCTCAGAGTGGTACCTAATAACGTACCACTCTGCATGCCCCTCGCGCATGGTGCATGAGCCAGGCGTCGTGCGCCCGGCGACGAGGCGATGGACCAGGCGAAGGCGCGGATAGCAGCCCAGAAGCACGGGAATCAGTCAGGGGTCCGACTCCAAAGAGACGGACCCCTTCGACCTGCATGTTTGCTAGACCACCTGCATTGCGGTACGCAGCTGGCTACACGTTGAAGCGGAACTCGACCACGTCGCCGTCCTGCATGACGTAGTCCTTGCCCTCCATGCGGGCCTTGCCCTTGGAGCGGGCCTCGGCGACCGAGCCGCAGGCGACCAGGTCCGCGAACGAGATGACCTCGGCCTTGATGAAGCCGCGCTGGAAGTCGGTGTGGATCACGCCGGCGGCCTCGGGGGCGGTGGCGCCCTGCTTGATGGTCCAGGCGCGGGTTTCCTTCGGGCCGGCCGTCAGGTAGGTCTGCAGGCCCAGGGTGGCGAAGCCGACGCGGCCGAGGGTGGCCATGCCGGGCTCGTCCTGGCCGACCGACTGGAGGAGTTCGAGGGCCTCCTCGTCGTCCAGCTCGACCAGGTCCGCCTCCAGCTTGGCGTTCAGGAAGATCGCCTCCGCCGGGGCGACCAGGGCGGACTGCTCCGCCTTGAACGCGTCGTCCGTCAGCTCGTCCTCGTCCACGTTGAAGACGTAGAGGAAGGGCTTCGTGGTGAGGAGGTGGAGCTCGTGGAGGAGGTCGCCCTGCTCCGTGCCCTTGGTGATGCCGCGGGAGAAGAGGGTGTGGCCCTCCTCCAGGATCTTCTGGGCCTTCTCGACGGCGGCGAGGACCGCGACCTTCTCCTTCTGGAGGCGGGACTCCTTCGTCAGGCGCGGCACCGCCTTCTCGATGGACTGGAGGTCGGCGAGGATCAGCTCGGTGTTGATCGTCTCGATGTCGTCCTTCGGCGAGACCTTGCCGTCGACGTGGACGACGTTCTCGTCCTTGAAGGCGCGGATGACCTGGCAGATGGCGTCCGACTCGCGGATGTTCGCCAGGAACTTGTTGCCCAGGCCCTCGCCCTCCGAGGCGCCGCGGACGATGCCCGCGATGTCGACGAAGTCGACCGTCGCCGGGAGGATCCGCTGCGAGCCGAAGATGCCGGCCAGGACGCCGAGGCGCTGGTCCGGGACGCCGACGACGCCGACGTTCGGCTCGATCGTGGCGAACGGGTAGTTGGCCGCCAGCACGTCGTTCTTGGTCAGGGCGTTGAACAGGGTCGACTTGCCGACATTCGGCAGGCCGACGATTCCGATCGTGAGCGACACGTTGGCGACTTCCCGTAGCTGGAGGGGGCGGCGGCCCGGAGGTGGGCCACCGGACAGTTTACTTTCCGATGAGTGGCGGTGGATGTACGCGTGTCCGGGAGCCGATCCGGCGCCCTCCCCGCCTAGTTTGGTGGGGTGGAGCAATACAGGACGCGACCGGCCCCTCACCCGCAGCGACCCCCGGCCCAGCGCCGTCGGCCGCCGACGGGCGTGCCCGCCCAGGGCGGCGCCCCGCGGCCCGCGGCGGTGCGGCGGATGCCCCGGCCCCGGCTGACCGGGCTCGGCGGCGGACTGTTCGCGTGCGCGGCCATGGTGCTCGTCGCCGGGATCTGCCGGCTGCTCTTCGGCTCCTCGCTCTTCGTCTACGGGCTGCTCTTCGTGCCCGTCGCGGCCGCCGCCGCGCTCTGGGTGCGGCCCGCCGACCTGGTCACCGCGCCGATCAGCGCCCCCATCGCCTTCGCCGCCGGGGTGTGGCCCATCTCGGGCGGCTCCGGCGGCTTCGGCGGGCAGCTCATGGGGCTGGTGTCCGCCCTGTCGCTGCACGCCGGCTGGCTGTACGCGGGCACGCTGGTCGCCGCGCTGATCGTCGTCGTGCGCAAGGCCGTGCTGATCGGGAAGAGGCGGCTCCCCCGCCGGACCGCCTCCACCTCCTAGCCGAGCGGACCGGGCTACCGGCCCTTCGCCGCCTTCGCCGCCTTCGCCGCCATCGCCGCGCCCACGATCCCCGCGTTGTTCTGGAGCTTCGCCGGCACGATCTCGGCCCGGACGTCCTCGATCAGCGGCAGGAACTTCTCCGGCTTGCGGCTGACGCCGCCGCCGATGATGAAGAGGTCCGGGGAGAAGAGCATCTCCACGTGCTCCAGGTACTTCTGCACCCGGTGCGCCCAGCGCTCCCAGGTCAGCTCGTGGTCCTCCTTGGCCTTCACCGACGCCCGCGTCTCCGCGTCGTGGCCCTTCAGCTCCAGGTGGCCGAGCTCCGTGTTCGGCACCAGCCGCCCGTCCCGGAAGAGGGCGCTGCCGATGCCCGTGCCCAGCGTCAGCATGATGACCGTGCCGTCGCGCCCCTTCCCGGCCCCGTACGCCATCTCCGCGATCCCCGCCGCGTCCGCGTCGTTGAGGACCGTGACCGGCCTGCCGTCCAGCCGCTGCGACAGCAGGTCCGCCGCCTCGACGCCGACCCACCCCTTGTCCATGTTGGCCGCGGTACGGATGAGGCCGCCCGTGACCACCCCGGGGAAGGTGACCCCCACCGGGCCGTCCCAGTCGAAGTGGCGCACCACCTCGACGACGCAGCCGGCCACCTCGTCGGGGGTGGCCGGCTGCGGTGTCAGTACTTTGTGGCGCTCGTGCGCCAGGTCGCCACGGTCCGGGTCCAGGTCCACGGGAGCGCCCTTGATCCCGGATCCGCCGATGTCCACGCCAAAGATCTGCATGGACATACCGTACGAAAGGAGTTACTTGTCTGCGACCAGTTCGGCGGCCTCGGCCCGCAGGTCGCGGCGCAGTTCCTTGGGCAGCGAGAAGACGATCGACTCCTCGGCGGTCTTGACGATCTCCACGTCCGCGTAACCGCGCGCCGCCAGCCACTCCAGGACCTCCTCGACGAGGACCTCCGGCACCGAGGCGCCCGAGGTGAGGCCGACGGTGGTGACGCCCTCCAGCCAGGCCTCGTCGATCTCGCTCGCGAAGTCGACGAGGTGCGCGGCGCGCGCGCCCGCGTCGAGCGCGACCTCCACCAGCCGGATGGAGTTCGAGGAGTTCTTCGAGCCGACCACGATGACCAGGTCGGAGTCGGCGCCCATCACCTTGACGGCGGCCTGCCGGTTCGAGGTGGCGTAGCAGATGTCGTCGCTGGGCGGCGAGACGAGCAGCGGGAACCTGGTCTTCAGCGCGTCGACCGTCTCCATCGTCTCGTCGACCGAGAGGGTGGTCTGCGACAGCCAGACGACCTTCGACTCGTCCCGCACCTCGACGCGCGCGACGTCGTCCGGGCCGTCGACGATCGTGATGTGGTCCGGGGCCTCGCCGGAGGTGCCGATGACCTCCTCGTGGCCCTCGTGGCCGATGAGGAGGATGTCGAAGTCCTCGTTCGCGTACCGGACGGCTTCCTTGTGCACCTTGGTGACCAGCGGGCAGGTGGCGTCGATCGTCGCGAGCTTGCCGCGCGCCGCCTCCTCGTGCACCACGGGGGCCACGCCGTGCGCGGAGAACATCACGATGGAGCCCTCGGGCACCTCCTCCGTCCGCTCGACGAAGATGGCGCCCTTCTTCTCCAGCGTCTGGACGACGTACTTGTTGTGCACGATCTCGTGACGGACGTAGACCGGCGCGCCGTACTGCTCGAGAGCCTTCTCGACAGCGATCACGGCTCGGTCGACGCCCGCGCAGTAGCCGCGCGGGGCGGCGAGCAGGACACGGCGGGAAGCGGCAGCAGTCATGCCCTCCATCGTACGGGGGTCCCCAGCAGGCCGTTCGTCCCCCGTCCGCCCCACACTTGATCGCAAGCGTGTTCACGGCGTCCCCCGGAGGGCCGATGGTGTCGGGTACGGATCCCAGTACGGCGCCGCCGGTCCCGGAGCGGGCCCCCGGCGGACCGCTCCGGCGGAGCCTCGGCTTCCGGGACCTGGTCGTCTACGGGCTGCTCTTCATCGCCCCCATGGCCCCCGTCGGGGTCTTCGGCACCCTGGACGCGAAGTCGCACGGCGCCGTCGCCCTCGTCTACCTCGCCGCGACCGTCGCGATGGCCTTCACGGCCTTCTCGTACGCGCAGATGGTGCGGGTGGCCCCGCAGGCCGGCTCGGTCTTCACCTACGCCCGCAAGGGCCTGGGCGAGGGGCCGGGGCTGATCGCCGGGTGGATGGCCATGCTCGACTACCTGCTGATCCCGGCGGTCGCGTACCTCTTCTCCGGGATCGCGATGAACGCGCTGGTGCCGGAGGTCTCCCGGTGGGCGTGGACGGCGCTGGCCGTCGGGATCACCACCCTGCTCAACCTGTGGGGCGTACGGGCGGCCGCGCGCGTGGGCTTCGCCGTGCTGGCCCTGGAGATCGTCGTCCTGCTCGTCTTCCTGGTCGCCGCGGTGACGGTCCTGGTCCAGGGCGGGGCGCGGCGCGGCTGGCTGTCCCCGCTGACCGGCGACGGCTCGCTCGGCTTCAGTACGGCCGCGGTGCTGGGCGCGGTGTCCGTGGCGGTCCTCTCCTATCTCGGCTTCGACGCCATCGCCTCCTTCGCCGAGGAGGTGACGGGGGGCTCGGAGCGCGTGGCGCGGGCGGTGCTCTTCTGCCTGGCGCTGGCGGGGCTGCTGTTCATCGCCCAGAGCTATCTGGCGGCGCTGCTCATGCCCGTCTCCGCGGCGGAGCTCGCGGCCGATCCGGGACGGCAGGGCCCGGCCTTCTACGACGCGGTGGAGTCCTCGGTCGGCCCCTGGCTGCACGACCTGGTGGCGGCCGGCAAGGCCATCGGGGCGGCCTTCGCGGCGCTGGCGGGGCAGGCGGCGGCCGGGCGGCTGGTGTTCGCGATGGCCCGGGAGCGGCGGCTCCCCCGGGTGCTCGCGCGGACCTCGAACGGCACCCCGCGGCTCGCCCTGCTGGTGGCGGCCGCCGTCACGCTGGTGGCCGCCGTGTGGGCGGCCCGGCGCGACGACGGGCTGGACCACCTGGTGTCCGTCGTGGACGTCGGGGCACTGGTGGCCTTCACCCTGCTGCACGCGTCGGTGGTGGGGTGGTTCGTGGTGAAGCGGCGGGAGGGCCCGCCGGTGCGGTGGAAGCACCTGGTGATGCCGGTGCTCGGGGCGGCGGTGACCGTCGCGGTGATCGTGGAGGCCTCCTGGACGGCGCAGGTGGTGGGCGCGGCATGGCTGGCGGTGGGCCTGGCCGTGCTCCTGGCCCAGCACGGCCACCGGGGCGGGCAGGGCAAGCAGGGTGGGGCCGGTGGGGGCGGTGGGCCCGGTGGGGGCGGTGGGCCCGGTGGGGGCGGTGGGCCCGGTGGGGGCGGTGGGCCCGGTGGGGGCGCGGATTTCGGGGCGCCGGGGTCCGACACCCGCCCCGGGGCCTGAGACGCTGTCAGCGGCGCCCGTTAGCCTGCGTGCATGGGTCTGAATACGTCGGCCGAGGCGCCGCTGCCGGTAGGCCAGGTGTCGCGGCTCATCGGGGGCTGGATCGAGCGGCTCGGTCAGGTGTGGGTGGAGGGGCAGATCACGCAGCTCTCGCGGCGGCCGGGGGCGGGGGTGGTCTTCCTGACGCTGCGCGACCCCTCGCACGACATCTCGGTCAGCGTGACCTGCTTCCGCCAGGTCTTCGACGAGGTCGCGGACGTGGTCTCGGAGGGTGCCCGGGTCGTCCTGCTGGCCAAGCCCGAGTGGTACGCCCCGCGCGGGCAGCTGTCCCTGCGGGCCACGGAGATACGGCCCGTCGGCATCGGGGAGCTCCTCGCCCGGCTGGAGCGGCTCAAGCGCTCGCTGGCCTCCGAGGGGCTCTTCGCGCTGGAGCGCAAGAAGCCGCTGCCCTTCCTGCCGCAGCTGATCGGACTGGTGGTCGGCCGGGCCTCGGCCGCCGAGCGCGACGTACTGGAGAACGCCCGCCGCCGGTGGCCCGCGGTCCGCTTCGAAGTGCGGAACGTGGCCGTCCAGGGCGTCCACGCCGTGCCGCAGGTGGTCCGGGCGGTCAAGGAGCTCGACGACCTGGACGAGGTCGACGTGATCATCGTGGCGCGTGGCGGCGGCAGCGTGGAGGACCTGCTGCCCTTCTCCGACGAGGAGGTCGTGCGCGCCGTGGCGGCGGCCCGCACGCCCGTGGTCTCGGCGATCGGCCACGAGCCGGACTCCCCGCTGCTGGACCTGGTCGCGGACGTACGGGCCTCCACGCCCACGGACGCGGCGAAGAAGGTGGTCCCGGACGTGGGCGAGGAGCTGGAGCGGGTACGCCAGCTGCAGGCCCGGGGGCTGCGGGCGGTGACCGGGCTGCTCGACCGGGAGGAGCGGGGGCTCGCGCACGCCCTCGCCCGGCCGGTCTTCGTCCACCCGCAGCGGATGGTGGAGATCCGGGAGGACGAGCTGGACGCGCTGCTGGCGCGCGGCCGGCGCACGCTCGGGCACCTGCTGGACCGGGCCGACTCGGAGCTCGCCCACACCCTCGCCCGGGTGGTGGCGCTGTCCCCGGCAGCGACCCTGGAGCGCGGGTACGCCGTACTGCAGCGGGCCGACGGCCATGTGGTGCGTTCACCGCAGGAGCTCGCGGCGGACGAGGTGCTGCGGGCACGGGTGGCGGGGGGCAGCTTCTCCGTACGGGTCGCCCCGCCCGAGTAACGGGCAGCGGGCAGCGGGCAGCGGGCAGCGGCACCCGGAAACACGACACACGGCCGCAACCAACTGGTTGCACTACACGCAGAGGATGGACGAGGGAATGGCAGAGGCCGAGACGGCGCTGGGATACGAGCAGGCCCGTGACGAGCTCATCGAGGTCGTCCGCAAGCTGGAGGCGGGCGGGACCTCGCTGGAGGACTCGCTGGCGCTCTGGGAGCGCGGCGAGGAGCTGGCGACGGTCTGCCGGCACTGGCTGGAGGGCGCCCGGGCCCGGCTGGACTCGGCGCTGGCGGCGCGCGAGCCGGCCGAGGAGGAGTGATCCCGATCACCATCGGGGGCATTTAGTTGAAAATTCATCTACCTCGGCCGTAGAGTCGGGGACATCGCTTCACCTCCGTATGGAAGAAGGCTTTCCGATGTCTCTCGTTCTTGACTCCGCCGCGCAGGACCTGCTGTTCCGCGAGGCCCGCACGGCCAACTCGTTCTCGGACGAGCCGGTCACCGAGGAGCAGGTCCAGGCGATCTACGACCTGGTGAAGTTCGGCCCCACCGCGTTCAACCAGACGCCGCTGCGCATCACGCTGGTCCGCTCCCCCGAGGCCCGCGAGCGCCTCGTGAAGCACATGGCCGAGGGCAACGCGGCGAAGACCGCCGCCGCGCCGCTGGTCGCGATCCTCTCCGCGGACAACGAGTTCCACGAGGAGCTCCCGCAGCTGCTGCCGCACTTCCCGCAGGCCAAGGACCTCTTCTTCGCCGAGCGCCCGGTCCGCGAGCAGTCCGCGCTGCTGAACGCCGCCCTGCAGGCCGCGTACTTCATCGTCGGCGTCCGCGCCGCCGGTCTGGCCGCGGGCCCGATGACCGGCGCCGACTTCGCCGGCATCCAGAAGGAGTTCCTGGACGCCGACCACACCCCGCTGATGGTCGTCAACATCGGCAAGCCGGGCGAGGACGCGGCGTTCGCGCGCTCCCCGCGCCTGGCGTTCGACGAGGTCGTCACCACCGTCTGAGCGGCCGCGAGCGCGGCCGCGGGCCGCGGTGCGCGAGAAAGGGCCGTGCCCCCGGGATCCGGGGGCGCGGCCCTTTGGCCTGCGGGTGGCTGCGCCGCTCGGGCGGGGTCGGCGGGGGGGCCGGGGGGGGGGGGGGGGGGGGGGGGGGGGGGGGGGGGGGGGGGGGGGGGGGGGGGGGGGG
>NZ_JBIAJH010000005.1:0-281548 GCF_042871845.1 Streptomyces sp. NPDC005533 | reverse complement strand
ACAACAGCGGCTACCCCATGCCAGCCACACCCGACTCCCCTGGGTGTCCCGATCTTACGAATGACCCGAATCAACCCACGAAGAAAGGTATGGAATCTCATGCGCGTGCGATCTTGGAAGTTCCGTCTCGGTCTTCTCGTCTCGACGACCCTGCTCGGCGCCGGTGCGATGACGACGGCCGCCACGGCGGCGCCCGCGCTGCCGAGCCAGCCGGTCGAGACGGCCGTCACCCGGCAGCACGGTCCCGCACCCGGCGGCGGTGACACCCAGACGGGCGGGAACCGGTTCGGCCGCGGCGGGGCGATCAACAAGTACGGTGACCAGCTCGTCGGCAAGGTGAAGATCGACAAGGACAGCGTCCGCGTCGGGGACAAGGTCTGCGCGGGCACGTGCAACGGCTCGGTCAACGGCACCGAGGGCGGCAAGGGCGGCATCTGCGCCGGCATCTGCAACGGCAGCGCCAACGGCGGCACCGGCGTGACGGGCCGGCCCGGCGGCGGCACCGGCGGAACGGGCGGCAAGGGCGGGGTCTGCGCCGGCGTCTGCCACGGCAGCGTCAACGGCGGCGACGGCGGTACCGGCGGGACGGCGACGCCCGGCGGCGACGGCGGCGACGGCGGCGAGGGCGGCGACGGCGGCCTCTGCGTCGGCATCGGCTGCGAGACCAGCGGGTTCGGCGGCCGCGGCGGCGCCGGCGGCATGGGCTGACCCCCACCAGCGGCGTCACGCCACGGGTCCCCGGCATCCCACGTGCCGGGGACCCGTTCCGTTGCGAAGGGGCACTCGTATGGATCACTGGATAGACTTCAGGTAGGGAAGAGCGGCCTGGCGCGTCCCGTTCGCGCCCGAGCCGACACCGTCGCGTCGAGCGCGACCCGTTCAGCCATGTCGTCCCTCGGACGACGTTCCATCGAGGACGGGGTCGGCATGATCGGCACCTTCGCCCACGGACACCGCGCCGGCGCGGCGCCGTCGTCCGCCCGGCCGGCTGAGGCGGGCCCCTGATGGCCTCGGCATCCGACCTGAGCGTGTACCGGGGCCGGCCCTCCGGCCTGATCGGCAAGCAGATCGCGGGCTACCGGGTGGAGCGCCTGATCGGCCGCGGCGGCATGGCCGTCGTCTACTCCGCCAAGGACCTGCGCCTGGACCGTACGGTCGCGCTGAAGCTGATCGCCCCCGAGCGCGCCCGCGACGACACCTTCCGGCGCCGCTTCACGCACGAGTCCCGGGTCGCCGCGAAGATCGACCACCCGCACATCGTGCCGATCTTCGAAGCCGGCGAGACCGACGGCGTCCTCTACATCGCCATGCGGTACGTCTCCGGGCTCGACCTGCGGGCCCTGCTGGACCGGGAGGGCCCGCTGCCCGTCGCCAAGGCCCTGCGCATCGCCTCCCAGGTGGCATCCGCCCTCGACGCGGCCCACGAGCACGACCTGGTGCACCGGGACGTCAAGCCCGGCAACATCCTGGTCGCCGCGGGCACCGACAGCGACCACCCGGAGCACATCTACCTCACCGACTTCGGACTGACGAAGAAGTCCCTGTCGCTCAGCGGGTTCACCACGGCGGGGGAGTTCGTCGGCACCCTCGACTACATGGCACCGGAACAGATCACCGGCCGGCCGGTCGACGGCAGGTGCGACCTCTACAGCCTCGCCTGCGTCGTCTACGAAACCCTCGCCGGCGGGCCCCCCTTCGTACGCGACGAGGACGTGGCGCTGCTCTGGGCCCACCAGTACGACCAGCCGACCCCCCTGACGGAGCGGCGGCCCGAGATCGCGCCCGCCGCCGACGACGTCATGGCCAAGGCCCTGGCGAAGGTTCCGGAGGACCGCTACGACTCCTGCCTGGAGTTCGTGGGGGCCCTGCGCGCCGCCGCCGCGGGCGGCACCGGGCGGGAGGACGGCCCCTCGCACCGGGTGGAACCCCCGGAACCGCCGCCGGACCCCCCGATCTGGGCCCGGCCGGTCTTCCACGCCCCGTCCGGCGGAGCGTAGGGACCGCGGTCCTCGGACCGCCGGTCCTCAGAACCCGACGAGCGACTGCTCGGCCCAGATGGTCTTGCCGAGGGCGGAGTGCCGGGTGCCCCAGCGTTGCGCGAGCTGGGCGACCAGCAGCAGGCCCCGCCCTCCCTCGTCGAACGTCCGGGCCCGCCGCATGTGCGGGGCGGTACTGCTCGCGTCGGACACCTCGCAGAGCAGGGTGCTGTCGTCGTGGATCAGCCGCAGCTCGATCGGGGGCGCCCCGTAGCGGATGGCATTGGTCACGAGTTCGCTCACCACGAGCTCGGTGACGAACGCGGCCTCGTCGAGCCCCCAGGCCGTCAGCTGCTCGGTGGTGTAGCGGCGGGCCCGGGCGACGATGGACGGATCGGACGGCAGCTCCCAGACGACGACCTTGTCGGCGTGCAGGGCCCGGGTCCGGGCGACGAGCAGGGCGACGTCGTCGTCGGGACGGTGGGTGAGCAGGGCCGCGAGTACCCGGTCGCAGACCGTGTCCAGGCTGGCGGCGGGACGTACGAGCGCCGCGAACATGCTGTCCAGGGACTCGTCGATGTCACGCTCGCGGGGTTGCAGCAGACCGTCGGTGTACAGGGCCAGCAGGCTGCCCTCGGGAATCTCGGCCTCGATGGTCTCGAAGGGCAGGCCGCCCAGGCCCAGCGGCGGTCCGGCCGGGACGTCGAGGAGGTACGCGGAGCCCTCCGGGGAGACCACGGCCGGCGGGGGGTGGCCGGCCCGGGCGACCGTGCAGCGGCGGGTGACCGGGTCGTAGACCACGTACAGGCAGGTGGTGCCGATGCCGCCGGCGGCCTCCGCGGCGGCCCCTTGCTCGCCCTCGTCGGCCGACAGGTGGATGATCAGGTCGTCGAGGTGCGTGAGCAGCTCGTCGGGCGGCAGGTCGACGTCGGCCAGCGTGCGCACGGCGGTGCGCAGCCGGCCCATGGTGGCGGAGGCGCGGATGCCGTGGCCGACGACGTCGCCCACGACGAGGGCCACCCGCGCGCCGGACAGCGGGATCACGTCGAACCAGTCGCCGCCCACCCCGGCATCGGTGCCGGCGGGCAGGTAGCGGGAGGCGATCTCCAGGGCCGGGTGGTCGGGCAGCGAGTGCGGCAGCAGGCTGCGCTGCAGCGTCATGGTGGTGGTGTGCTCGCGGGTGTGGCGGCGCGCGTTGTGGATGCCGACGGCCGCCCTGGACGTGAGCTCCTCGGCCAGCCACAGGTCCTCCGGGTGGAAGGGTTCCTGCCGCTGGTGCCGGCTGAAGACGGCCAGGCCCAGCGTGGTGCCAGCGGCGCGCAGCGGCACCATCATCAGCGAGTGCGTGCCGGAGTGGGCGATCCAGGCGGCCCCGGGGTCCTGGGCCACCCACCGGGCGACCGCCGGGTCGGAGGTCGCGTACACGGCGCCGCGGCCCGCGGCCAGACATTCGACGGGTGGTGACAGCGCCGGATAGACGGCCGTCCCGCCGACCGGGACCTGGGACTCCAGGCTTCCCTCCAGGAGCGAGCGCACGGCGATGTGGGACACGGTGACCGGACCCGCCGCCGGCCTGGAGGGACCGTCCGCCCGCGGAGGCGGCTCCAGCAGGTCGACGACCGCGAAGTCGGCGATCCTGGGCACGGCCGCGTCGGCGAGCTCCTCCGCGGTGCGCGCGCTGTCCATGGTGGTGCCGATGCCGGCGGTGTCGACGTCCGACAGCAGCAGCTGCGGCCGCTCGTCCGCCGTACCGTCCCTCTCGTGCGCGGCCAGGCACACGGCGCGCACCCGCCCGTCGGCGTCCCGCAACGGGGCCAGCGAGGCCGCCAGGCCCTGCTCGGTCGGCGTGCCCGGGGGACGGACGAAGGCGTCGACGTGCTGCGGCTCGCCCGTCTCCACCACCAGGCGCATCCTGCGCTCGGTCTCGTCGCTCACGGGATCCGGAGCGATCTCGGGCAGCCGCAGCCCGCACATCTCGCTCTCGGTGAGGGACAGCGCGCGCTCCATGCCGGCGTTGGCCCGCACCAGCCGCAGGTCCGTGTCGAAGACCGCGAGGAAACAGGGGGACTGGGTGAACGTCCACTCCTTCAGCGCTTCGTCCCAGGGCGTACGGGGCTCACCCGGCACGGCGGACACCACGAACCACTTGGTGTTCCCGCCGGTGGACGTCCAGCGGTGGGCGAGCAGTCTCAGCTCCATCCTCCTGCCGTCCCGGTGCCGCAGTGCCACGCTGCCGCTCCACCGGTCCTGCCCGGACGGGATCCGTCCCGCGCTCGCGTCGACGTCCTCGCCGTCCTCGGCGCCGTCGGCGAGCAGGCGGGCGGCGGGCAGTCCCACGATCTCGGCGGGTGCGTAGCCGAGCAGCCGATGGGCGTCCTCGCTCCACTCGGTCACGATGCCCTGCTCGCTGAGGGTGGCCGTGGCCGTGTAGGTCGTGCCGCCGGAGTCGTTCGTCTCCGCCGGCCGCTCACCAGGAGAGGTGGGAAGTTGCTCCATCGCCGCTCATCTCGCCCTCGCTAGTTCCCTCGCCGCGGTTCCACGGCACCCGCACGGCCAGGGGCTCCACTGACAAGCATTATCCGGCGCGGCAAGGAGCACCAACGCAGTGCTGCCAAGGGGGGCGCTCAGCCCGGCGGACCCGGGGAGTGCGCGAGGACGAGGGCGAGGACCGCGTCTCCCGCCCGCCACACCGCCGCGCGGCGCCGTCCGCCGAGCACGGGCGGCCGCAGGCCGAGGATTTCGACGAGGCGCGGGGCCGCGCCGAAGACACCGGTCCGGTCGGCCTTGACCGCGGCCTCCTTGAGCGCCCAGGCGCCGGCCAGGGCATCGGGCCGGTCCGTCCCGATGCGGGCGAGCTCCCCGGGGGAGAAGACGCGGTCCGCGACACGGCGTACCGCGGCGGCCGACGCGGTCTCGCACAGGTCCACTCCGACCGCTTCGGGTGCGAGGGCAGCGGCGACGTGGTGGGCGGTGTGGCTGATGGAGACGTGCACGGCCGGCGCCGGGCTGCCGCTGACGACGACGTACGGGCTGCCGTCGTCCCGGGGGAGTACCTCCACCTCGTCGGCCGGTGCGGCGAGGGCGTCGGCGACCAGCCGCTTGGCGAGCAGCCGGCCGGCGGTCCACTCGGCCTGCCGCCGGACCGGCAGGGCCCGCACCACCCGCCGTTCGGCCGGAGAGAGGAACGGCGCCGGGTGGAGGCCGGTGAACGGGGCCACGAGGAGGCGGGCGCCGCCCCATCGGTGGATGTGACCCGGTGCGATCGGCCGGAAGGCGGTGTCCACGGGGTCAGGCCGCGCGGGCCGTGGTCAGGTGCCGGAGCTCGTGTTCCAGCGCGCTCACCGCGTGCCGGATCTGGTCGGGCGTGTGCGCGCAGGTGAGGAAGAAGCGCAGCCGGGCCAGTTCCTCCGGTACGGCCGGATAGAGGATCGGGTTGACGCTGATGCCCTGCCGGAACAGGGCCTCCGCGAGCCGCAGGGCCTTCAGCGAGTCCCCGACGATGCACGGGACGACCGGCGTGTCGTGGCTGTCCCCGACGTCGATCCCCGCATCGCGGGCGAGGCGGACGAACAGCGCGGCGTTCTCCGCGAGGCGGGTCACGCGCTGCGGTTCGCCGCGCAGCAGACGCAGCGCGGCCAGCGACGCGGCGGTGTCGGCCGGGGTCATGCCGGCGCTGAAGACGAAGCCCGGCACGGTGTAGCGCAGGTACTCGACGACCGCGCGCTTCCCGGCGACGTAGCCGCCGCAGCTCGCCAGCGCCTTGGACAGCGTGCCCGACCACAGTTCGACCGCCGAGCGGTCGATGTCGAAGTACTCGCCGATGCCGCCTCCCGTCGCACCGATCGTCCCCATGCTGTGCGCCTCGTCGATCATCAGCAGCGCGCCGTGCCGGCGCTTGACCTCGATGAGCGCGGGCAGGTCGGCGATGTCGCCGTCCATGCTGTAGACGCCCTCGACGACGACGAGGACCCGCCGGTACTGGTGGCGGACCTGCGTGAGGATCGAGTCCAGGGCGGCCGCGTCGTTGTGCGGGAAGGGCCGCCGGGTCGCGCCGGAGAGCTTGCATCCCTGGAGGATGCTGTCGTGGGCGAGCGCGTCGTGGATGACGAGGTCCCCGGGGCCGACGAGGTGACCGATCACGGTGACGTTGGTGGCGTGTCCGTTGGCCAGGGTGACCGCGGCCTCGCACCCGAGCCGGCCGGCGAGCTCCGCTTCCAGCTCCAGGTGGAGCGGACGGCTGCCGGACAGCAGCCGGCTGGCCGACGCCGAGGTGCCGCAGCGCTCGATCGCGTCCCGGGCCGCCTCGTTCACCTCGGGGTGGGTGGCCAGGCCCAGGTAGTTGTAGCTGGAGAAGGAGAGGAGTTCCCGGCCGTCGACGACGGTCGTGTCCGTCATCCCGCGTTCGTGGACGAGGAAGTAGGGGTTGGGCAGCCCCAGCCCGTCCAGCGCGGAGATGCGCTCGCCGTGGGCGGTGACCTCCGGGAAGCACTCGATCCGCGTGTGCTCCTCGGGCAGCGGCGCGGTGGGCGGGTCGGCCAGGGGCGCCGGCGGGCTGTCCCCGCCGTGGGCGGCCCGCTGTACGGGGAAGCCCGCGGGCGCGGTGGCGGGTACGGCCGCCGGTGCCGGGTCCGTGCCGCAGCCGTCCGCGATCATCGCCGCGATCCTCCGGACGGTCGGCCGGTCGGCGGCCCGCTCGTCGAACGTCCACTGCGGCCACTGCCGGGTGAGGGCGGTGAACAGGTCGGTCAGCATCAGCGAGTCGAAACCCAGCTCGTCGACGAGCGGCTGGTCGACGTGCAGGTGGCTCACCGGGAAGGCACTGATCCGGGCCACGTGCGCGAGCACGCCTTCGGCGAACTCGTCGAGGTCACCGGCCGGTACGGACATCCGCGCGGCGGGCGGGCCGGAAACGGGCGGGTCGGCGGGGGCGGCGGCCGCGACGGGCACCGGCGCCGGTTCGACCGGCTCGGCTGCCTCAGCGGCCGGCTCCGGTACGCGCTGCGTCCCGGTGAGCCGGTCGAGCAGCGTCACCTGCTGCCGGACCAGCTGGAGCAGCTCACCCATCGGGTCGTTCGCCGGGTCGTTCGCCGGGGCGGCCGCGGGGGCGGCCAAGGGTCCGGCAACGGGGGCGTCGATCGGGGCATTCGTCGAGGTCTCCCCGGGGGTCACGGGCCGGGGCGGCAGGGCGGCGGCGCAGGCCTCCCCCTGCTCGGCGGGGCGCCCGTTCCTGCCGGCGCGTCCGCGCGGCACCCAGTAGGACCGGGTGTCGAGCTTCGCCACCGGCAGGTCCAGCAGGCGGCGCTCCTCCTCGGGCACCAGGGCGCGCGGATCGACCGGGACGCCCAGGACCGCGAGCCGGGCGAGGGCCCGGACGAAGCCGCGCCCGCCGTCCGGCTCCACCTCGCCGGCCGGTACGACGTGCACGTCGCCGTGGCCGGTGAGGTTGCGGCGGACCGAGGCGAGGAGCGAGCTGCCGCCGGTCACCTGGAGGAAGACGCGCGCCCCCTGGTCGTAGGCGGCCCGGACGGCGTCGTCGAACCGGACCGGGGCGGACGCGTGCCGGGCCCACAGGTCGCGCAGCCCCTCCGGGTCGGTGCAGACCTCGGCGTTCACGGACGAGACGAACGGCAGGACCGGCCCGGCGATGCGGAGGGCGGCGAGGTCCGCGCGCACGCTCTCCTCGGCGGAGGCCACCCGCGGCGAGTGGAAGGCGTTGGACACGTCGAGCGCCACCGTGACCACCCCGGCCGCGGCGCAGGCCCGCCGCACCGCGGCGAGCCCCTCGGGCGTACCGCTGACCACGACCTGCCGCGGCTGGTTGAAGCAGGCGAGCCACACGTCGTCGATGCCGGACACGAGCCGGTCGCAGGTGTCCTTGTCGGTCTGCACGGCGAGCATCCCGTCCCCGACGCCGCTCTCGGCCCGGCGCAGGGCGGCGCCCCGCTGGACCAGCAGCCGGACGGTGTCCTCGTCGGTGAGGGCCCCGGCCGCGGCGGCGGCGGCGAACTCCCCGACGCTGTGGCCGAGGGTGAGGCCGGGCGCGATGCCGCACTGGGCGAGCAGCCGGGTCGCGGCGATCTGTACGGTGCCGAGCAGCGGCTGGCACACGTCGGTGCCGGCGAGCCGCCGACCGAGCTCCTCGGGGTCGCCGTGGGCGGCCGGGCCCTCGCCGTACAGCAGGTCCGCGAGGTCGAAGCCGGTGTCGCGGCGGGCGATGGCACTGAGGACGCCGACGTCCGTGCGGAAGCCCGGGAACCGTTCGTGGAGGTCCTGCATCATGCCCGGCCGCTGGCTGCCCTGACCGGGGAAGACGAACGCGATGCGGCGCTCGGCCTCCGGCAGCGGGGCGTCGGCGGCGTAGGCGCCGTCGCCGAGGTCGCCGCGGGCGCCTTCGGCCAGCTGCCCGCGGGCGTGGCGCAGCCGCCGGGTGAACTCCTCCGTGTCGGCGGCCACGATCGCGAGCCGCGTCTTCAGCGGCTCGCGCGCGCCCAGGGTGTGGGCCAGCGCCGCGATCGGCACCGGGGAGGCCTGCTCCACCATGTCGAGCACCTCGTCGATGTACCGCTCCAGCAGCTCGGGGCTGCCGGCCGAGAGGAGCAGCAGCTGGGGCCTGGGGCCTGCGGCGGGCACCGGAAAGGTGCCGCCGGCCGGGGCCGGCTGCTCCTCCAGCACCACGTGCACGTTCGTACCGCCGAAACCGAAGGAGCTGACGGCGGCCCGCCGGGGCGAGGCCGCGCCCGGCCAGGGCCGTGCGGTGTCGGCGAAGCGCAGGCCCGCGGCGGAGACGCCCAGCTCCGGATGGGGCGTGGTGACCGGCTGCGGCACGATCGTGCGGTGGTGGACGACCAGGGCCGTCTTGATCAGACCGGCGATGCCCGCCGCGGCCAGGGAGTGCCCGATGAGGGCCTTGCCGGAGCCGAGGTAGGACAGCGAGGGGTCGTCGTCGGGGTACTCGGTGCGCAGCCGGCGCAGTGCCTCCACCTCGGCACGGTCGCCGGTGGTGGTGCCGGTGCCGTGGGCCTCGATGAAGCCCACGGAGGACGGGGCGACCCCGGCGTCGTCGTAGGCGCGGTGCATGGCACGCAGCTGCCCTTCGGCGGTGGGGACCAGCGGGCCGGGGGACGCTCCGTCGTTGGCCGAGCCGATGCCCTTGATCACCGCGTAGACGCGGTCGCCCGCGGCGAGGGCGTCGGCGAGCGGCCGTACGACGACGGCGCCGGCCCCCTCGCCGAGGACGAACCCGTCGGCGGCCTCGTCGAACGGCCGGCACACGCCGCTCGCGGACAGCGCGCGGAGCCTGGAGAAGCCGACCAGGCTGTCCGGGGTGAGGTTGAGGTACGCGCCGCCGACGACGGCGATCCGGCAGGTGCCCTGGCGGAGCTGGGCGACGGCCTGGTCGAGGGCGACCAGTGAGCCGGAGCAGGCGGCGTCGACGGCGAAGCTGGGGCCGCCGAGGCCGAAGTGCCGGCTGACGGTGCCGGCCGCCATGTTGAGCAGGCTCCCGGGCAGGGAGAAGGAGTGGATGTTGCCGAGCTCGGCGGCCTGCTGCCGGATGGCCTCGGTGTCGGGGCGGTCCGGCGCCTGCGACTCCTCGGCCAGGGAGATGGCCCGCAGGGGGGCCGCCATGAGGTCCTTGTAGTCGGACACCGACACGGCGAAGAAGACCCCGGTGTTCTCCCGGTCGAAGTCGCCGCGGCCCATCCCCGCGTCGTCGAGGGCCTCGCGGGCGATGTCGAGCATCAGGCGGTGTTGGGGGTCCATGGACCGGGCGCGTGCGGGCGGCACCCCGTAGTGCAGGGCGTCGAAGCGGTCCACGTCGTCCAGGAACGCGACCTGGTCGGTGTACGCGGCGTTGGGGGCCGATCGGTCGCCGGGCCGGTGGTAGGTCTCGTGGTTCCAGCGCTCGGCCGGGACGGCGGTGAACTGGCGTTCCCCGCTCAGCAGGAGCTTCCAGTAGGCGCGGATGTCGGGGGCGCCGGGGAAGCGGCAGCCGAGTCCGGTGATGGCGATGTCGGTCATGACGGTCTTCCTTGTCGTGATCCCCCGGGCGGGGGTGGGGTCTGCGGGAAAGGGATCTGCGGGAAAGGGATGTACGGGGACGGGACGGGCCGGACGGGGCGTCCGGCCCGGTCGCTCAGCGGCCCGCGGGTGCGCGGGCGTGCGGGCGGACGGGCGTACGCGCCGCGGCACGGCCGGATGGCGGACACCGCCCGGGCGGGCACCTCCGGGGCGGGACCGGAGCGGCCGCCGGGCGCGGCGCCCTGGGCCTCGCCAGCCGCGGTGCCCACCAGTTCAGGCCGCCCGCCAGACGCATGAGCGCCGGTACGAGGACTCCGCGGACGAGCGTGGCGTCGAGCAGAACGCCGAGGCCCGCGCCGATCCCGAAGAACTGCAGGAGGGACACCTGGGAGGTGCCGAAGCTCAGGAGGGTGAAGGCGAGCAGGGCGCCGGCGGTCGTGACGATCCCGCCCGTGCGGGCGATGCCGGAGACGATCGATGTCGCGTTGTCCTGCCCGGCGTCGTGCGCCTCCTTGATACGGGCGAGGACGAACACCTCGTAGTCCACCGACAGGCCGAAGACGATGCAGAACAGCAGCACCGGCATGGTCGTGCTGAGCGGGCCGGGCGTGAAACCGAGCAGCTGGTGCAGATGGCCCGACTGGAAGATCCACACCATGGCCCCGAGGACGGCGGCCAGGCTCAGGGCGTTCAGGGCGATCGCCTTGAACGGCAGGAGCAGACTGCGCGTGAAGCCGAACAGCAGCGCGAAGGTGGTCAGGGTCATCAAGGCGAGGGCAAGCGGGATCCGGTCGCCGACGGTGGCCTTGGCGTCGACCAGGACCGCACTCGGTCCGCCGACGAGCACCTCGGCGCCCGCCGGGACGGGAGCGGAGCGGATGTCGCGCACGAGCTGCTGGGCCGCACGCGACTGGGGGTCGGCCAGCGGCACCACGGAGAGCCGCGCCGAGCCGCCGCCGACGGTGCCGGCGGACCCGGCCGCGGGGCCGGACACCGCCGCCTTCTCGCCGGAGCGGAAGCTGCCCTCGCCATCGACGACCTGCGCGACCTGCGGGAGCGCCGACAGCCGTCGGGCGTAGTCCTCCCGCGCCGACGGGGACGCCGTACCCGTGACGACGACCGTGAGCGCGCTGGAGCCCTTCATGTCGAACGATCCGCGCACCAGGTCCCCGGTCTGCCGGCTGGACGCGCTCACCGGCAGCGCCCGGTCGTCGGGAGTGGCGAAACCGGCGTGGGCGAACGGCGCCGCGAGCACCAGCAGCAGGCCGATCACCGGCAGGGCCGCGACCAGCGGGCGGCGTACGACGATCCGCGCCAGCCCCTCCCACAGACGCGACCGCGAGCCGCCGTGGACCCGGCGGCGCCACGGCACGGCCCAGGCGTTCACCCGCTTGCCGAGCAGCGCGAGCAGGGCCGGCAGTACGGTCAGGGCGCTCACCGCCGCGATCACCACCACGGCGATGCCCGCGTAGGCGAAGGAGCGCAGGAAGTACGGCGGGAAGACCAGCAGCGTCGCGAGCGCGGCGGAGACCGTGGCGGCACTGAAGACGATCGTGTGGCCCGCGGTGCGCACGGTCCGGATGGCGGCGTTGCGCGGCCGGTACCCGTACGCGAGCTCCTCGCGGAACCGCGAGACGATCAGCAGCCCGTAGTCGATGCCCAGCCCCAGGCCGA
Source organism: Streptomyces sp. NPDC005533 (assembly GCF_042871845.1). Lineage (NCBI taxonomy): Bacteria > Bacillati > Actinomycetota > Actinomycetes > Kitasatosporales > Streptomycetaceae > Streptomyces > Streptomyces sp. NPDC005533. The sequence continues at coordinate 269,879 of NZ_JBIAJH010000005.1, read as the reverse complement.
GCGCCGTGGTGAGGTTCAGCGCGAACACCGACACGTCGGTGACGGAGCCGAGGACGCTCAGGACCAGCAGCGTCCCGGCGATCGCCAGAACGCCGATCAGCAGCGGCAGCGCGGCGGCCACGACGCTGCCGAAGACCAGGACCAGCAGGATCAGGGTTCCCGGCAGGACGACGGACTCGGCCCGCTTGAGGTCGGATGCGGAGAGGTCCTGGAGCTCGGCGTCGACGAGCGCCGTCCCTCCGACGTGCAGGGTCAGGGTCTTCTCGGGGGCGCCCGGGGCGGTCAGTTCCCGCTTCAGCTCCTTGACCCGGGCTGCGAGCCGCTCCCCCTCGCCGTCGACGTGCGCGACCAGCATGGCGGCGTCGCCGTCACGGCCGCGCAGCTCGGCGGCGCCGCCCGTCCAGTACGAGGTCACGGCGCTGACGTGCGGCCGGGCGGCGAGGCGGCCGGTCAGGGCCTCGCCCTCGCTGCGGGCCGCGGCGTCGGCGACGGACCCGCCGCGGGTCCGCGCGACGACGACCAGGTTCGGGGACGCCCCCAGGCCCTCGGCCGTCAGGTGGGCGGCGCGGCTGGATTCGGAGCGAGCGTCGTCGTATCCCTGCGTCTTCAGCCGGCCGGTCGCCCCGGCGCCGAACACGGCGGACAGGACGAGGAAGACGAGCGCGGTGAAGAGCACGAGTCGGGGGCGACGGGTCACGAAGACCCCTGCGCGACGGGACACGGAAGGCTCCGATCCGGGTGGTGTATCGGTCCTGCACTCGCGCAGGACGGCCGATTTCCACCGTGCCCGGAGGAGGGGCCGGGTCGTAGCCCCGGCTGTTCGTACCTTGACAGGAGCCGCCGGGGCCGCTCCCGCACCCGGCGGAGGCCGTCACCGCGGGCCGTCACCGCAGGCCGGACACCCTGAAGACGGTGTGGGCGGTCTCCCGGTCGATGTGCTCCGCCAGCTCGCGCAGCGCGGTGGCGCCCCGCAGCAGGGTGCCGCGTTCGACCGAGGTACGGGTGTCGGCGTCCAGCCGGCGCCACATCGCGGGGTTGCGGGTCAGCACGGTCGGGTCGATCTCGACGCTGCTTCCGTCGGTGTCCCGGAGCAGGAGGCGCTGGGCCACGCCGTCGCACCACTGGAGGGAGGCCAGGGAGTCGGTGCGGACGCTGTGCCCCGTCCCCAGGACGCCGCGGGTGATCAGCCGGCCGGCGCGTACGGAGATCCGGGGTGGCAGCAGGATCACGAACAGCAGGGCGGCCAGGCCCGCCCAGAGGGCGCAGCGCAGCAGGCAGATTTCGCCGGCACCCGCGTCCAGCACGAGGAGGGCCGCGAGGAACAGTGCGGCCGTGCAGATCGCGAAGCGTCGCGCACCGACCCAGTGGATGTCCTCGGCGAGTCCGTCCATGGGAGCGACGCTACGGCGGGCGGCCGCGCGGTCCGTGCGCCTTGACGCACTGCGGAGGCGACGACGACAGCGTCTTGACCATGTCCCGTCAAAAGGGGGTGCGGGTGGGTGGACGGGCGGTCAGAGGCGCTCGGCGGACGGCTGGGGGCCACGGGGAGGGCGAGCACCCTGAGGAGACCGCCGCCGGGAGTGTCCTCGGCGGACAGGGCGCCGCCGATGCCCTCGGTGAGGCCGCGGGCGACGGCGAGACCCGGGCCCACTCCGGCGCCGCGCGCCGCGTCGCCGTGCCGCCACGCCGCCGGAAGGGCTCGAAGGTCCGGTCCTCAGCCTCGCCGGGGCCACCCGGCCCCTCCGGGACGCCGCCCAGGGTCGGGTCGGATGGGCGGGTCGACGTCCGCGCCCTCGGGGCGGCCACCGGAGCGCGCCGACGGCCGCGGCCGTGGTTCACGGGCCGACCTCGTCGCGCATCAGCTCTCGGTCAGCGCCTTGAGCGCGATGTTGAGTGCGAGGACGTTGACGCGGGGCTCGCCCAGGAAGCCGAGGGTGCGGCCGGTGGTGTGGTCGGCGACGAGCTTTTCGACCCGCTTGACGTCGAGGTCGTTCCGCTCGGCGACCCGGTGGATCTGGAGCTTGGCGTACGCGGGGGAGATGTCCGGGTCGAGGCCCGAGCCGGAGGAGGTGACGGCGTCCGCCGGTACGTCCTCGGGCTCGACCTGGTGGCCGGGGATGGAGTTGTCCGCGACGACGGCTTCCCTGGCGGCGATGACCTGGGCGCAGAGGGTGCCTTCCGCGGCGTCCTTGGTGCAGCGGCCGCCCACGGCGCCGTTGTCGGCGGAGCGGTTGGTGGCCCCGGAGAGGATGAGGGAGTACCGGGTGTTGACGCTGTTGGATCCGAGGCCGTGGGAGGGGCGCGGCTGGAACCACCTGAGGTCCGGCCTGGCGGCCTCCTCGGCGTCGTCGGGGTCGTGCTGGGGGAGGTCGTAGGTCTGCCCGATGAGGGACGAGCCGACGACCCGGCCGCTCCCGTCCTTGATCTCGGAGCCGTCGGCCTTGTCGTTGAAGAGGGCCTGGGCGATGCCGGTCACGGCCAGCGGGTAGATGACCCCGCAGATCACCGTGAGGACGAGAAGGGCGCGCAGACCCGCGCCGAGCAGGCGGACGGCGTTCGATACGGAGGTGTTCATCGTGGGTCAGCCGATTCCGGGGATGAGGGTGATGAGCATGTCGATGATCTTGATGCCGACGAAGGGTGCGACCAGTCCGCCCACCCCGTACAGGCCGAGGTTGCGGCGGAGCATCCGGTCGGCGCTGGTGGGCCGGTACCGAACGCCCTTGAGGGCGAGCGGAACCAGGGCGATGATGATCAGCGCGTTGAAGACGACGGCGGAGAGGATCGCCGACTGGGGCGAGGACAGGCCCATGACGTTGAGCTTGTCGAGGCCCGGATAGACCACGGCGAACATGGCCGGGATGATCGCGAAGTACTTGGCGACGTCGTTGGCGATGGAGAACGTGGTCAGCGCGCCCCGGGTGATCAGCAGCTGCTTGCCGATCTCGACGATCTCGATGAGTTTGGTGGGGTCGGAGTCCAGGTCCACCATGTTCCCGGCCTCCTTGGCGGCCGAGGTCCCGGTGTTCATCGCCACGCCCACATCGGCCTGCGCGAGGGCGGGAGCGTCGTTGGTCCCGTCGCCGGTCATGGCGACGAGCTTGCCGCCGGCCTGTTCGCGCTTGATGAGGGCCATCTTGTCCTCGGGCGTGGCCTCGGCGAGGAAGTCGTCGACACCCGCCTCCTCGGCGATGGCCTTGGCGGTGAGCGGGTTGTCACCGGTGATCATGACGGTCTTGATGCCCATGCGGCGCAGTTCGTCGAACCGCCCGCGCATGCCTTCCTTGACGACGTCCTTGAGGTGGATGACGCCCGGGACGCGGGCGCCCTTCTCGTCGTGGACGGCGACCAGGAGCGGGGTGCCGCCGGCTTCGGCGATCCTCCCGGCGAGGTGCTCGGCGTCGTCGCAGACGTGGCCGCCCCGTTCCTCGACCCAGGCGATGACGGATCCGGCCGCGCCCTTGCGGGTCTTCCTGCCGTCCACGTCCACACCCGACATGCGGGTCTGCGCGGTGAAGGCGATCCACTCGGCCCGCGACAGCTCGCCCCGGTGCCGCTCCCGCAGCCCGTACCTCTCCTTCGCGAGGACCACGACCGAGCGGCCCTCGGGCGTCTCGTCGGCCAGCGACGAGAGCTGGGCGGCGTCGGCGAGTTCGGCTTCCGTCGTCCCCGGGACCGGGACGAACTCGGACGCCCGGCGGTTGCCGAGGGTGATCGTGCCCGTCTTGTCCAGGAGGAGCGTGGAGACGTCACCCGCGGCTTCGACCGCGCGCCCCGACATGGCGAGGACGTTGCGCTGGACCAGCCGGTCCATGCCGGCGATGCCGATGGCGGAGAGCAGCGCTCCGATCGTGGTGGGGATCAGGCAGACCAGCAGGGCCGTCAGCACGATCATCGACTGTTCGGCGCCCGCGTAGATCGCGAACGGCTGCAGGGTGACGACCGCGAGCAGGAAGACGATCGTGAGGGACGCCAGCAGGATGTTGAGGGCGATCTCGTTGGGCGTCTTCTGCCGGGCGGCGCCCTCGACGAGGGCGATCATGCGGTCGATGAAGGTCTCACCGGGCTTCGTCGTGATCTTGACGACGATCCGGTCGGAGAGCACCTTCGTACCACCCGTCACGGCCGAGCGGTCGCCTCCGGACTCGCGGATGACGGGCGCGGACTCGCCGGTGATGGCGGACTCGTCGACGGAGGCCACGCCCTCGACGACGTCACCGTCGCCGGGGATGATGTCGCCCGCCTCGCAGACCACCAGGTCACCGATCTTCAGTTCGGTGCCCGGAACCGCTTCCTCGCCCTTGCCGTCCGGGGTCAGGCGGCGGGCGACGGAGTCGGTCTTGGCCTTGCGCAGGGTGTCGGCCTGGGCCTTGCCACGGCCCTCGGCGACGGCCTCGGCGAGGTTGGCGAAGATCGTGGTCAGCCACAGCCAGGCGGTGATGGCCCAGCCGAACCAGTCCGTCGGGTCCTTGATCGCGAGGACGGTGGTGACGACCGAGCCGATCAGGACCACGAACATGACCGGAGATTTGACCATGATCCGGGGGGCGAGCTTCTTCACCGCGTCGGGTAGGGACTTCAGCAGCTGCTTGGGGTCGAAGAGACCGCCGCCCACCCGCCCGGCGGCCGGCTTCTGACCTGTCGGGATGTCTTCGTGTGGTGTGCGGGTGGGGGTGATGGTGCTCATGAGGCGAGCCCTTCGGCGAGCGGTCCCAGCGCCAGGGCCGGGAAGTAGGTCAGACCGGTGACGATGAGGATCGTGCCGACGAGCAGGCCGGTGTAGAGCGGCTTGTCGGTACGGAGGGTGCCCGCGGTCTCGGGGACGGGCTTCTGCTCGGCGAGCGAGCCGGCCAGCGCGAGGACGAAGACCATGGGCAGGAAGCGGCCGAGCAGCATGGCGATGCCGATGGTGCTGTTGAACCACTGGGTGTCGGCGTTCAGGCCCGCGAAGGCGGAGCCGTTGTTGTTGGCGCCCGAGGTGTAGGCGTAGAGGATCTCGGAGAAGCCGTGCGCGCCGGTGTTCGTCATCGAGTTCGCCGGGGTGGGCAGGGCCATGGCCACGGCCGTGAAGCCGAGGACGAGGGCCGGGGTGACGAGGATGTAGCAGGCCGCGAACTTGATCTCGCGGGTGCCGATCTTCTTGCCCAGGTACTCGGGGGTGCGGCCGACCATCAGGCCGGCGACGAACACGGCGATGATCGCCATGACCAGCATGCCGTAGAGCCCGGAGCCGACACCGCCGGGCGCGATCTCGCCGAGCTGCATGCCGAGCAGCTGGATGCCGCCGCCGAGCCCGGTGTAGGAGGAGTGGAAGGAGTTGACCGCACCGGTGGAGGTGAGAGTGGTCGCGACCGAGAAGATGGCGGAAGCGCCGATGCCGAAACGGTTCTCCTTCCCTTCGGTCGCCCCGCCGGCGACGTCGAGGGCCGGGCCGTGGTGCGCGAACTCGGTCCACATCATCAGCGCGGTGAAACCGATCCAGATCGCCGCCATCGTGGCGAGGATCGCGTAGCCCTGGCGCAGGTTCGCGACCATGCGACCGAAGGCGCGGGTCATCGCGAACGGGATGACCAGGATCAGGAAGACCTCGAAGAGGTTCGAGAAGGGGGTGGGGTTCTCGAAGGGGTGGGCGGAGTTGGCGTTGAAGTAACCGCCGCCGTTGGTGCCCAGCTCCTTGATGACCTCCTGCGAGGCCACCGCGCCGCCGTTCCACTGCTGCGTCCCGCCCGTGAACTGCCCGACCTCGTGGATCCCGGCGAAGTTCTGGAGGGCGCCGCAGGCGACCAGGACGATCGCGCCGATCACCGAGATCGGCAGCAGGATCCGGACGGTGCCGCGGACCAGGTCGGACCAGAAGTTGCCGAGCTCACCGGTGCGGGACCGGGCGAAGCCCCGTACGAGGGCCACGGCGACGGCCATGCCCACCGCGGCCGAGACGAAGTTCTGCACCGCCAGGCCGCCGGTCTGCACGACGTGGCCCATGGCCTGCTCGCCGTAGTAGGACTGCCAGTTCGTGTTCGCCACGAACGACGCGGCGGTGTTGAAGGCCTGGTCGGGGTCGATCGAGACGAAGCCGAGCGAGCCGGGCAGGCTGCCCTGCACCCGCTGCAAGAGGTAGAGGAAGAGGACGCCGACCGCGGAGAAGGCGAGGACGGCGCGGAGGTAGGCGGGCCAGCGCATCTCGACCGACGGGTCGGCGCCGATGGCCTTGTAGATCCACTTCTCCGGCCTGTAGTGCTTCTCGGAGGAGTAGACGCGGGCCATGTGGTCACCGAGCGGACGGTAGACCAGGGCGAGTGCGGCGATCAGGGCGAGCAGCTGGAGCACACCAGCGGTTACGGGGCTCATGGCTGTACTCAGAACCTCTCCGGGTACACGAGGGCGAGGACGAGGTAGCCGAGCAGGGAGACGGCCACCGCGAGGCCGACGATGTTCTCGACGGTCACAGCTTGGTCACCCCCCGGGCGATGAGAGCCACCAGCGCGAACACCGCGACCGTGGTGACGACGAAGGCCAGATCGGCCATCGTGAGCTCCTGGATGAAGTGGGTGAAGGGAATCGGCCGGCCGGCCGATGACCAGACAACCCCCTCTTCACCACGGCGTTCACACGCCTTGACGGCCTCCATACGGACGCACTGGATCTCTTGACGCCTCCCTGACGCGGACGCCGACGAAAGCGCCTGCGCCCTGGTGGGAGGCGTGCGGTGGCGGGGGCGGCGCCGGCCCGGGCCGTCGGCGCGACGGCCGGCCGCCCATCGCCGGAGCGGCCGGTCGTCCACAGGTTCCGCCGAGCGGAGCAGGGGTGTCGGCGGGGCCCGCTAGGCTTCTCGAATGGCCGCTCCGGACACCTCCCACGAAATCTCCGATGCTCTGCAGGTGCTGCACCGCGTCTTCGGTTACAGCTCCTTCCGCGGTGAGCAGCAGGAGATCATCGACCAGGTCGTCGGCGGCGGTGACGCCCTCGTCCTGATGCCCACCGGCGGCGGCAAATCGCTCTGCTACCAGATCCCGGCGCTCGTCAGAGACGGCACCGGCGTCGTGATCTCGCCGCTCATCGCACTGATGCAGGACCAGGTCAACGCGCTCACCGCCCTCGGGGTGCGGGCCGGGTTCCTCAACTCCACGCAGGACCCCTACGAGCGGCAGGCCGTCGAGCAGGCCTTCCTCGCCGACGAGCTGGACCTCCTCTACCTGGCCCCCGAGCGGCTGCGCACCGAGGGCACCCAGCGGCTGCTCGACCGCGGCAAGGTGTCGCTCTTCGCGATCGACGAGGCGCACTGCGTCGCCCAGTGGGGCCACGACTTCCGGCCCGACTACCTCGCGCTCTCCATGCTGCACGAGCGCTGGCCGAAGGTCCCGCGGATCGCGCTCACCGCGACGGCCACCGAGGCCACCCACGCCGAGATCGTCGCCCGGCTTGGTCTGGAGGACGCCCGCCACTTCGTCGCCAGCTTCGACCGGCCGAACATCCAGTACCGGATCGTCCCGAAGGGCAACCCGCAGCGGCAGCTGCTGGACCTGATCCGGACCGAGCACGAGGGGGACGCCGGAGTCGTCTACTGCCTCTCGCGTGCGTCGGTCGAGAAGACCGCGGCCTTCCTGGCGGAGCAGGGCATCGACGCCGTGGCCTACCACGCCGGAATGGACGCCCGTACGCGCGCGGCGAACCAGGCGCGCTTCCTGCGGGAGGACGGCGTCGTGGTGGTGGCCACGATCGCCTTCGGCATGGGCATCGACAAGCCGGACGTGCGCTTCGTCGCGCACCTGGACCTGCCGAAGTCGGTCGAGGGCTACTACCAGGAGACCGGCCGCGCCGGCCGTGACGGGGAGCCGGCCACGGCGTGGCTGGCCTACGGCCTCCAGGACGTGGTCCAGCAGCGCAAGCTCATCGAGGGCTCCGAGGGCGACGACGCCCACCGCCGGTCCCTCGGCATGCACCTCGACGCCATGCTGGCGCTCTGCGAGACGGTCGACTGCCGCCGGACGCGGCTGCTGGAGTACTTCGGGCAGTCGGGCGAGCCGTGCGGCAACTGCGACACCTGCCTGACGCCGGCCGAGTCCTGGGACGGGACGGTCCCGGCGCAGAAGCTGCTGTCCACGGTGTGGCGGCTCGCGCGGGAGCGGCGCCAGAAGTTCGGCGCCGGCCAGATCATCGACATCCTGCAGGGCAAGAAGACGGCCAAGGTCATCCAGTTCGACCACGACGCGCTCTCCGTGTTCGGCATCGGAGCCGACCTGAGCACCGCGGAATGGCGCGGGGTCGTGCGCCAGCTGCTGGCGTCGCGGCTGCTGGCGGTGGAGGGCGACTACGGGACGCTCGTGCTGACGGACGACAGCGGCGAGGTGCTGGGCGGGCGCCGCAGCGTCCCCCTGCGCAAGGAGAAGGCGCCGGCCGGCCCGGCGAAGAAGGAGTCGGGGTCGCGCTCCGGGAAGGGCGCCCGCGTCCCCGTCGACCTGCCGGCCGGGGCCGAGCCGTTCTTCCTGGCGCTGCGCGCCTGGCGGGCCGCGACGGCGCGCGAGCAGGGCGTACCGGCCTACGTCGTCTTCCACGACGCGACGCTGCGGGAGATCGCCACGCGACTTCCGTCCACCGAAGCGGAGTTGGGCACCATCGGCGGGATCGGCGAGGCGAAGCTCGCCAAGTACGCCCAGGGGGTCCTGGACACCCTGGCGGAGTGCGACGCCCCCGCCGGCGCCCCGGTCCCCGCGGCCGCCGCCGCGCCGCCGGCCGGATCCGCCCGGCCGGTCCCCGCCGGCCTGGTCGACGAGGAGCCGCCCTTCGACCTGGACGAGGAACCGCCGTGGGAGGACTGGCAGTAGCCGGCCGCGGCGCCGGTCAGGTGCGGCGCGGGGCCAGGACGCAGAACTCGTTGCCCTCCGGATCGGCGAGCACGACCCACGTCACCTCGGGACCCTGCCCGACATCGGCCGGGCGCGCGCCGTGCGCCAGCAGGCGGCGTACCTCCGCCTCCTGGTCGTCGGGGCGGAAGTCGAGGTGGAGGCGGTTCTTCACCGTCTTGGTGTCCGGTACCGGTACGAAGACCAGCCCCGGCAGCCGCTCGGGCGCCGGGCGGATCTCGTACTCGTCCGGGTCGTCGTTCACGACGACCCAGCCCAGGGCCTGCGCCCACCAGTGCCCGAGGGCGGCCGGGTCCCCGGCGTCGACGACGAGCTGCTCCCACTCCAGTGCCATGCGCCGACCCTAGGCCGCACCGGGCCCCGGCGCATGTCGGATCGCGCGGTCCCGGCCGGCCGGTGCGGGCCGGCCGGGACCGGGGGCTCAGGCGAGGTCGAACCGGTCGAGGTTCATCACCTTGTCCCAGGCCGCCACGAAGTCGCGTACGAACTTCTCCCCCGCGTCCTTGGAGGCGTAGACCTCGGTGAGGGCCCGGAGCTGGGAGTGCGAACCGAACACGAGGTCGACGGCGGTGGCGGTCCACTTGGTCTTGCCGGTGGCGCGGTCCCGGCCCTCGAACACGTTCTCCGCCGTGGCCGACGCCTTCCACTCCGTACCCATGTCGAGCAGGTTGACGAAGAAGTCGGTGGTCAACGTCTCCGGCCGCTCGGTGAACACGCCGTGGGAGGACCCGCCGAAGCCCGTGTTCAGGGCCCGCATGCCGCCCACCAGGACCGTCATCTCGGGCGCGGTCAGATTCAGCAGGTTGGCGCGGTCCAGCAGCAGGGTCTCCGGCGCGAGCTTCTCTCCCGCCGGGAGGTAGTTGCGGAACCCGTCCGCCCTCGGTTCGAGCACGGCGAACGCGTCCACGTCGGTCTGCTCCTGCGAGGCGTCCGTGCGCCCCGGCGCGAACGGCACCGTGACGGGGTGCCCGGCGTTCTTCGCGGCCTGCTCCACCGCCGCGCACCCGCCCAGGACGATCAGGTCGGCCAGCGACACCCTCGTCGCGCCGGCCTGCGAGCCGTTGAAGTCCTGCTGGATCCGCTCCAGGGCGCGCAGCGTCTCGGTCACCTCCGGCAGGGCGTTGGACTCCCAGTCCTTCTGCGGAGCGAGCCGGATGCGGGCCCCGTTGGCCCCGCCCCGCTTGTCCGTGCCGCGGAAGCTGGCCGCCGCCGCCCACGCGGTGGTGACCAGCTGGGGGACGGACAGACCGGAGGCGAGGATCCGGGCCTTGAGGTCGGCGATCTCCGCGTCCCCGACCAGCGGGTGATCGACCGCCGGTACGGGGTCCTGCCACAGCTGCGGCTCCGGGATCCACGGGCCGAGGTAACGCGAGAGGGGCCCCATGTCGCGGTGCAGCAGCTTGTACCAGGCCTTGGCGAAGGCCTCCGCGAGCCGGTCCGGGTTCTCGTGGAAGGCCTTCGAGATCGGGCCGTAGACCGGATCCAGCTTCAGCGAGAGGTCCGTCGTCAGCATCATCGGAGCGTGCCGCTTCGACGGATCGTGGGCGTCGGGCACCGTGCCCTGGGCCGAGGGGTCCTTGGGCGTCCACTGCTGCGCGCCGGCCGGGCTCGTCGTCAGCTCCCAGTCGTAGCGGTACAGGTTGTCCAGGTACCCGTTGTCCCACTTGGTCGGCTCGGAGGTCCATGCGCCCTCGAGCCCGCTGGTGAGTGCGTCGACGCCGCTGCCGCTGCCGTACGAGTTCTTCCAGCCCAGGCCCTGCTGCTCGATCGGGGCGGCCTCCGGCTCCGGGCCGATGTACTCGGCACCGACCGCGCCGTGGCACTTGCCGAAGGTGTGGCCGCCGATGATGAGCGCGACCGTCTCCTCGTCGTTCATCGCCATGCGCCGGAACGTCTCACGGATGTCCCTGGCGGCGGCGATCGGATCCGGATTGCCGTTGGGCCCCTCCGGATTGACGTAGATCAGGCCCATCTGCACGGCGCCGAAAGGACCGGTGAGTTCCCGGTCGCCGCTGTAGCGCTCGTCCCCGAGCCACGTGTCCTCGGGCCCCCAGAAAACCTCCTCGGGCTCCCAGATGTCCTCTCGTCCGAATCCGAAACCGAACGTCTTGAACCCCATCGATTCCATCGCGCAGTTACCGGCGAAAACCAGAAGATCGGCCCATGAGATCTTACGGCCGTACTTCTGCTTCACCGGCCAGAGCAGACGGCGTGCCTTGTCGAGGCTCGCGTTGTCCGGCCAGCTGTTGAGCGGGGCGAAGCGCTGGGCGCCGGAGCCCGCGCCGCCGCGGCCGTCCTCGATGCGGTAGGTGCCCGCCGCATGCCAGCTCATCCGGATGAAGAGCGGCCCGTAGTGGCCGTAGTCGGCGGGCCACCAGTCCTGCGAGGTCGTCATCAGCTCGAAGACGTCCTGCTTCAGCGCGTCGAGGTCCAGTGAGGCGAACTCTGCGGCGTAGTCGAAGTCCTCATCCATCGGATCGGACAGTGGCGAATTCTCGTGGAGAACCTGAAGGTCCAGCTGATTCGGCCACCAGTCCTGGTTCACCCGGGGGCGAGTCGGCGTGGGGGCCGGGGCGGGGATGACCGGGTTCTCGCTTTCGCTGCCGGACACGTCAGTCCTTCTTCCTGTCTCGGTGTTTCCGTCTGCTCACGAACGGCGCCGATAATCGAGCGTGTATCGGCGTCCGTATGGTCGCGCACCGCAGACCGCGCAGCCACGAGAACACGCAGAGGGTGACGGAAGCGGACGGGGAACCGGAATTGTTTTCCGGCCCGGCGCACAAGGGAGAGGTGGACCGGAATGGGTGACCTGACGGAGCGGCTGCGCGGCCACGGCCGACGCATGACGTCCCAGCGGCGCGTCGTGGCGGAGGTCCTCGACGGCGAGCACGTGCACCTCACGGCCGACGAGGTGCACGCCCGCGCGGCGGAGCGGCTGCCCGAGATCTCCCGCGCCACCGTCTACAACACGCTCGGCGAACTGGTCGCGCTCGGTGAGGTCGTGGAGGTCTGCGCGCACGGCCGCGCCACACGCTACGACCCCAACGCCCACGATCCGCACCAGCACCTGGTGTGCTCCGGCTGCGGCCTCATCCGTGACGTCCACCCGATCGGCGACCCCCTGGCCGGCCTTCCCGCCGGGGAACGCTTCGGCTACACGGTGTCCGGGGCCGAGGTCGTCTACCGCGGGCTGTGCCCCTCCTGCGCTTCACGTCCGCCGCACGCGTGAGCTCAGAGCCCGGCCACCTTGGAGCTCGCCGACAGCTCGTAGACGAGGGTGACCGTGCGCCGGCCGCCGGGCGGCAGGGCGACGTCCCAGCGGACGATCCCGTCGGCGTCGACCACCTCGGGCGGCGGGGAACAGGCCTCCTTCCGCAGCCGCACCTCCACCGCCGAGACCTCCGACACCGGGATCCGCTCCCGGACCACGACCACCCGGTCACCGCGCTCGCCGGGGGCGGAGAACCGCGACACGTGCAGCCGGACGGTGCGGGTGATCACGGTCCGCTGCGTGATCCCGGTGGAATCGCGGGTCTCCTCCGTCTGCCGCACCACCCCGTGGTCGTCGCGGCTGCCGAAGGCGAGCTCGACGGGGGTGCCCGGGGCGGTGAAGTCCAGCGTGCCCCGGCCACTGAACCCGCTGCCGCGGACCAGGTCCACCGGCCCGGCGAGCAGTGCGTGCCCGGCCCCGTTGTCGAACCGCACCACCTGGGTGACCAGCGGCGAGACCTCCGGCGAGCAGGCGTACTCGCTGCTCGCGGCCGTGGTGAAGACGGACAGCGGGACCCGGTGGGCGCGGCCGTCCCCGGGCACGGACACCGGCGCGGGGGCGTGCAGTACGCGCGTCTCGCCGCCGTCGTCCACCCCGGGCAGGCCGAGCACCGGGGCCGGACCGAGGGCTGCGATCTCCTCCTCGCGCAGCTCGACGTCGACTGTGCGGCGTTCCGCCGCGGAGCGGTCCTTGAGGGTCAGCCGGTCCTCGTCCAGCCGCGGCGGGTCGGTGGCCAGCGCGGAGCGTGCGGTCGACAGGGTCAGCCGTACGTCCGACCAGTCCTCGCCGGTGCGCTGCCAGACGACCGCGTCCGTCTCCAGGGTGAGGGCGTCCCCGTCGAGCACGGCCCGGTAGGCGGGCCGCCACAGCGCGCAGGGCGTGAGGTGGCTCAGACGCAGCCCGACCGGCCCGGCGGCCGTGGCCTCCACCGTCAGCTCGACATGGCCGAACAGCTCGGCGGGCTCCTCCTCGGAGAGGTCCATGGCCCGCTGGACGGCCCCCAGTTCGGTGCCGAGGGCGGCCAGCCGGGCCTCCACGGTGCGCAGTCGCTCGCCGTAGGTGTCGCGCTCGGCGTCCAGCCGGTCCAGTTCGCGGGCCCAGCGGGGCCGTTCGGCCTCCCCCGAACCGGCGCCCTCACCGATGTCCCGCAGCAGGTCGGCGGTGAGGCGGCCGAGCAGGTCGAGGCGGGCGCGCAGCCGGTCGCGCCGCTGCCCCTCGGCCAGTCGCTCCTCTTCGAGGGCGTGGAGGCGGTGGCGCAGCGCGGAGTCCTCGTCGGGGGACGGCAGCGGCCCGCGCGGGGTCCAGGCGCGGACGATCCGTACGTCGAGCACGGTCGCCGGGTGTTCGGCGGTCAGCTCGGCATGCAGGGTGCGGTCGACGGCCAGCGCACTGACCGGGCCGAGCCGCAGTCGCTGGACCCCGGCCTCCAGGTCGAGCACGGCGGTCCGCTCGACATGGGCGCGGTCCTCGAGACAGGTGACGGCGGTGACGGGAAGGGCGATCGGCTTCGGGACCGTGGACATGGGGTGCGTCAACTCCTGCGGTTGCCGCCGACCAGGGCCTTGCCGGTCGGGATGCGGATCTCGTAGCCGCCGTCGAGGGCGGCGGTGGCGCCTGCGGGCAGGTCCAGCCGCCAGACGCGGGTGCCCGGGGCGTGGTGTTCGGGCCCCGTGCCCTCCTCGGGCGCCGTCCAGTCGGCCCGTTCCTCGATGCGGACGTCCGGATCGGAGGTGACGGGGACCCGCTCGCGGACTTCGACCGTGACGGGCCGCGCCAGCCGGTTGGCCAGCTCCACGTGCACGCGGTGGTCGAGGACGGTGGTGTTGTTGCGCAGGCCCGAGGTCGACTCGCGCAGGTTCGTACGGCGGGTGACCCGGATGCCTTCGGCGGCCCCGAGCCCGACCCGGCGGACCCCGCCGGGGGCGAGCGTGGGCAGCGCGGCGGTCAGCAGGAACTCGTCGTCGACGACGACCTCCACCGGGCCGGCCAGCAGCGCCTGGTCGGTGGCATTGGAGAGGACCAGCGTGGCGTAGACCGTCTGCTCCACGGACGGCACGCAGAGATACTCCGTGCGCAGGCCGACCGGGACCTCGGCGACGGTGACGGTGTGCCAGGTGCCGTCCGACGGGACGTCCGCGCGTGCGGTGGCGTCGAAGCGGTGGTCGAAGGACCCCGCCGACTCACGGGGCCGCACGGACTGTCCGGGCAGCGGCAGCGAGGCCACCGTCTCGGCGCGGCGCCGGCACTCGGCCGCCACCGGGTCGACGGGCGAGCCGGGGAAGAGCCGGCCCCGGCGGGCGCCCGGCTCGTCGGGGCCGCACAGGACGAGGGCGGCGTAGTCGAGCTCGGCGCCGCTCGGCTGCGGCGGACCGGCCACCGGCTCCGGACGGGGCGGCGGCGGGGCTCCGCCCGGGGCCGCGGGAGCCATGCCCGCGGGTGGCATGGCGGGCGCCATGGCCGCGGGCGCCATGGCGGGGGCCCCGGCGAAGGTACGGCCGGCGGAACGTGCCGGGCCGCCCGGCCGCGACGCGGCGGACTGCGCGGGGGCCGGCAGCGCGAAGTCGGGCATCGCGCCGCCGTAACCCTGCGGTGCGGGCGGCGGCGGAGGCGGCGGAACGGGACCGTAGCCGTAGCCGCCCACGGAGGTCACCGAAGTCGCGGAAGCCCCCGACGTCAGGTGGGCCGCGGCCGCCAGGAGATCGGAACCGGCCCCGGCCGTCGCGGAGGCGGCGGGCGTGACGGGGCGCGGGCCGGCCGCCTCGTACCCTGCGAACAGGCCGGCGAGCCCCGCGGGGGGCTCGCGCCAACCGGAGGGCGCGGGGGCGGGCTGACGGCGTCCGATCCGGACCGAGCGGAGCTTCGGCAGGTCGGTGCGGCGCCGGAGGTCGGCGGTGGCCAGGGCGATGCGCACCCCGGTCCAGTCCTCGCCGGTGCGCTGGGCGACCGAGGCGCGCAGCACCAGGTGCCCGCTGTCGTCGCCCTGACGGTGGGTGAGCCGGTAGGCCGGCACCCAGACGGCGCCCGGCACCCCGTACTCCAGCTCTACTTCCACCTCGTCCTCGCCCGCGCCGTCGAGGGTCAGGGCCGCGCACAGCGTGGTCTCCACGTGCGGGGAGGGCGCGTCGGTGGAGGCGCGCGCGAGCCGGTCGGCGGCGACGGAGAACGCGTGCTCGGCGGTGCGCAGCGCCTCCTCCAGCTCCACGAGGCGGGCGTGCAGTCCCGCCAGCCGCTCGTCGACGAAGTCGGCCAGCTCCAGCCACGCGTCGACGGGGGTGCGGCGGTGCGGGTCGTCGCGCTTGCGGGGAGGCGGCACCGGGTGGAGGGAGCGGACCTCCTCGATCAGGCTGAGCTGCCGGTTCCGGCGGCCCTGCGCCGCCGCGTGCGCGTCGCCCAGCCGCTCGACCTCGCGCCGCAGGGCGTCGGGCGTGCCCGTGCCGAGCGGTGCGGCCTCGACCTCTACCCGGGCCTCGGTGACGCGTACCCCGGGAGCGCCCAGGACACGGGCCCGCAGCGAGCCCGGATCCAGCGAGCGGGGCAGCCCCGGCACCCGTACGCGGCCGTCGGGCGGCACGCTGCCCCGGGCCAGGCGGCGGCAGAGGGCCCCCTGCGCGTACACCACGACCGAATCGAGGGTCGCCCCCCAGATCCCTGCCGTCCCTGCCGTTCCTGCCGTGTCTGTCGTCCCTGACGTGTCTGCCGGTTCCGTCGTCATGTGCTCCGCCCCCGCCGTGCCGATGGGCGAAGCCTACGCCCGCGCCCGTGCGGGCGTGGCGCCATGGCGATGTGCGCGCGGGCTCGCGCTCGGCCGGGGCGTCCGAGGGAGTGGGGCCGCAGGCCCGTCGGCCCGGGGCGGCGCGGCCCGTGACGACGGCTCAGGCGATGCCGTAGCGCGCCTCGATGCCCGCGACGAGCAGGCGCAGGCCCTCCTCGAACCCCGTGGTGAAGTCCTGGAAGAGTTCGGCTCCCGCGGCGGCGGCCAGGGGGAAGTCCGCCATGCGCGCGGCGCGTTCGTCGACGTCGAAGCCGTCGCGGCGGTCACCCGGCAGGGGTTCGACCCCTTGTTCCTCGGTGACGAAGCCCAGCGTGAAGTAGTAGGCCGTGGTGAGGGCCCGTACGGCCTGGGTGGGCTCGAAGCCGGCTTCGACGAAGGCACGGAGGTTCTCCTCCAGCTGGACGGCGTGCTCGGTGCCGGTGAAGCGGGAGCCGCTGTAGACCTTGGCGCCGTCGCGGTAGCCGAGCAGGGCGGCCCGCAGCCCCGTGTTGAAGACCATCAGCTGTTCCTGCCAGGTGGCGCCGGAGGGGATCCGCTGCCCGGCGACCATCCGGCGGTACATCTCGGTGGCCATCTCGTCGAGGAGTTCCTGCTTGTTCTTGAAGTGCCAGTAGAGGGCGGGCGCCTGGACGTCCAGCTCCTTGGCGATCGCCCGCAGGGTCAGTCCGTCGAGGCCGACCTCGTTCAGCAGCCGCAGCGCGGTGTCGACGGCTTGCTTCTTGTCCAGCTTGGGGGGTTTCCGGGTTGCCACGCTTGACACCTTAACACCGTTAAATGCATGCTGGCGAGCGCAGCACTTAACAACGTTAAGGAGAATGTCGTGAACACGCATGCCCCCGCACGGCACACCGACGTGCTCGTCGTCGGAGCCGGCCCCACCGGGCTCGCCCTGGCCATCGACCTCGCCCGGCGCGGAGTCGACGCCCTCGTCGTCGAGCGGGCCGGTGCCCTCTTCCCGGGATCGCGCGGCAAGGGACTGCAGCCCCGCACCCTGGAGGTCCTCGACGACCTCGGCGTGCACGACGCGATCCGGGCGGCCGGAGCCCCGTACCCGGTCGGCGTGGTCTGGCAGGACGGCGTCCGCACCGGCGAGCACCGGATGTTCGACGCGGCCGAGCCGACCGAGGGTGCCCCGTACGCCGAACCCTGGATGGTGCCGCAGTGGCGGACGCAGGAGATCCTCGCCGCGCGGCTCGCGGAACTGGGCGGGACGATCGCCTTCGGCCGGGAGCTGGCCGGCATCGAGCAGGACCCGGAGGGCGTGACGGCCGCCTTCGTCTCCGGTCCGCCCGTCCGCGCGCGGTACGCCGTGGCCGCGGACGGCGGCCGGTCCACCGTCCGACGGGCGCTGGGCATCGGCATGACCGGCGAGACCGTGGACCCGAACCCGATGCTGGTCGCCGACGTCCGTGTCGAGGGCCTCGACCGCGACCACATGCACGTCTTCCCGCCGACCGAGGGCGGGGGCTACCTCGCCATCTGGCCGCTGGCCGCGACCGAGGAGTTCCAGTTGGTGGCGGCGTTCCCGGAGGGCACCGAGCCGGACCTCTCCCTCGACGGGATCCGCAAGGTCGTCGGCGCCCGCTCGCACCTCGCGCCCGATGACGTGACGGAGGTGCGCTGGGCCTCGGACTTCCGGCCGAGGGCCGCGATGGCCGACCGCTTCCGCGACGGCCGGGTGTTCCTCGCGGGTGACAGCGCGCACGTGCACTCGCCCGCCGGCGGACAGGGCCTCAACACCAGCGTCCAGGACGCCTACAACCTGGGCTGGAAGCTGGCCGCCGTCCTGGCCGGGGGAGCGCGCGCGTCCCTGCTCGACTCCTACGAGGAGGAGCGGCTGCCGGTCGCCGCCCACATGCTCGGCCTGTCCACCCGCATCCACCGCGGCGAGGCCCGGCGCGGCGAGGCCACCCGCCAGCTCGGCATCGGCTACCGGACTTCGGCCCTCGCGGTCGAGACCCGCCACGGCCTGGCCGAGGAGGCTCTGCGGGCGGGCGACCGCGCACCGGACGGGGTGCGCGGCGGCCTCCGGCTCTTCGACGCGTTCCGTGGAACGCACTGGACGCTGCTGACGGTCGGAGCGGGTTCCGACGCGGCCGGTCTGCCGGACCCGTCCGCGCTCCCCGGGCTCGCGGACGTCCGCACCGTCCGGATCCCCTCGTACGAGGCGTACGGGGACGGGGTGTTCCTGATCCGCCCCGACGGCTACGTCGGCTGGGCCGGGACGACCGCGGAGGGCCTGGCCTCCTACGCGGCCGCGATCGGCGGCTGAAGCGCGCCCGGCTCCCGGCCACCGGGCCGGATCCCGGATCGATGCCCGCCGTGGCCCGGAGGTCCCGGAGGTTTCGAAGTCCGCACGGCCGCAGCCGTCTTGGCCGCACTGGTCCGCGGCCCCGGGGTCGCGTCCCGCGGTGCCCGCGGCGGCGGTGGGCGGCGGCCGGTCTTCAGCGGTCGTCGCGCATGTCGTCCAGGTCCTCCTCACGCAGGTCGTGCATCACGTCACGCATCGTCGCGTCCTCGCGGCCGCGCTCGTGGGCGATCTCGTCGGGGCTGCGCGGCCGACCGCCCGTCTTCACCTGGTCGGGTGCCGGCGACCGCCCGCGGATCCGCCCGCCGCGGCCCGGGTCCGGCGTCTGGTGCTTGTCTGCGCCCATGACGGCTCACACTCCTCACGGGATGTCCCCGCAACCGGCGCCTAACCCGCCAGGACCCCGCCAAACACGCACCCCCGGCCCCGGTGCCGAAACGATCATGTGCTCATTCCGTGAAGGGCTTCACGAGAACATGTGTGCGAGATGGAGGCGGTGCGGAGGGTGTATTAAGAAACCTTGTTGAAAAAGCCTTTACCCCGGGTTCGGCCTTGATTTGCTCCTGTCAATCGGAACAGGGTTCTCCAGAACGTTTGACGCCCCACACGTCAACACGAGGAGAACCCTCTACATGGCAACTCACAAGCGATCCAACGCCCTTCGCACCACGGGCATAGCCGCGGGCGCAGCAACTGCGTTGGTGGCAGCCCTGTTTGCGAGCCCCCTTGCCGGGGCGGCCACACCGGCCGAAGGCACGGTGCACGGACTCGGCGCCCCGGACGCCGTGGACGGCAGCTTCGTCGTCATCCTCGACGCATCCGCGAACAAGGAGGACTTGGCGAAGAAGTACGGCGGCAAGCTGGAGCGCTCCTACGGCTCCCAGGTCAACGGATTCTCCGCGTCCGGTATGACGCCGAAGGAGGCGAAGCGGCTCGCCGCGGACCCCGCCGTCGGCACGGTCGTGCAGAACAAGCGTTTCCACATCAGCGAGACCCAGGAGAAGCCCCCGTCCTGGGGCCTGGACCGGATCGACCAGGCGGCCACGGCCGGTGACCAGAAGTACACGTACCCGGACGGCGGCGGCGAGGGGGTGACGGCGTACGTCATCGACACCGGCGTCAGGATCTCGCACAAGGACTTCGGCGGCCGCGCCGCCCACGGTTTCGACGCGATCGACAACGACGACTCCGCCGACGACGGGAACGGCCACGGCACGCACGTGGCGGGCACCATCGCGGGCACCGCCCACGGCGTCGCCAAGAAGGCCAAGGTCGTCGCGGTGCGGGTGCTGGACGACAACGGATCGGGCACGACCGAGCAGGTCGTGGCGGGCATCGACTGGGTGACCAAGAACCACTCCGGGCCGTCGGTCGCCAACATGAGCCTCGGCGGCGGCGCCGACGAGGCGCTGGACGCGGCCGTCAAGCGGGCCATCGCCTCCGGTGTGACCTTCGCCGTGGCGGCCGGCAACGAGTCCTCGGACGCCGGCCAGGGTTCGCCCTCCCGGGTGCCCGAGGCCCTCACGGTGGCGTCGAGCACCGAGGACGACCAGCAGTCGGACTTCTCGAACTTCGGCTCGGTCGTCGACCTGTACGCGCCCGGCTCGGAGATCACGTCGGCCTGGAAGGACAGCGACACGGCCGTCAAGACGATCTCCGGGACGTCGATGGCGACCCCGCACGTGGTGGGCGCCGCCGCTCTCTACCTGGCGGCCCACCCGTCCGCGACACCCGCCGACACGGCCGCCGCACTGACCGGGGCCGCGACGAAGGGTGCCATCAAGAACCCGTCCTCCGGCACCGCGAACAAGCTGCTGAAGGTGGCGCCGTGACGCGGTGACGTGTTGACGCGGCAACGCGTCCGTGCCGTAGCGCGGTGACCTGGAGCGGCCCTTCACTTCGTGGAGGGCCGCTCCGGCGTGCGTACGCGCATCAACGGCGTGCGCCCAGCTCCGCGACGATCGAGGCGGGGGTGTGCCCGCTTCCGTCCGACAGCCGGTGGAAGTCGACGGAGACGAAGTTCGGATCGCGGCCCCCGGTGGCCGTCCGGCACGGCCCCGCGATGCGGTCCCTCAGTTTGGCGCCGTTGTCCAGGGCCGCCGTCATGACGGTGGGCACGTTGCGGTGGTGGCTCATGGTGAACAGGCGCCGGAATCCCGGCTCCTGACGGTCCAGGGGCACGTCCGACCAGCGGCTGACGCAGCTGAGGTCGTTGCCCAGGTCGCCGAGGCTCCAGTAGTTGCTCACCGTCCAGGACTTGTCGTACATGACGCCCAGGTGCTCGCGGTCGGAGCGGTCGGAGAAGATCAGCAGCCGCTTGCCGGCGGTGACGAGGTCGGCCACCTTCGGCCATCCGTGCGCGCGCACGCCCCACTCGTCGGGCCGGAACACCATCTCGGGCAGTCCCCTGACCCGGCCGAGGGACCGCGCCAGCTGCTCCGCGCTGACGTAGTCCTCCAGGAAGACGGTGACGACCTCCTGCGGATGGGCGGCGAGGAAGTCCACCACCGTCTGCATCGTCCCGTGGAGGGACTGCCGGGGGAGCGCGTACGTGGCGCCGGCGAAGGTCTTGCAGTCGCCGTGGCACAGGTAGACGTCGCTGGGGTAGCAGTCGCTGCCGAAGCTGATGACGCACAGCCAGGTGCTGCGCTCGTACCAGTGCGTGTCCAGGCTCAGGCCGCGGACGCCGTTGTCGAGCTGGGCGCGCACCGACTCTGCCTGGTTCACCGAACTCCAGCGGGAGTCCTCGTAGTTGGTGAAAGCGTTGTGGGTGGTCAGGAACGCGGCCTCGTCCAGGCGCCGGTCGCCCCAGCGGGCGGCCGCGGCGTCGGCCGCACCCGCGGTCGCGGTCGCCGCGGCGGCGACGGAGGAGGGGGCGCGGGCCGGGGCCGGGGCGGCCGTGGCGGTCGCCGTGCCGAGGAGGGCCAGCAGCAGGAGGCCGACGAAGGCCTGCCGGCGGGTGCGCCCCCGCCGGCGCCCGCGCACCCAGGCTTTTAACATGCCCATGTCAATCATGGAGCGGAGGGTAGCGCGCCGGCCCGCGATTGCGGAGTCCCCGGACGCACCCGGCCGGCGCGGGGCCACGGGAGGGCGGCGCTCAGGCCGCGCCCTCCCGTGCCCCCGGCCGGATCAGGCGGGCGCCGTGGTGAGCGCACCCTTGCGCACGGCCGGTGCGACGAACCGCGGTTCCCGGCCCGGCAGCGGGTGCTCCCGTACGGGCGCGGCCGCGGCGGTGCCCGTCAGCAGCTCGACGAGGGAGGTGCGGGCGCGGGCGACGCGGGAGCGGACGGTACCGATGGGACAACCGATGGCCTCGGCCGCGTCGGCGTAGGGCAGGCCCAGGAGCTGGGTGAGGACGAAGGCCTCCCGGCGTTCGGCCGGGATCGTGGCGAGGAGTTCGGCCAGCGCGACACCCTCGTCGAAGCCCGGCACGTCGTGCGGCTGCGTCTGCTCGGCGGCGGTCTGCCAGTCGTGCCGGTCCGAGAGCCGGGGCCGGGCCGCGGCGTGGCGGAGGCTGTCGACGACGGTGCGGCGGGCGATGGACAGCAGCCAGGTGCGCGCCGAGGAGCGGCCCTCGAAGCGGGGAAGGGCGGCGAGGGCCCGCAGGAACACGTCCTGGGTGAGGTCGTCGGCGGCCTGGGTGTCGGCGCTGAGGTAGGCGACGTAGCGCCAGACGTCGCGGTGCAGTGCGCGGACGAAACGGTCGGCCTTCGCGGGGTCGCCATCGCGGGCGTCCAGGGCCAGTCGGGTCACGGCCGCGTCGGCGGTGTGCCGGTCCGGCCGCTCGACGGCGGGACGGGTCCGGGTGGGCAGGGCAGGAGTCATCGCCACAGGTCCTTCGGGGAAGGGGGACCGGCGCCGCGCGCGAGGGCGGGGCCGGTGAAGGGTGGTACGGCCCGCCGGAGGGCAGGGCCGAGGCCCGAGGCGCGGCGGGCGGGCGCGAAACGCGGGTGCCGACGCGTGCTCGGGGAGCCGGCTGTCAGACGACAGCGACTCCCTGCGGGGGACCCCGTGAGGTGATGGCGTGGACGAGGAGGAGCCGGCGCAGCGCGTGGCGCCGGCGGGCGCGGCGTACGAGGACGCGCGGCGGGTGCGCCGTCGCGGTCGGGCGAAGGAGCAGGCGCAGCGGGGTCCGGAGCCATCCGGCGACGGCGCGCAGGATCCGGAAGGCGGCTCGCTCACCGTGCGCGAGCCACAGGCCGCACAGCACCGCGGCCACGAGGTGGGCGGTGAGCATCGCCGTCGGCGACATGCCGCCCATGTCGTGGCCCGCGCCCGGCATCGCGGTCCCCGCGGACACCGCGCCGGCCATCTCGTGCGCGGCGTGGTGGCCGTGGGCGGTGGCATCGGAAAGCCCGGTACCGGGCGGCGGCCGGAAGACCAGACCGCTGACCCCGGCCTCGTCGACCACCCTCGACGCCTCGCCCGGGGAGACGGCCGAGGCCGCCCCGACTCCGGTCAGGTACTGCGCCCACTGGCGGGCGAACGAGGCGCCGGTGGGCAGGGACGGGTGGACCAGGGACTGGGCCAGGGAGAACCCGGCGTGCAGCCCGGCCTGGACGGTGACGGCCGCGGCGGTGACGGCGAGCAGCCCGCGCTCACGGCCGGCGAAGGCCCAGGCCGCTCCCGCCGTGCCGGCGAACGCGGCGGACAGGGCCCACCAGGGCACCGCCGTACCCGACATGAGGAGGTGACCGGTGGCCGCGAGCAGCACGCAGAGGGCTGCGAACATCGCAGCCCGTACGACTCGTGAACATCGGCCCTGGTCCATGGCGGAGCTCATCCTCGCACCGGCGTCCGGGACTTCGAAGAAGGCTGCGCACTTCTGGACAAGTTCTGGTGGGCGACCCGGCCGTGCCTTGAGCGCCCGCCCCTTGTGAGCCGGACCACACGACGCGCGGGGAACCGGAGGCCTTCGGCGGCCGACTGACTGGCCGGTCGAAACGGTGTGCGGGCGGCGTGGGGAAGGAGCCCTCAGTGGCGGTGGAGGAACCCGGGACCGTGCCGGCGCGTGCCGACGAGGGCACGGGAAGACCGCTGACGGCGCTGCTCACGTGCGCCATGGCGTTCTCGATGCTCCAGCTGTTCCTCCTCGGGGCCCTGGGCCCGCGGCTGGTGGACGAACCGGGGGTCTCGCCCGCGGTCCTCGGGCTGACGACGACGCTCGGCTTCGGCACGGCCGCCGTGCTGTCCCCGGCCGGCGGCCGGCTCGTGGACCGGATCGGTCCGCGCCGCTCCCTGGTCGTCCTGCTGCTGGTGTCGGCCGCGGCGCTGGCCCTGATCGGCGCCGCCCCCGGAACCGGTGCGCTGCTCGGCGCCGTCGCCCTGGGCGGTGTACCGCAGGCGTTGGCCAACCCCGCCACCAACAAGGCCATCCTGCGCGTCGTCCCGCCGGCCCGGCGGGGCGCGGTGACCGGACTGAAGCAGTCCGGCGTCCAGTTGGGCGCCTTCGTGGCCGGGCTGCCCCTGGTGCTGCTCGCGGGCGGGATCGGCTGGCGGGGCGCGGTGTGGACGGCGGCGGGCGCGGCCCTGCTCGCCGGGGGGTGGGCGCTGCGGGCGCTGCCCGAGGATCCCGCGCCACCCCCGACCGGCCCTCACGGCTCCCTCGTTCCCCGCGGGATGATCGCCTGGCTGGCGGCCTTCTCCCTGTTCCTCGGGGCCGGGATCGCCTCGGTCAACACCTACCTGGCCCTCTTCGGAGCGCAGCGCCTGGGGATGGGTCCGACCGCGGCCGGCGCCCTGGTGGCCGTACTGGGCGTGGCCGGGATCGCCGGCCGGATCGGCTGGTCGAAGGCGGCCCGGCCGGGCCGGGCCGAGTGGCTGCCGGGATGGCTCGCCTGCGGCGCGCTGGGGGCGGCTCTGCTCCTGGCCGCCGCGCTCGTCGCACATCCGTTGGTGTGGCTCGGGGCCGTCGCCGTCGGCGTGTTCGCCGTGTCCGGGAACGCCGTGTCCATGGTGCTGGTCATGCAGCGGGCCGCGCCGGGCCGGGCCGGTCAGGACTCGGCGCTCGTCGCGGCCGGGTTCTTCGGCGGATTCGCCCTGGGGCCGCCGCTGTTCGGGCTGCTGGCCGGGAGCGGCCGGTACGGCCACGGCTGGCTGCTGGTCGCCGCGGAGTTCGCGGCGGCGGGAGCCGTCGCCTTCGCGTGGGCCGCGCGGGACCGGCGGAAGGCCGCCTCGTGAACGGCGCGGCGCCCACGGATTGGGCCGAAAACGCCCTCACGGCCGTCATCGGGCGCGTGAGCGTGACCGAGGCCCAGGTCGGCGCACGCTTCCCGCTCTACGCGCAGCCTGACGACGGGCGGTGGACGACCACCGGCCGCGGTTCCTGGACCGGAGGCTTCTGGGCGGGGCTGCTGTGGCTGCGGGCCCGCCACTCCGGTACCGACGCCGACCGGCGGGCCGCCGCCGCGTGCACGGCCCGGCTCGCTCCCTGGGCCGACGCCGACACCGCCACCCGGGGACTGATCTTCTGGTACGGGACCTCGCTCGCCGGGGCCGACGGAGAAGCCGCCCGGCTGCGGGACCGGGCCGCCCAGGCCTGCCTGTCCGCCTACGACCCCGCACTCGGCCTGGTCCCCTGGGGCGACGCGCTCGGCGGGCCCCGCCTGCTGGCCCGCGTGGACGGGGTGCCGGGGATGGTGCCCCTGCTGGCGGGCGCCGGCGCGCGGGGTGCGGCCGCCGCGGCCGCCCACCTCCACCGGCACCTCGACCTCTGCCTCGGCACGGGCGCCGAGCGGCGCCCCTGGCTGTGGCCGGCCCGACAGTTCGAAGAGAGCACCGGATGGCAGCCCTGCGACGAGCCCGCGCCGGGCTGGAGCCGCGGCCGGGCCTGGCTGCTCCTGGCCGTGGCCGACGCGCTGGTGCGGCCCGACGTCGTGGGCGCTGACCGCGCCCGGCTCGACGACGCGGCCGGACAGCTGCTGGCGCAAGGGGAGGTGCCGGCCGGACGGCTGGTCCCGCCGGCCGACGCCTCCCGGCCCGCCGGCCCCCTGGACACGTCGGCCGCCGCGATCACCGCGGTCGCCCTGCTGAAGCTCGCACGGGTCCCGGGCCCCCGGGCGCAGGCGTGCGCGGACCGGGCCGTCGCCCTCCTGAACCGCCTGGCGCGGGCCCACCTCACCGGCGTGTGCTCCGGCCGCCCGCCGGGGATGCTCCTGGACGGCTGCTACGACGCGGCGAAGGGGCTGGCGGTCCGGCACGAGCTGATCTGGGGCGACTTCTTCCTGGCGCTCGGCCTGGCCGCCATGGACGGCCTCGTCGACATCACCCGCGCGTAGCGGGCCCCGGGCCGTAGTCGCGCAGGACGCGGCGGGCCACGGCGGTGATGTGGAGTTCGTCGGGGCCGTCGAGGACGCGGGCGGCGCGGCCCGTACGGAAGAGAGCGGGCAGCGGGGTGTCCGGACCGAGCCCGGCGGCGCCGTGCACCTGGATGGCCGAGTCCGTGACCTGCTGGAGCATCCGCGCGGCGGCGACCTTGGCGAGCCCCACCTCCGTCCGCGCGTCCTGCCCGGACGCGATCAGGCGCACCGCCTCGTGGACGAGGGGCCGGGTGGTGCGCAGCGCGAGGAGGGCGTCGAAGACGTGCTGCTGGACCAGCTGCTGGTCGGCGAGCGGCCCGCGGGACCCGTTGCGCGTGGCGGCCCGTTCGCACATGAGGTCGAAGGCGCGCCGGGCCTGGCCCAGCCAGCGCAGGCAGCGCAGCGTACGGCCCAGCAACAGCCGCTCACCCGCGATGGCCAGGGCGTCGCCGGGCTCGCCGAGGAGGTGGTCGGCGGGCACCCGGACCCGGTCGAGCGCGATCTCGTACTGGCCCGCCCCACCCAGCACGGGGAGTTCGCGGACCACCCGGAAGCCGGGGGAGGAGGTCGGCACCAGGAGCAGGGAGAGCCCCGCGCGGTCGCCGGCGGTTCCGCCGGTGCGGGCCAACACCGTCACCAGGTCGGCGCCGGCGGCGCCGGAGGTGAACCACTTGCGGCCGCTCACGCGCCAACCGCCGTCCGCCAGGCGCTCGGCGCCGGTGGCGGTCGAGAACGGATCGGTGCCGGGCACGTCCGGCTCCGTCATCGCGTAGCAGGTGCGCAGCTCCCCGGCGACCAGCCGTGCCAGGTACTCCCCGCGGACCCGGGGCGTGCCGTGGCGGGCCAGCATGGTGACGTCGAGCAGGGGAGCGGAACCGAGCGCCACGGGGCCGTGGTCACTGGCGCCCTCGTCCTCGGCCAGGGCGGCGTACGCGGTGAAGGACAGGCCGCCGCCGCCCAGTTCGGCCGGGAGCGGGAGCGCCCAGAGCCCATCCTCACGGGCCTGCCGGCCCAATTCGGCGAGGGCCTCGGCCGCCGCCGGGCCGCCGGCGTCCAGCACGCCCTCCCGAGGGATCACCCGGCCGCGGACGAACGCGGCGATCCGCTCCCTCAACTGGGCCTGCTGGAGCGCGGGTTGGGTGACCGTGTCCGGATCCGTCACTGTTCTCCTCCTCATTCCCGGGAACTCGTGGGAACGGTTGTCCGACTGTCTGTCCGTGGAACTGGTCGGGCGCGGACGCCCCCCGGTTCCCCGCGTACCGCACGAACCGGGCGACGGCCACCGCCGCGCCGGGAGAGGAGAGGCATGGCGTCACCAGCCACCACGCAGACGGTCCGGCCGCTCGACACACTGCGCTTCGACACCTCGGGGCCCCCGCAGATCACCGCTGTGGTCTCCGACCACCTGCGCATGCTCGGTGCGAGCGGCGCTCGCCGCGGCCCGGAGGCCGCGCCGGACCGCATCACGCTCACCGGCGGCGGCTTCGCACCGGCCCACGCGGTCGCCGATTGGGCGGGCCCCGCGAGCGGGCTCGTCGACGAGGCGACCGTGCAGGCCGCCACCGGCATCATGGCCGTGCACGGCCGCCGGGACGGCGCCCCGCGGGGACTCGCCGCCGACTACGCCGCCACGGCCACCGCCGTCCTGACCGTGCAGGGGCTGCTCGCCGGCCTCGTCGGCCAGGCCCGCGGAGGCCCCGCTGCCCAGGTCGCCACCCGCGCGGACCGGGCGGGCCTGCTGACGGTGTCCCAGTACCTCGCCGCCGCCGGAGCCGACGAGGGCGAAGCCGCCGAACTCGCCGCCGGCGGGCCGCCCTTCCGCTCCGCCGAGGGCGTCCTCTTCGAACTGGAGACCCTCGACCCGGGTGTCTGGGCCGCTTTCTGGCGTGCGCTGGAGGCGCCCGCCGACGCGATGCGGGCAGGCTGGCGGCCCTTCCAGTTCCGGTACGCCACCGCCTGCGCCCCCTTCCCCGGAGCCCTCCACGAGATCACCCGGGCCACCCCCATGACGGGCGTCCGGCGGGCCGCGGCCCTCTCCGGCGCCGAGGTGTGCGTCCTGCGCACGCTCGGGGAAAGGGCGCTGGAGGACGACGGCGCCGCCCCTTGGGCGCTCCGGCTGCTCGGGCCGGAAACCGGCCGTCCGGGGACGGCGGCCGGGCGCGGAAGCAGGCGCGCAAGCGGGCAGGGAAGCGGGCAGGGCGCCCGGCGCCTCGACCGGCCTGCCGCGGGCCGGCCGCTGGCCGGACTGACCGTCCTGGAGGCCGGCCGGCGCATCCAGGCCCCGCTCGCCGCCCACCTGTTGGGCCTGCTGGGCGCCGAGGTGATCCGGATCGAGCCGCCGGGCGGCGACCCGCTGCGCGGTATGCCGCCCGCCTGCTCCGGGACCTCCGCGCGCTGGCTCGCCCTCAACCGCGGCAAGCGGGCCGTGGAGATCGACATCAAGGCCGACGCCGACCGGCGCCGCCTGCGCGAGATGGCCGCGGAGGCCGACGTCTTCCTCCACAACTGGGCCCCGGGCAAGGCCGCCGCACTCGGCCTGGACCACGACGACCTCGCGGCGGTGAACCCCGCGCTGGTCTACGCGTACACCAGCGGCTGGGCCGACCGGCTCGACGACGCCCCCATGGGCACCGACTTCATGGTCCAGGCCCGCACCGCGGTCGGCGAGGCCGTCCGCCCCCAGGACGAGCCCCCGGCCCCCTCACTGATGACCCTGCTCGACGTCCTCGGCGGACTGCACGGCGCCGAGGCGGTCCTCGCCGGACTCCTTCTGCGCGAACGCACCGGCCACGGCGTCCGCGTGGACTCCTCCCTGCTCGGCGCCGCCGACACCCTCACCGCCCCCGCCCTGCGACGCGCGGCACGCGGAGAGAACCCCCGGCGGCCGGCCGGATTCCGGCGCCCCCTGCCCACGGCCGACGGCTGGATCGCCCCGACCGACGCGGCCGCCCCCGCCGCAGGAGCGTACGACCTGCGCGAACTGCCCACCGCGGACGCCCTCAAGCAGCTGCGGGAGCACGGCCTGACGGCCACCGCCGTCACCACCGAACTGGCCGACCTGCACCACGACCAGCGTTTCACCGGCTCGATCAGCCGAGATGCGCACGGAGCCCCTGCCGTTCCCGACCCCTGGAGCTTCACATGACCGCCAACAGGCTCGCACTGCACGACCTGCTGCCCGCAGGCCTCCGCCGCTCCTGGGTGGTCGACGGCACCTGCCCCGACCTCGACCTCTACAGCCTGTTCCGGGCCCGGCAGATCGCCGACCTGCACGCCACCGCCGTCATCGACGCCAAGGGCCCCCTCTGTTACACCGCGCTCGACCGCAAGGTGCGATGTCTGGCCGGCGGCCTGCGGGACCTCGGCATACGACCCGGCGACGTGGTCGGCGTCCAGCTCCCGAACAACCGCAACGCCGTCATCGCGGACCTCGCCCTGGCCGCCCTCGGCGCGGTGGCCCTGCCCTTCCCCGTCGGCCGCGGCAGCCTGGAAGCGGAATGCCTGCTGCGCCGCGCCGAAGCCGTCGCCGTCATCGCCGCGACCGAGCACCGCGGCAGCCGGCACGCCGCCGACCTGCACGGCCTGGCGCCGGCCCTCCCCGCGCTCCGGCACGTGATCGCCGCCGGAACCGGGCCCGCCCCCGAGGGAACCCTCGCCTTCTCCGCCCTGCTGCGTTCCGACGCGAGCGCCTTCGTACCGGCCCGGCCCGACCCGGACGGCGCGGCCCGCATCCTCGTCTCCTCCGGTTCCGAGTCCGAGCCGAAGATGATCGCCTACTCGCACAACGCCCTCGCCGGCGGTCGCGGCAACTTCCTCGCCTCGCTGATGCCCGACGGGACCGCGCCGCGCTGCCTGTTCCTGGTACCGCTCGGCTCCGCGTTCGGCTCCAACGGGACGGCCGTCACCCTGGCCCGGCACGGCGGCACGCTCGTCCTCCTCGACCACTTCACCCCGGAAGCGGCTCTCGCGGCGATGCGCGAGCACGCGCCCACGCACGTCCTCGGCGTACCGACCATGGTGCGGATGATGCTGGACCGGCTCGAAGGGGACCGGCTCGAAGGCGACGACCACCCGCTGCCCGCCCCCACCGCCCTCGTCCTCGGCGGCTCCGCGCTCGACGAGCGCACGGCCAACGAGGCCGCCCGCGCCTTCGGCTGCCCGGTCGTCAACCTCTACGGCTCGGCCGACGGCGTCAACTGCCACACCGGCCTGGACCACGACACCCCGCCCGCGGACGGCCGGGGAGTCGTGGCCGGCCGCCCCGACCCCCGGGTCGCCGACATCCGCATCGCCGACACCGAGACGCACGAGCCGCTGCCGGACGGCCGGGTCGGGGAGATCATCGCGCGCGGCCCGATGACCCCGCTGTGCTACGTCGCCTCCCCGGACCTCGACGCCCGCTACCGCACCCCCGACGGCTGGGTCCGCACCGGAGACCTCGGCTTCCTCGACGAGGACGGCACCCTGCACGTCGTC
Source organism: Streptomyces sp. NPDC005533 (assembly GCF_042871845.1). Lineage (NCBI taxonomy): Bacteria > Bacillati > Actinomycetota > Actinomycetes > Kitasatosporales > Streptomycetaceae > Streptomyces > Streptomyces sp. NPDC005533. The sequence goes on along the minus strand of NZ_JBIAJH010000005.1, from coordinate 239,893 downwards.
GGACGGCTCAAGGACATCGTCATCCGGGGCGGCGCCAACATCAGCCCCGCCGAGGTCGAACGCCAGCTGGCCGCCCACCCGCTGGTGCGCGACGTGGTGTGCGTCGGCGTTCCGGACCCGGTCATGGGGGAGCGGCTGGCGGCCTGCGTCGTACCCCGCACCGCGCAGGCGCCCTCCCTGGAGGACATCGGCGCCCACCTCGCGGAGCGCGGGCTCGAACAGCGGAAGTTCCCCGAGCGGCTCCTGATCGTCGCCGAACTCCCGCTGACCCCGGCGGGCAAGCCCGACCGGGCCGCCCTGCGCGCGTGCCTGGTCGACGTACACCCGCTGCCGGGGACCGCAAGCGTCCCCCTCGCCCAGGCGGGATGACAGGGCGGGGCCCGGCGGCGCCCCGCCGCCGGGCCCCGCACACCGCAGCACGGGAGGGCACGCGCTCCACGCGTGCCCTCCCGTGCCCGGTTCACGCCGTGCCGCGCCGGGTCAGGAGGCGCCCATGGCCTTCCTCAGCTCGGCCGCCGCGTTGCGGTAGACCGGCAGGAGGTCGAGGTCCTCACCCGGGTAGTTGACGATCTTGACCTGCTTGGCGCCGGAGTCGGGCAGGACCGTGCCCGTGGACATGTGCGCGTTGTCCAGGACGAGCGCCGGCTTCTTCGCGGACAGGTCCGCGAGCTGCGCCGGGGTGACGGCCTCCGGCCCGAACGTGCCCACGGACGTGGCCCCGGCGAGCTTCGCGGCCCAGGCGGTGAAGACCTGGGAGACGACGGAGGGGCTCTTGCCGCCCGGCCAGGCCGCCTGCACGTCCTTGTTCAGCTTCGCGTACTCGGTGTCGAAGCCGGTCTTCCACTGCGCGGCGGCGTCCGCCGTGCCGAAGAGGGCGCCCAGCTTGTCGACCTCGGCCTTGACCTTGTCGGGGTCGTTGTCCAGGTTGACCTCGACCAGCTTCGCCTTGGAGCCGGCGGCCTCCTTGATCTTCGCCGCGTACGGTTCGAAGGGCGCGTAGAGCACGAAGTCGGCCTTGGCGACGGCGGCGAGGTCCGAGGGCTTCGGATCGTAGTCGGGGGCGTGGTGCACGGACTGCGGGACGATGACCTTGACGTCCTGGGCGCCGGCGGCCCGGGCGAAGGCGCCTTCCCAGCTGGTGGTCACGACCACCACGGGCTTGTCCTTCGCGGCGGGGGCGCCGGCCGGCGCCGGGTTGTCGCCGGCCGCACCGGTGCCGGCGCCGCCGTCTTCTCCGCAGCCGGCCGTGAGGAGGACCGCCGCGCTCAGTGCGAGGAGGGAAGGGATACGGCCGCGGGTGCGCGCCATGTGCTGATTCTCCGTTCGGGTATGAAGTGCACGGCGAGGACGAGTGCCCCCGCCGTCAGGACGAGGACCGGGCCGGGAGGCCAGTCCAGCCACAGGGCCAGCAGGAACCCCGTCAGGTTGACGACGATGCCGATGCCGACCGCCCAGAGGGTGATCGACCGCAGCGAGCCGCCGAGGCGGCGGGCCGCGAGCGCCGGCAGCAGCGTCAGCGCGTCGACCAGCAGGGCGCCGGTGAGTTTGATGGCGCCCGCGACGGCGACGGCGACGAGGACCAGGAGGACCGCCGTCAACGCCCGTACGGGAACGCCCGAGCACTGGGCGAGTTCGCGGTCGTGGAGGAGCAGGCCGATCTCGCGGCGCCGCCACCAGAACAGGCCGGGGACCACGACCGCGAGCACGCCGAGGACCACGAGGTCGGCGGTGCCCACCGACAGGATCGACCCCCAGAGCAGGGCGAACGCGCCGGAGGCGTTGACGCCCGACACGGCGAGCAGCAGCAGCGCCGCCGCGATGGCCAGGCTCATCAGCAGCCCCATCGCCCCGGACAGCCCGTCCGGGGTGCGGGCGAGCGGGGCGACGCCCGCACCGGCCAGGGCGCAGGCCACCAGCGCGCACAGCATGGGGTCGAGGCCGGTGAGCAGGCCGACCGCGATGCCGAGCAGGGCGACGTGCATCATCGCGAACCGGACCGGCATGATGTCGAGCCCGACGATGACCACCCCGATCACGGGCAGCCCGACGGCGGCCAGCAGCAGGGCGATGCCCGCCCGCTGCACGGGCAGGAGCTGCAGGAGTGTGCCCAGGTCGGCGGTGGCGAGCGTCATCGGACCTCCCGCAGCCGGCCCGCGGCCATCTCCAGTACCCGGTCGCAGCGCCGCGCCAGCGCGCGGTCGTGCGTCACCACGACGAGGGTCACCGGCAAGGAGGTGAGCACGTCCGCCGCCTCCTCCTGACCGTCGAAGTCGAGGGCGGCGGTGGGCTCGTCGGCCAGGAGCACCTGCGCCCCCGCGGCCACGCAGCCGATCGCCCGGGCCAGGTACATGCGCTGCAACTGCCCGCCGGAGAGGGTGTGCAGCGGCCGCCCGGTCAGCGGACCCACCCCGAGCCGGTCCGCGGCCTCGGCCGCGTCCGTCGCCGCGCCGCTGCTCGCCAGCAGCTCGGCGCCGAGCAGCGGGAAGCGCCCCGCGGCCGGCTTCTGCGGGATCCACGCGCAGGCCCGGCGCCGCCAGGCCCACTCCGCGGCCGAACCGGTGCCGCGCCCGCCGACCGTGATCGCGCCCGACACCTGCCGGTGGAGGCCGAGCACGGCCCGCAGCAGCGTGGTCTTGCCCGAACCGTTCGTGCCGGTCAGGGCCACCCGCTCACCGGCCGCGATCTCCAGGTCCACATCGGCGACGGCCTCCACCCGGCCGTGCCGGCAGGCCACTGCGCGCATGTGGACGTCCAGCCCGCCCATCTCTCGTCCCTCGATCCTCTGCAGCAGGATGACTTCGGCGCGGTGTCCGCCCCGTACGGGGGAGTAGTCGGCCGGGGCGGGCTCCGGGTTCCCGCAAGCGGCGGGACGGACGAAATCGGCGCGATCGGCGAGGTCCGCGACGCGGGGCGGCTCAGCCTCCCGGCCGCACGACGAACGCCACGGCCTGGACGGGCCCGCTGTTGCGGAAGTGCAGGACGAAGGGCAAGGCGTCCCCCACCTGCCAGCGGCCCCTGACCGTCATCATCACGTCCAGCGTGCTCGGAGTCATCTCCAGCGTCGAGCCTGCGGGGACCTCCGCCGAGGGGACCATGCGCAGGGAATCCGCCCCCGCGGCGCTCCCGTGCCGGCTCAGCGTGACCGACTCGACGACGGGAGAGGTCACGGAGACCAACTGGTCCCCGGAGCCACCGGTGTTGGTGATCCGGAAGAACGCGGCCGTGCGCTCCCGGTCGGCGTACGGCAGGAAGACCCGCCCGATGCCGACCTCGATCCGGGCCGGAGTGCCCGCGGCCCCCGCCGTGGTCCACGCGGTCAGCCCGACCAGGGCCGTGAGACAGGCGGTCACCGGTGCCAGCACGGCGACCAGCCCTTCGCGCAGCCGGCGGCCGGCGGGCGACTGCGCGGCCGAGGACGTGGGGGAGAGAGGATCGGTCATCGCTGAAAACCCTTTCGGCGGGGACGGGTCGACATGCCGCCGTGGCGCTTCGGCGCGGGATGCCAGGCCCGCAGGCGCAGGCTGTTGCCGACCACCAGCAGGGAGCTGGCGGACATCGCGGCGGCGGCGACCATCGGGTTGAGCCAACCGACCGCGGCCAGGGGCACGGTGACCACGTTGTAGCCGAACGCCCAGACGAGGTTGGCGCGGATCGTCCCCAGGGTGCGACGGGCCAGCCGGACCGCGTCGGCCACCGCCTCGATGTCACCGCGCACCAGCGTCACATCGGCGGCGCCGATCGCCACGTCCGTACCGCTGCCCATCGCGATGCCGAGATCGGCGCGGGCCAGGGCCGCGGCGTCGTTCACCCCGTCACCGATCACCGCCACCCGGCGGCCCTCCGCCTTCAGACGCGCCACCAGCTCGGCCTTCCCCTCCGGAGTGCAGCGGGCGTGGACCGCGTGGATGCCGAGCTGCGCGGCGACCGCCAGGGCCGTGGCATCGCGGTCACCGGTGGCCAGCACCGGTTCCACTCCCAGCCGGCGCATCCGGTCCACGGCCCGGTAGCTCCCGGGCCGCAGCACGTCCCCGAGGGTGATCAGGGCCTCGTCGAAGCCGTCCACCCGGACCAGGACGGGAGTCAGCACGGACGCCTCCGCCTCGGCCAGCGCCTGCGCCAAGGACTTCGGCAGTCCGTCGTCGGGCGAGAGCAGGTCGATGCGCCGGCCCTCCACGAGCCCCGTGACCCCTGTCCCGGCCGTCGCCCGGAAGTCGGTGACCGGGGGCAGCGTGCCCCCGGGCAGCGCGCGCTGCGCGTACGCGGCGAGGGCGCGGCCCAGCGGATGCTCCGAGCCCTGCTCCACGGCCCCGGCCAGGCGCAGGACGGCCTCGCGCCCGATGCCGCCGCTGACCGCCGTGACCTGGACGACGCTCATGTGTCCGGTGGTGAGCGTGCCGGTCTTGTCCAGGACCACGGTGTCGACGTGCCGCAGGGCCTCCAGCGCCTGCGGACCGCTGACCAGCACGCCGAGCTGTGCCCCCCGGCCGGTCGCGGCCAGCAGCGCGGTGGGCGTCGCCAGCCCCAGCGCGCACGGACAGGCGACGACGAGGATCGCCACCGCCGCGGTCACCGCGGCCTGCGGGTCCGCCCCGGCGCCGAGCCAGAAACCGAGCACGGTGACCGCCAGAGCGAGGACGACGGGGACGAAGACCCCCGCCACGCGGTCGGCGAGCCGCTGGGCCCGGGCCTTGCCCGCCTGGGCTTCGGTGACCATGCGGGTGATGCGGGCGAGCTGGGTGTCCGCACCGACCGCGGTGGCCCGTACGAGCAGCAGTCCACCGGCGTTGACGGCGGCGCCCACCACCTTGCGCTCCGGCCCCACCTCCACGGGCTCGCTCTCGCCGGTGACCAGGGACAGGTCCAGAGCCGAGCTGCCGGAGACCACCACACCGTCGGTGGCGACCCGTTCACCGGGCCGGACGAGGAACTCCTGCCCCACGCGCAGCTGTTCCACGGGGATCAGCCGCTCCCTGCCGTCCTCGCGCACGGTCACGTCCTTGACCGTGAGCCCGGCCAGTGAGCGCAGGGCCGCGCCGGTGCTCCGCCGGGCCCTGCCCTCCAGGTGGCGGCCGGCCAGGACGAACAGGGGAACTCCGACGGCGGCTTCCAGGTAGACGTGCGCGACCTCCCCACCCGCCGAGGGGAGGAAGGTGAACGGCATCCGCATGTCCGGAACGCCGGCGCCGCCGAGGAACAGCGCGTACAGGGACCAGCAGAACGAGGCGAGGACCCCGAGGGAGACCAGGGTGTCCATGGTGGCCACCGAATGCCGCAGCCCGCGCACCGCCCGCCGGTGGAACGGCAGGGCGCTCCACACGACGACAGGTGCGGCCAGAGTGAGGCACAGCCACTGCCAGTTGCGGAACTGCAGGGCGGGCACCATCGACAGCACGAGGACCGGCAGGCAGAGCAGGGCGGTGACCAACAGCCGTTCGCGCTCCCGGCGTTCCCCGTCCGCGGGCGGCTCTGCGGGGGGCTCCGCGGGTGGCTCCGCCGGCGGGGGCAGTTCGGCGGTGTAGCCGGCGCGTTCCACCGCCGCGATGAGGTCCTGGGGGGTGACGGCCGGCGGATGGCTCACCCGCGCCCTCCCGGTGGCGAGGTTGACCGTCGCGCTCACCCCGTCGAGCCGGGCCAGCCGCTTCTCCACCCGGTTCACACAGGCCGCGCACGTCATTCCGCCGACGATCAGATCGGTCGCCGTCAGGGTGCCGCCCGCCGTGTCCGCGGTCATCGGCCGCTCCCCGGATGCGTGCCGCTCATGCCGCCGCCACCGTGCGAGCCGCCGGTGGATCCCGAGCCGGTGCCGGTGCCGGTGCCGGTGCGGTGCAGGCCGGGGGCGACCGGCCCGGCGGCCGCACCCACCCCGTAGGAGAGGGCGAACAGGGCCGCCAGCAGCACGACGAAGCCGGCCAGAGCCGGTGGCGGCGCCCCGCGCCGCAGGCCGCCGTCGGTGCGGGCCTCGGGTTGCCTACCGGTCATCGGCGCTCCAGATCCTCGGTACGGGCATGGGTACGGAGCTGCGCCCGCCGTGGTCGTCCGCGCGGGAGCCGCCGGGGAGGTAGTCGTACGCGATGCCGTGCGAGTTCCCGCCGGTTGGCTGCGCCGCTTGGGCGGGGTCGGCGGGGTGGGGGTCGGTTGGGGTGGGGGCGGGCGCCCTTTGGCTGCGCCGCTTGGGCCGGTTGGGGTGGGGGCGGGCGCGCGCCGGGGCGTCTCCTCGGGCGCCAAACGTGTCGGGGTGTCGGAGAGCTGGGCGGAAGTGCGTTTGGCACCCTGCGGGGATCACCCCGACACACACCCACCCCCACCCCAACCGACCCGCCTGCTACCCGGTACCGACACACCACCCAGCCCGGCCACACCCATCCAGCCCGGCCACACCCGTCCAGCCTGACCGCACCCATTCAGCTACGCCGCACCAATTCAGCCTCGCCGGCGTTTGAGGCGCGGGGTCCGGGGCGGAGCCCCGATCTTTGAGCCGCACCCTCCAGCTGTGCCCCACCATCCGGCTGGGCCGCACCAATTCAGCCTCGCCGGCGTTTGAGGCGCGGGGCCGGGGGCGGAGCCCCGATCTTTGTGCCGCACCCTCCAGCTGTGCCGCACCTTCCAGCTGTGCCGCACCTTCCAGCTGTGCCGCACCTTCCAGCTGTGCCGCACCATCCGGCCTCGCCGTACCCTCCGGCTGGGCCGCACAAATTCAGCCTCGCCGGCGTTTGAGGCGCGGGGTGCGGGGCGGAGTCCCGGGCTTTGAGCCGCACCGTTTGGCCTCGCCGGCGATGAGGCGCGGGCGGAGCCCGGCGGTGGCGCGGCCGAGGCCCGGGGGGTCAGGCCGCCGGCCTGCCGGGCTGGTCGTGGGTCGAGCAGTGGATGCCGCCGCCACCCGACGCGATCGTGTCGATCGCGACCGGTACGACGTCCCGCTTCGGGAAGTGCTCCCGCAGGATGCCCCGCGCCTGGTCGTCGGCCTTGCGGTCCCCGAACTCGGGCATGAAGACGGCGTCGTTGGCGATGTAGAAGTTCGCGTACGTCGACACGAAGTCGTCGCCCCGGCCCGTGATCCTGTCCGGGTCGGGCTGCGGCAGGTCGACGACCTCGAAGCTCCGGCCGCGTGCGTCCGTCGCCTTCGACAGGACGGACTTGGCCTGGTCGGCGGAGCAGGACCAGGAGTCCGGCGGGGTGGTCGGGTGCGCGCGGTCCGGCAGGACCACACCCGGCGCGGTGAAGCGGACGAGGCTGTCCACGTGGGCGTCGGTACGACGACCACGTCGACGCGACCTCCCGCTTCCTCGCCCCGGGGAAGGCACTCGTCCAGATGCCGCAGGCCTCGGACGACGACGTCTACGCCAGGGACGCCCGCAGGCAGTACCAGGTCCTGTCCGCGGCCACGACCGCGGGCGGCGCCCGGATGACCGTCGAGAAGCTCCAGGGCCCCGACTACGACAGGATCCGCTCCACCAACCCGGACTTCCTCGCCTCCTACGCCAACTACTACGTGTGCAACGGCGCCGTGATCAGCGGTCAGTTCGGCGACACCCAGGCCGACTCCGCGGCGCGCGCCACGCTGACCCGCCTCTTCCCCGGCCGCGTCGTGGAACGGCTCGACATCGACCGCCTCGGCGCCGGCGGCGGCGGCATCCACTGCGTGACCCAGCAGCAGCCGGTCCCGTAACCACCCGGCGGCAGGCCGCCCCCGCATCCCACCGGCCTGCCGCCCCCACCACCCGGCCGCGCGTGGCCCCGGCTCCCGCTCCGGATGTCTCCTGTCCCTGGCGTCCGACATGGGGGCGCGACACCCTCTCCGCGGGTCGCCGGTGCCCGTCCCGGGGTCGATACTGAAGATTGCGGTGCGTGGAGGCGACATGCGTGAACCGGAGCATCGTGGCCCGAGGTCGGCCTCGGTGCCCGTGACCGAGACGGCAGCGGTCGTACTGGACGACGCGGGCGTGGTCGTCGCCCGTTCCGAGTGGGCTGCGAAGCTGCTGGACTGCCCGCCGGGTCAGACCTGCGCCCCCCTGCTGGGGATGCTGCCCAGTGCCGGGGCGGAGGCGGGACCGGCCCGCCGCCTGGTGACCCTGCCCGCAGGCGAGCACGTGGGCACGAAGGTGCCCCTGGTCTGCACGGTCGTCCGACTCGCGGCCCGCACTCCGGGCGAGCGCGACGCCGAAGCCCAGTGGCTCGTCCTGGTCACCCCGGCGGAGACCGCCGTGGAGGCGGTCGCGCCCGACTCGGAACGACGCCGCAGGAGACTGTCCCTCACCGCCGCCGAGAGCATCGGGGCGTCCCTGGACGTCACGGACATGGCCCAGGTCCTCGTGAACCTGCTCGTCCCCGACTTCGCGGACCTGGCCACCGTGGACCTCGCCGAGCCGGTCCTGGTGGGAGACGAACCGCTGCGGCTCGACACCAGCGGTGAGGTCCGCCTGCGCCGGACCGCCGCCGCGCAGAGCCCGGGTGTCTGCGCGGAGGACCTCCTCCCGGTCGGCGAGGCGCTCCCTCCCGTACCGGACACCGAGGTGATGCGCCCGCTCATGGCGGGACGGCCCGTGCTCGTGTCCGACGTCGACGTACTGCGCTCCGCACTCGGCGTGGACACCGACACCCTGCGCCTGTTCGTCCCCAGCGGGGCGCACTCCACCGTCGCGGTGCCCCTGTACGCACGCGGTCTGATCCTCGGCTGCGTCACCGTCTGGCGCAGCCAACTGCCCTCCGCCTTCGGCGAGGAGGACGCCGCCCTCCTCCAGGACGTCGCCTCCAGGGCCGCACTCGGCGTGGACAACGCGCGCCGCTACACGAAGGAACACCGGGCGGTGGTGGCCCTGCAGCGAAGCCTGCTGCCGCAGTCCGTCCTGAACACGGCGGCCGCGGACACGTCGGGGATCTACCAGCCGGCGGGCGGCGGCGCCGGAGTCGGCGGGGACTGGTTCGACGTCATCCCGCTGCCCTCGCTGCGCGTGGCGTTCGTCGTCGGGGACGTCGTCGGCCACGGACTGGAGGCCACCGCGGCCATGGCCCGACTGCGGACCGCGGTGCAGACCCTGGCCGACCTCGACCTGGATCCCGGCGAGCTGCTCACCCACCTGGACGACCTGGTGCTCGGCTTCTCCAGCGAGCAGACGACCGGCGAATCCCGCACCGAACCGGCGGTGCTCGGAGCGACGTGCCTGTACGCCGTCTACGACCCGGTGACGAGCCGGTGCGTCGCCGCCACCGCCGGTCATCCGCCGCCGGCCGTGCTGCCCCCGGGGGAGGAGCCGCACTTCCTGGACATGGTGCCCGGACCGCCGCTCGGCGTCGGCGGAATGCCCTTCGAGGTGACGGAGTTCGGCGTACGGCCCGACAGCACACTCGCGTTCTTCACGGACGGCCTCGTGGCGCGCCGCGGCGGCGACATCGAGGAAGGGATGGAGAGGCTGCGGAGCTCGCTCGTCGGCGCCGGATCGGGCCGGCCCCTGGGCGAGGTCAGCCAGGGCGTGTTCGACAAGGTGCTGTCCCAGGAGCCCGCCGACGACGTGGCCCTGCTGCTCGCCCGCACCCGCGCCCTGCCGCCGGACCGGGTCGCCGAGTGGGAGTTCGAAGCCGACCTGTCCCTCGTCGGGCACGCCCGTGAACTGGTGGTGGGCCGGCTCTCCGGCTGGGAGCTGGACGAACTGGGCTTCGTGACCGAGCTCGTCGTCAGCGAGCTCGTCACCAACGCGATCCGCTACGCGGGCGGCCCGGTCGGGCTCCGGCTGATCCGCGACCGGGTACTCGTCTGCGAGGTGTCCGACCCGAGCAGCACGCAGCCGCGCCTGCGCCGGGCACGGGAGACCGACGAGGGAGGCCGCGGCCTGTTCCTCGTCGCCCAGCTCACCGACCGCTGGGGCTGCCGGTTCACCGGCACCGGGAAGACGATCTGGACGGAGCAGCCCATCGCCGGTCCGCGAGCGTGAGGGCGAACGCCTCGGCCGCGGTCGTCGACGGCGTCACCGCACAGGACCGCACAGCTTGCCCTGCCCGAGGGCTGCGCCCGGTGCACCGGGTGTGACGGCTCCGTCACGTCACGCGCCTCACGGAAACCTCCACATGGTGTTCGCGAGCGCTTCCGTCGACCCCCGCGGCTCCACGAGATGAGGGAAATTCCCCTGGCGTTCGGTGGGAGCTTGTCCCGGTTGGTTCCGTGTCGGCAGGGGGCGGCCCATATCTGTTACTCGATCTTGTGAAGAAGCCGTCACCATTCGGTGAATCAAGCTGCACGTCCGTCACCAGAGGTGATCATCCGCCCGTGACGGGGGGTCAACGGGATTGGCTGGCCGACAGGTTCGCGTGCTTACATCTGCGCATTGCGGCAGCCGGGAAAGGCGGTCGAGTTTCGCTCGCCCAGCCGCCGCAGCTGTGAATTCCTCCCCCCAATGAAAGGTGCGCGTCATGCGTAACGACATCGAGACCCGTGAGATCGCCGACACCGAGCTGGACGCCGTCTCCGGCGGCATCATCAGCGTCTCCGGCGGCCTGGCCGGCGCCGTGACCAGCGATGTCAGTGGCGTCGTGGGCGTCGTGGGCTCCCTCCACACCGTCCAGGCCGCGACGGGCATCGTGTCCCACGTCCCCGGTCTCGTCACGGGCCTCACCGGCGTTTCGGTGAACGCCGGGCGCGCCGGTCTCTGATCCGGATATCCCCAGGAACCCCGGAGCGCCCCCCACGGCTCCGGGGTTCCCGGCTGCCCACGTACCCGAACGACGCGAATGCAGTGGAAGGAATGGTCCGTGCAGTTTCGCCAAAAGGCTCTTTCCAAGCTGCAATCGCCCGAAGAACTCGATTTGCCCGTCCGTTTCGCGCGCCCGCAGGGACGGCTGGTCCTGGCCGTCACGGTCGTCGTCATGGCCGCCGCCGGATTCTGGGCCTTCACCGGCACCGTCTCCTCCAAGCTGAGCGCACCCGGCATCCTCACCCGGGCCGAGGGCAGTTACGTGCTGCAGACCCCGGTCGCCGGGCAGGTGACCGCAGTCCTCGCCGAGGAGGGCCAGCTGCTCGACGCCGGCGCGCCCCTCCTCAACGTCCGTACGGAACAGGGCGACCGCCCCGTGCGCGTGGTGACCGGCGGCCGGCTGACGGCGCTGGTGGCCAAGGTCGGCTCGGTCGTCGCCACAGGTGCGGACGTGGCCACCGTGGAACGCGTGAAGAATCCGGAGGACCCCCTGGTGGCCGTCCTGTACGTGCCGGGCGACAACGGTTCGGCGATCCCCGTGGGCGCCGCCGTCGACCTGAGCGTCCAGTCCGTCCCGCGACAGCAGTTCGGCACCCTGCGCGGCCGCGTCCAGGCGGTGGGCCGCGCGCCCCAGACGCAGGCGCAGATCGGCGGCTTCCTCGGCGACAGCGCGCTCGCCGAACAGTTCGCCGAGCACGGCAACCCGGTCGCCGTGCTCGTACGGCTCGAACGCTCGCCCTCCACCCGGTCCGGCTACCGGTGGTCCTCCCCGGGCGGGCCCCCGTACGCCCTCGACTCGCGGACCCCGCTCACCGGCGCCGTCCACCTCGCCGCCCGCCGCCCCGTCGACTGGCTGCTGCCGTGACCGCGCCGCGCACCGGAGCACCGCCGCAGCTCCCTCCCCCCGGTCGCCGGCGCCACCGCCCCGACCCCAAGGGCGGCAGCCGCCGCAGGACCGCCCCTACGGCCCCCAGGGGCAGGACGCCCCGCCCCGTACGCACGCCCACCGTGCTGCAGATGGAGGCGGTCGAGTGCGGCGCCGCCGCCCTGGCCATGGTGCTCGGCCACTACGGCCGCTTCGTCCCCCTCGAAGAGCTGCGCATCGCCTGCGGCGTCTCCCGCGACGGCTCCCGCGCCAGCAACCTCCTCAAGGCCGCACGCGGGTACGGGCTGACGGCCAAGGGCATGCAGATGGACCTGGCCGCGCTCGCCGAGGTCAGCGCCCCGGCCGTGCTCTTCTGGGAGTTCAACCACTACGTCGTCTACGACGGCACGGGCCGCCGGCTCGGCCGCCGCGGCGTGTACGTCAACGACCCCGGCAAGGGCCGCCGGTTCGTCCCCATGGACGAGTTCGACACCAGCTTCACCGGCGTCGTCCTCACGTTCGAGCCCGGCGAGGGCTTCCGTCGCGGCGGCCGCAAACCGGGCGTCCTGGGCGCCATGCCGGCCCGCCTGCGCGGCACTTCCGGCACCATGGCCGCCGCCGTGCTCTCCAGCCTGCTCCTGGTCGCCGTCGGGGCGTCGGTGCCGGCGCTGAGCCGCACCTACATCGACATGTTCCTCATCGGTGAGCAGAGCTCCCTGCTGGGGGTGCTGTTCGCCGCGATGGCCGCCGCCCTCGTCCTCACCGCGACGCTCACCGCGCTGCAACAGGCCAACCTGCTGCGCGGGCGCATCATCTCCTCCACCCTCGGCAGCGCCCGCTTCTTCCGGCACCTGCTCCGGCTCCCCGTCACCTTCTACTCCCAGCGCAACCCGGCCGACCTGGTCCAGCGCCTGCGCTCCAACGACGCGGTCGCCGAGACCCTCGCCCGGGACCTGGCCGCCGCCGCCGTGGACGCCGTCGTGGTCGTCCTCTACGCGGTGCTGCTGTGGACGTACGATCCCCAACTCACCCTCGTCGGCGTGGCCGTGGCCCTGCTCAACGTCGTGGCGATGCGCGTCGTGATCGGGCTGAGGGCCACCGGCACCCAGAAACTGCGCGCCGAGAGCGCCCGGCTGACGAACACCTCCTACAGCGGTCTCCAACTCATCGAGACGATGAAGGCGACGGGCACCGAGAACGGCTTCTTCCGCCGTTGGGCCGGCCAGCACGCCGTCACCCTCGACGTGCAGCAGCGGCTCGGCGTGCCCAGCGCGTGGCTGGCGATCGTCGCGCCCACGCTGGCGGCGTTCAACAGCGCGCTGATCCTGATGATCGGCGGCCTGCGGGCGGCCGAGGGACACCTCACCGTGGGCCTGCTCGTCGCCTTCCAGGCCCTGGTGACCAGCTTCACCGCGCCGATCGCCCGGCTGGGCGGCGTCGCCGGCCGGATCCAGGACTTCGCGGCCGACGTCGCCCGGCTCAAGGACGTCGAGAACTTCCCCGTCGCGCCCGTCCACGCGCGGCGCGAGCCCGCCGGCGGCACCCGCCGCCTCAAGGGCCATGTGGAACTGGACCACGTCACCTTCGGCTACAGCCCGCTGGACGCCCCGCTGCTCAAGGGCTTCTCGCTCTCGGTCGGCCCCGGTCAGCAGGTCGCGCTCGTCGGCGGCTCCGGCAGCGGCAAGTCCACCGTCTCCCGGCTGATCTCCGGCCTCTACACCCCCTGGGAGGGGACCGTCCGCATCGACGGGATGCGGCTGGCGGACATCCCGCGCGGCGCGCTGGCCGCCTCCGTCTCCTTCGTCGACCAGGACGTCTTCCTCTTCGAGGGCACCGTCCGCGACAACGTGACCCTGTGGGACCCCACCATCGCGGACGAGGACGTCATCGCCGCCCTCGAGGACGCCGCCGTGCACGACGTGGTCGCCCGCCGCCCCGGCGGCATCCACAGCCGCGTGGAACAGGACGGCCGCAACTTCTCCGGCGGTCAGCGCCAACGGCTGGAGATCGCACGGGCGCTGGTGCGCCGCCCCAGCGTCATGGTCCTCGACGAGGTGACCAGCGCCCTGGACGCGGTGACCGAGCAGGTCATCATCGACAACCTGCGCCGTCGTGGCTGCGCCTGCGTGGTCATCGCGCACCGGCTGAGCACCGTGCGCGACAGCGACGAGATCCTCGTACTCGACCGCGGCACGGTCGTGGAACGCGGCCGGCACGAGCGGCTGCTCGCCGCCCGGGGCCCGTACGCCGCACTGGTCAAGGAGCACTGAGGTGACGTACGCACACCACGCCGCCGTGGGTTTCGCGGGCGCGGGGCCCTCGGGCGGGCCCCCGGACCCGGTGGTCGCCGCGCTCGGCGCACTGGGCTCGCCCGTCGACTGCACGGGACTGCGCAGCCTGGCCCTGGAGGGCCCGCTCGTCCTGTGGCTCGTCGTACAGGGCGAGCTGGACCTGTTCGCCGTCGACGCGGCGCAGGCCGGTCACTGGCACTTCCTGGGCCGGCTGTCGCCGGGCACGCTGCTGCTGGGCCCGGCGGAGGGGCCCGACCACACGTTGGTCGGCCGCCCCCTGGAGGGGTGTTGGCTGCGCCGCATCGAACTGCGGGAGCTGTACCGCCCGGAGTACGGCGACCCGTTCCACGGCGACCAGTCCCAGGCGGGTCGGTTCCACACCGGTCAGTTCGACGGCGGCGCGTGGTACGCCGACCAGGTGCCGTACGGGGCCGCCGACGGAGGACGGCTGAGCCCGCTGGAGGACGCCTTCGCGCGTGGCGTCGGCCGCGGGCTGCGCGTGCTCTACCAGGCCCCGCTCGACGGCAGCGCCACCACCGGACAGGGCGGGGCCGACGACGACATCCTGTGGATGCAGATCACCCCGGGCAGCGTCCAGTACGGGGCCGTGTACGAGGCGGAGGCGGTGGGCACCCTCCTCGTCGACGCGGCGATGTGGCAGGGCATGGTCGACCAGCAGCACCGGCTGCTGTACGCCCTCGACAGCCGGATCGAACAGCTCGAGCGCACGCACGAGGACCGCACGGCCGCCGGCATCGAGGCGGGCCGGGCCGCGCGCACGCAGGCGGACCACACGCTGCTGGCGTCCATCGTCCGCTCCGGCCGGCACCCCCACCGCAGCAGGAGCGCCGACGCGACCTTCGCCGTGTGCCGCACGGTCGCCGCCGCGGCCCGCATCACCCTGTCCGAGCCGGGCGCGGCCGGCGCCGTGTCCGGGCACCTCGATCCCGTCGAACGCATCGCACTCGCCTCACGGATCCGCACCCGCGCGGTCCGGCTCAGCGGGCGCTGGTGGCGGGAGAACAGCGGTCCGCTGGTGGGCCGGCGGGAGAAGGACGGCGCGCCCGTCGCCCTCCTGTGGCGGCGCGGTCGCTACGAGGCGGTCGACCCGGCCACCGGAACCCGCGAGCGCGTCTCGAAGACCAACGAGGCGGCCTTCGAACCGCACGGCGTCATGTTCTACCGCCCCCTGCCCGACGGGCCGGTGGGCCTGCCGGCCCTGCTCCGCTTCAGCGTGCGCGGCACCTTCCCCGAGCTGCGCAGCCTCCTCCTCGGCGGGCTGGTCGCGGTGGTCCTCGGCGCCCTGGTGCCCATCGCCACCGGACAGGTCCTCGGCCGGTACGTCCCGCAGGCCGAGAACGGCCTCATCGTGCAGACCGGGCTGGCACTGCTGGCGACCGGCGTCGTCTCGGCAGTGTTCATGCTGCTGCAGAACACCTCCCTCCTGCGCATGGAGGGCCGCATCGAGGCCACCGTGCAGCCGGCCGTGTGGGACCGGCTGCTGCGGCTGCCGACGACGTTCTTCGCCGGGCGCTCCACCGGCGGACTGGCCGGCGCGGCGATGGGCATCAGCGCGATGCGCCGCGTGCTGTCCGGCATCGGCCCGGTCTGCGTCCAGGCGGGCGCGGTCGGCGCGATCAACCTCGTGCTGCTGCTCGTCTACAGCGTGCCGCTGGCCATGGCCGCGCTCGCCATGCTGGTCGTCATCGCGGGCGTCTTCCTCGGCCTGGGACTGTGGCAGCTGCGCTACGAACGCCGGCTGATCAAGCTCGGCCACCGGCTCGACAACCAGGCCTTCCAGACCCTGCGCGGGCTGCCCAAGCTGCGGGTCGCCGCGGCCGAGAGCTTCGCGTACGCCGCCTGGGCACGGGAGTTCGCCCGTACCCGCGACCTGCACCAGCGCACCGGCCGGATCCAGAACGTCATCACGGTCCTGGGCGCCGTCTACCTGCCGCTGTGCACGCTGGTGATGTTCGTGCTGCTCGCCGGACCGGCCCGCGGGGCCATGTCCGCCGGCGAGTTCCTGACCTTCAGCACCGCGCTGACCATGCTGCTGTCGTCGGTCACGCAGCTGACCGGCGCGCTGATCTCGGCGGCCGCCGTCCTGCCGATGTTCGAGCAGATCCGGCCGGTCCTGCGGGAGCTCCCCGAAGCGGGCGGCTCCAGCACCCCGCCGGGGGAACTGACCGGCGCGATCGAGGCCAGGGACCTGTCGTACCGCTATGCCGACGACGGCCCGCTCGTGCTCGACGGCGTCGACTTCCGCGTCCGCCCGGGGGAGTTCGTCGCGATCGTCGGCGCCAGTGGCTGCGGCAAGTCGACACTGCTGCGACTGCTCATCGGCTTCGACAAACCCCTCTCCGGCAGCGTGCTCTACGACGGCCAGGACCTGGCCGCGCTCGACCAGGCGGCCGTGCGCCGCCAGTGCGGTGTCGTCCTGCAGAACGCCCAGCCCTTCACCGGCTCGATCCTCGACTGCATCTGCGGCGCCGGGACGTACTCGCCGGAGGAGGCGTGGGAGGCCGCCGCGATGGCGGGTCTGGCGGAGGACATCAAGGCCATGCCGATGGGCATGCACACCATGCTGTCCGACGGCGGCGGCACCGTCTCCGGTGGCCAGCGGCAGCGGCTGATGATCGCCCAGGCCCTCATCCGCAAACCGCGCCTCCTGTTCTTCGACGAGGCCACCAGCGCGCTGGACAACGAGGCCCAGCGCGTCGTCATCGAATCCACCCGGGCCCTGCACGCCACCCGCATCGTGATCGCCCACCGGCTCAGCACGATCATGGACGCCGACCGGGTGATCGCCATGGCGGACGGCCGCGTGGTCCAGCAGGGTCCACCGGCCGAACTGCTCGCCGACACGAGCGGCCTCTTCCACGACCTGGTCCGCCGCCAACTGCGCTGACGGGCCGGGGGCGGCCCGGCGGGCGGAAAGTTGACATCCTCAACGGTGCGGAATTACCGTCCCGTATTACTTGAAGAGCTAAACCATCCACCCTCTTAATCATTGCCGCCTGGGGCAGCACCAGCAGAGGAAGGGCACGGACATGAACCCCGCCCAGCACGGAGCGGCCGTCGCAGCCGAGACCGCCGCATTCGTCGCCGCGGTCGAGGCGGCCGACCTCTCCACCCCGGTACCCACCTGCCCCGGCTGGACCCTCGAAGACCTCACCCGGCACGTCGGCAGCGTGCACCGCTGGTTCACCGAGCTGCTGCGCCGCCGCATCCAGCAGCCCCCGACCAGCCGCGAGGTGGACCTGCGGCTGCCGGAGCGACCCGACGGCCTGCCCGACTGGCTGGCCGCGAGCGCGGCGGAGGCCGCCGAGGTGTTCGCCGCCACCGACCTGGACGCCCCCATGTGGGCCTGGGGAGTCGACCAGCACGCCCGGTTCTGGGTCCGGCGCATGCTCTTCGAGACGCTCGTCCACCGGGTCGACGCCCAACTCGCCCTTGGACTCCCGCCGCAGGTCGACCGCGCACTGGCGGTCGACGGCATCGACGAGTTCCTGACCAACCTGCCGTTCGCGTCCTCCTTCGCGCCGCTGACCGCCCAACTGCGCGCCGCTGACCGGACGATTCGCTTCAGCTGCACGGACGGCGACGGCGAAGGCGACGGCGACTGGCTCGTCGGCCTGCGCCCCGACGGCTTCGCCCTGGTGGCCGACGACGCCGAATCCCGCCCGGCGGACGCCACGGTCCGGGGAACCGCCGCCGACCTCCTGCTCCTCCTCTACGGCCGCCTCGACCGCCGCAGCGACGCCTTCCGGCTGCTCGGCGACCAGGACCTGCTCGCCCACTGGTTCGCCCACTCGGCCTTCTAGGGCGCTTTCCACCGTCGGCCTCGGCGTCCTCCCGGCCGCCGGTCCGAAGAGGGCCGCGGCCCCCGGTCCGCGCGCGGGCGCCCCGGGCGGACGTGCTGCGCAGGGTGACCGCCCGTAGCCTGAAGAGGAGGTCGCATGCCCTGTCCGGCAGCCGTGGACCGGTGGGAGGTCGCCCCATGAGCAGGCGCTGGGCCGCGCGACTGGCCTTGGTGGCGGGCGCCGCGGCGATCGCGGTGCTGGTGGTCTTCGCCGGGCTCGGCAGCCTGCTGCTCATGGCCGTGGGCTGGGCCGGGCTGGTGCTCACGGCGGCCGGCGGGTGGTGGCTGCTCACCCACACCGGCTGGATCCGGGCGCTGGCCGCCCTGCTGGCGGTCGCCGCGCCGCTCGGGGTCCTGATCCTGTACACGGCCGCCGGGCTGCTCTGGGTCGTGCTGGTCTCGGTCGGCCTGTGGGCGCTGGCCTTCTCCGCGGGCAGGGCCGCGCTGGTCGGCGACGCCCCGCCCGGCATGCCGGAGCACTCCGCGGACCGGGCGGCACAGCCGTTCCTGATCATGAATCCGCGCTCGGGCGGCGGGAAGGTCGAGAAGTTCCACCTGGCGGAGCGCGCCCGGGCGCTGGGCGCGGAGGTCGTCGTACTGGATCCGGTCCGGCGGCAGGACGTGGCCGAGCTGGCCCGCCAGGCCGTACGGGACGGCGCCGACCTGCTCGGCGTCGCGGGCGGCGACGGCACGCAGGCCCTGGTCGCCGGTGTGGCCATGGAGCACGACCTCCCCTTCGTGGTGATCAGCGCGGGCACCCGCAACCACTTCGCCATGGATCTCGGCCTGGACCGGCAGGACCCCTCCACGTGCCTGGAGGCACTGACCGACGGCGTCGAACTGCGCATCGACGTGGGCCGTCTCCACGCCGGGGATCCCGCAGACCGGAGCGCGGGGCGCGTCTTCCTCAACAACGCGTCGTTCGGCGTGTACGCGGAAGTGGTGCAGAGCCCCGCCTACCGCGACGACAAGGCCCGCACCATCCTGGAGATGCTGCCGGACCTGCTGACCCACCACAGCGGCGCACGGCTGACGGTCCGTGCCGGTCCGCTGACCAAGGACGGTCCGCAGGCCGTGCTCGTGAGCAACAACCCCTACGAGAGGGGCGACTCGGCCGGACTGGGACGCCGAGGGCGGCTCGACTCCGGCGAGCTGGGGGTGTTGTGCGTCGGCGTCGGCAACGCCGCCGAAGCCACGGAACTCCTCTTGCGCGGCGGGCAGGGCCGCGGGCTGACCGAGGCCACCGCCCGGGAGGTCGTCGTCGACGCGGACACTCCCGTCATCCCGGTCGGCGTCGACGGCGAGGCCCTGACCCTGGCCACTCCGGTGCGCTGCCGCCTCGAACCCGGCGCCCTGCGCGTGCGCGTGCCCCGCCACCGGCCCGGCGTCCCGCCGACCGCGCCCCCGATGGACTGGCGCCGCGTACGACGTCTGGCGCTGACGATGGGCCGGACCGCGGCCGGACGCCAGGCCGCCTGACCAACGGCCGGCCGGCCACCCCGGGGTGCTGATCGCTCCGCGTGCGTGCGTACGTCCCACCGAGTAGCGTCGAGAGGGAGCGTTCCGTCCATACCGCTGCGGCCCGGCCCGGTGGGGCCGCCGCCGATGTCGGCAGAGGAACGGGATCACATGCCGAAGCACAGCATCCACGCGGCGACCGCCGCGGCCGCTCTCGTCTGCGTCGCGGCGCTCGGCCCCGCACCGAGCGGCGCGGCGTCACCAGCCGCCCCGTCCGTCGGCCGGTCCGGCACCGCGGCCCCGTCCCGGTTCGTGCCCGGCCCCTGTCCGAGGACGCCCGAGCCGATCGAAGCGCTCGCGAACGCCCGGTGCGGCGTCCTGGAGGTCCCCGAGAACCGCTCCCGCCCCGGCGGCCGGACCATCAGGCTGGCCGTGGCGGTCATCGCGGCCGCCAGCCCGGCGAAGCCGGCCCAGGACCCCGTGGTGTTCATGGCGGGCGGCCCGGGAGCCGACACGTTCGACGACATTCCCTTCCTCGTCGACTCCGGCCTCAACAAGGACCGCGAGCTGATCGTCATGGCCCAGCGCGGCAACCTCTACGACCAGCCGAACCTCGCCTGCCCGGAGGTCGACCGGTTCAACGAGCAGGCCGTGGGCCTGGGCTACGACGCGGAGCGGGCGAAGCAGCTCATGCTGAAGGCGGTGAAGGACTGCCGGGCCCGCCTGACGGCCGACGGCGTCGAGCTGGGCGCCTACAACACCACCGAGAACGCCGCGGACTTCGCCGACCTGCGCGAGGCGCTGCGCATCCCCCGGTGGAACGTCTACGGGTACTCCTACGGCAGCAACCTGGCCCTCACGTACCTGCGCCTGCACCCCGAGGGAATCCGCGCGGTGGCGATCGACTCGATCACCCCTCCCCAGGTCGTGACCCTGCCGTGGACATGGACCAGCACCGCCGAGGGGATCCACAACATCTTCGCGGCGTGCGCCGCGCAACCCGCCTGCAAGGAGCGGTACCCGGACCTCCCCGGCCTGCTGACGGAGCAGGTGCGCAAGCTGGAGGCCCACCCCCTGACGCTGAACGTCACGCCGCCGAACGGCGGGAAGCCGGTCAAGGTCGTCCTCGACGGGGGCGCGCTGCTGAACCTGATCGTCGCCTTCACCCCCCGGCCCAAGGACATCCCGGCGGCGCTCGACGAACTCAGCCGCGGGAACCCGGAGCGCTTCGCGCAGGCCCGCGCGGCCGGTTCGGTCCAGAAGGTCGGCGAGTTCGCACACGGTCTGACGAACTCGATAGCGTGCGGCGAGTGGGCTCCGGGGTACTCGGAGTCCGACGTGCTGAAGGCGGGGCAGAAGGCCTTCCCCGGATGGCCGGACACGGTCCTGGCCCAGGTGCCGCAACTGCCCTTCCAGTACCCGGTGTGCGGGATCTGGAACGTACCGGACCGCGCGGAGGTCCAGCGGGTGGCCACGGTCAGCTCGGTGCCGGCACTCGTCGTCTCCGGCACGTTCGACGTGAAGACCGGGGCGAGTTGGGCGAAGGGCGTGGCCCGCGACCTGTCCCGTTCGACTGCCGTCCAGGTCCCCGGAATCGGCCACTGGGTGGTCCCGCAGTCCCCATGCGCGCAGCGCGTGCTGGCCTCGTTCTTCGCCCGTCCGACCGCGCCCGACACGGCGTGCGTGGACGACCTCGAGCCCGCACCGTTCACCATCGTCCCGAAGTGACCGGGAGGCCTGATGACACGCCGGCAACCGCCCCTGCGCCGCCGCACCGTACGACGACTGCGCGCCACCTCGGCCGCCGTGGCGACCGGTGTCCTCGTCACCGGCCTGCTCGCGGCGCCCGCCGCGGCGTGGTCCCGCACCGACGCCACCCCCGGCCCCGGAGCGCCGATCGGCACGGTCGCGCGGACGGCGGGCGACGCCCGCTTCGAGCCGGGTCCCTGCCCGAAGACGCCGGAACCGGTCGAGGAGCTGGAAGGGGCCCGCTGCGGCACGCTCACCGTGCCCGAGAACCGCGCCGAGTCGACGGGCAGGATGATCAGACTCGGCGTCGCGATCGTGCCCGCCGCGTCCGACACCCCGAAACCCGACCCCATCGTGTGGCTCGCCGGCGGACCCGGCGACGACGCCGTGGGCGAGGCGAAGATGGCCATCGACGGCGGCCTGAACCGCGACCGTGACGTGATCTTCATGTCCCAGCGCGGTACGTACTCGGCCGACCCGAACGCCCTCTGCCCCAACATCGACGAGTTCAACGCCCGGGCGGTCGGCCTCGTCCACGACGCACCCTCCACCGAACGCCTGCACGTCGAGGCCACGAAGGCCTGCCGCGACCAACTGGCGGCCCGCGGGCTCGACCTCGCCGCCTACAACGACATCGAGAGCGCCGCCGACTACGAGGACCTGCGCAACGCGCTCGGCATCGGCCAGTGGAACGTCTACGGGATCTCCTACGGCACCCACCTGGCGCTGGTCTACATGCGCCTGCACCCCGAGGGGCTGCGCTCGGTGGGTCTCGACGGCATACTGCCCCCGTCCAGAGCCGGTTCGGCCGCGACCTGGAGCAGCGCCCGGCAGGGCTTCGACGGCCTCTTCAAGGCCTGCGCGGAGCAACCGGCATGCAACAAGCGCTATCCGAACCTGTCGGCCACCTTCGAGCGGCTCGTCCGCGAACTCGAGGCCAAGCCGGTCACCACCACCGTCACCCTCCCGGGCAGCGACAAGCCGGTGAAGGTCGTCCTGGACGGCGCGGCCCTGGTGAACTGGATGACCTCCGCCACGCACGTGGCGCCCCAGGTCCCCGCCGCCCTCGACGAGTTGGCGCACGGCAAACCGCAGCGGATCGCCCGCCAGTGGGCGGGCGGTAAGCTCAGCCCGCAGGCCATGGGAAGGGTCGCGCACGGGCTGGTCTACGGCGTCTTCTGCAGCGAGTGGACGCCGTACGAGAGCGAGTCCGCGGCGCTCAAGGGCGGACAGGAGGCCTTCCCGTCGTTCCCCCGTTCGGTACAGGCCCAGGCCCCGCAGCTCGCCTTCCTGCACCCGGACTGCGCCGTCTGGGACGTCCCCGCGGCGCCGCCCTCGATCCGGGACGCCACGCGAGGCGACATCCCGACGCTCGCCCTGTCGGGCGGGTTCGACTCGCAGACCGGGGCGGACAACGGGCCGTACGTCGCCCGCACGCTGCCCAACGCCAAGGTGGTCACGGTGCCGTTCGAGCCGCACGTGGTGTTCGCCACCTCGAAGTGCGCCCAGGAGATCGCCGTTTCGTTCTTCGACGACCCGGCCGCGCCGAAGACCGCGTGCCTGAACGGCCTTGAGGCGCCCGAGTTCGAGATCGGGCCGTGAGCCGCGTGCGGGCCCGGTCCCGCCTCGGGTTCAGGACTTCGGCACGGTGTTGACGTAGTCGGTGCCGGCGCTGTAAAAGCCGTCCACGGTCTTTTGGACGTCCGCCAGGGAAACGGCCTGGTCGGCTTTGTAGTAGAACCAGTTGACCTTCATGTCCCACGTGCGGGTACCACCCGCGAAGGGAAGGTCGATGAGCCAATTGCTGAAGTGGACGTCCATTTTCTCGCGCGGGACGTACTTGCCGGAGCTGGTGAACAGCTCCTTGCCGTCCATGGAGTAAGTGACCTTTCCGTCAAGGGCGGTGATCATCATGAGGTGCCAACCCTCGAGGGACTGTTTGAGGGTGTGGCTGACCCGGTCCGGCGGATCGGCTTTGTACCAGCTGACGTTGTCGAGGCGCGGACCCACCGAACCCCAGCCGCCGTTCGGCAGGTATTCGCAGTCGAGTTCGCTGTAGTTCACCGAGGAGTCCGAGGCGGATATCGGGAAGAACGTCTGGACGACGTGGTCGCCGCCCCGGCCGCTCGTGGGCTTGTCGCTGAAGTGGATCCGGGCGGCGAAGGTCCCCGTGAAGAGGTTGTTGCCGGTGCTCTGCACCTCGACCTGCCTGGTGCCCTGCTTGGTGCCGTCCGTGGAGGACTGCAGCTGGAGGACCCTGCCCCCCTGGGCGGTCGTGTCGGAGGGGAAGCCGGCGCCCGCGGCGGACCAGGAGTCCTTGATCCCCGGGCCGCCCTCGCCGGTACGGATCTCCCAGCCGTGCGCGGCGAGCGAGGGGTCGTCGGCCCCGCTGTAGTGGAAGGTGTCGAACAGGGTTCCCGGCGGTCCGGACGGCGTCGGCGACGCACCGGGGCCGGACGCGGCGGCATCGTCGGCGGGGCCGCCGGAGCACGCGGCGAGGGCGCACAGGAGGGCGGGCAGCGTGAGCGCAGTCCACGCACGGCGACGAGAGGTGCGGCGGGGCTGACTCACACGGGCTCCTTGGGGCGTTGAGGCGGTACGTGGACACGCCCTTTTGCATGAGGATCAAATGACTGATCCCACGAGGTGGGCATCCTAGCCAAACGAAGTGCGAGGGCGTGGCGCCCCCGGATCCCGACTACTGGCCAGTACGTCCAATTGGTATTCCAATCCGATTACGACACCTGAGCAGATCCTGCTAAATGCACACATCGAGACAATTTCGATTCAGGTCGGTGCACTAGCGTTCGCCCTGCCATCCGCGGTCTACGTACCCTGCTCTGAAAGGCCCCGCAAGGTGCGCCCAGTCATCACCTCCCCCGACCGCGGATCGGCGTACCCGGCAGACCCCGACACGCCTGAGCCGCATTTCCCGGATCCCGCTCCCGCACCGGTGTTCGTCGACCAGTCGGGTCTGCGCGGCCGCCTGTTGCGCGGCGTCGCCTGGCCGGTCTCCGTGGTCGGCGCGATCCTGGCGGTCGCCATGGGCAGCAGCCTGATCGGCGGGCAGGCGGACGCCCCGGCGATGGGCATACCCGCGCAGCCCGCGGGATCGCCCGCCCCGCCGCCCTCACCCGTGTCGTCGCCGTCGCCGGGCCGGCCGGCCGCGTCGTCCCCACCTCGGGCGGCCACGCGGTCCGCCGCACCGCAGGCGAAGACCTCGGCCGACGCGTCGAAGCCGACGGCCGGCGCGTCGAGACCGGCGGCCGGCGCGTCGAAGCCGACGACGACCACATCGAAGCCCACGACCACCGCGCCGCGCGGGGCAACGCCTTCGGGCCGGCCGGCCAAGCGCAGCTGACCGTCCGCACCACCCATCTTCAGGAGCGTCATTGTCCCGCCACCAGCGCCGCCGGCAGTCCATGCGCAGGCCGCGCCGACTGGCCGCGCCGCCGCTGCGCTTCTTCATGCCGCTGTCCCTGCTGGCCTTCCTGCTCGCGCTCCTCGTCCTGCGCGGGCTCGCCACCAACGAGGCGTTCCACGACTCCCGGGTCGCGGACTCGGTCGACAAGACGACCGTGCCGAAGAACCTGCTGAAGGGTGGACCGGTCATCGACGCGCGGGGCGCCAAGAACGAGCACCCCGTGAGCTACCGCATCCCGGACCGGACCGTGGTGCTGAGCTTCGACGACGGTCCCTCGCCGGAGTGGACCCCGAAGATCCTGGAGCTGCTGGAGGCCCGCGACATCCGTGCGTCGTTCTTCGTGACCGGCGGGATGACCGCGCGCCATCCCGAGCTGATCCGGCAGATCGTCGCGGACGGCCATGAACTCGGCGTGCACACCTTCACCCACCCCGACCTGGTGTACCAGTCCCACACCCGGATCAGCTGGGAGCTGGCGCAGACGCAGCTGGCGCTGGCCGGCGCCGCAGGTGTCCACAGCTCGTTGTTCCGCCCGCCGTACTCCTCCAACGCCGCGGCGCTGGACGACTGGACCTATCCGGTGATCAAGTACGTGGGCGCGCGCGGCTACCTCACCGCGTTCATCGACCGCGACACCGACGACTGGAAGCGTCCCGGCGTCGAGGAGATCGTCAAGGCGGCGATGCCGACCGAGCCCGGTGCGGGCGAGATGATCCTGCTGCACGACGCGGGTGGCGACCGCAGCCAGACCCTCACCGCGCTCGTCCAGATCATCGACAGGCTGCAGGCGCAGGGCTACCGCTTCGCCACCGTCTCCGAGGCACTGGGCGCCACCAGCGCGACCACGCCGGTGCACGGTTTCCCGCTGTGGGCGGGCAAGGGATACATCTGGGCCACCCAGTTCGCCGTGCTCACCCTGCCGGTGCTGATCGGGATGCTGGCCGTCGTCGGCTTCCTCAACTTCGGCCGGTTCGCGCTGATGCTCGTCCTCGCACCCCTGCACGCCCGCCGCTCCAAGCGGCGGGAGGCCTGGGGCGTGCCCGTCACGGAGCCGGTCACCGTGCTGGTCCCGGCCTACAACGAGCGCGAGTGCATCGCCAACACCCTCAACTCCCTCGCCGCCAGTGACCATCCGATCGAGGTGATCGTCATCGACGACGGCTCCTCGGACGAGACCGCGGAGATCGTCGAGGAGATGGACCTGCCGTTCGTCCGGCTGATCCGCCAGGTCAACGGCGGCAAGCCCAGCGCGCTCAACACCGGCATCGCCGCCGCCTCGTACGACATCGTCGTGATGATGGACGGCGACACCGTCTTCGAGCCGTCCACCGTGCGCGAGCTGGTCCAGCCCTTCGGCGACCCGTCCGTCGGCGCGGTCGCGGGCAACGCCAAGGTCGGCAACCGCGACAGCCTGATCGGCGCCTGGCAGCACATCGAGTACGTCCTCGGCCACAACCTGGACCGCCGGATGTACGACATGCTGGGCGTCATCCCGACCATCCCCGGGGCGGTCGGGGCCTTCCGCAAGGAGGCCCTCCAGCAGGTCGGCGGGATGAGCGACGACACCCTCGCCGAGGACACCGACATCACCATCGCGGTGCTCTGCGACGGCTGGCGGGTCGTCTACGCCGAGCACGCGCGCGCCTGGACCGAGGCTCCCGCCAGCCTCCAGCAGCTCTGGTCCCAGCGGTACCGGTGGAGCTACGGCAGCATGCAGGCGATGTGGAAGCACCGCGGCGCGGTGACCTCCCGCGGCCCGGCCGGCCGCTTCGGCCGCCTCGGGCTGCCGCTCGTCGTGCTGTTCGGCGTCGTCGCCCCGCTGCTGGCGCCGCTGGTCGACATGTTCTTCCTGTACGGCGTGCTGTTCGCGGACGCCCCGATCACCCTCACCAGCTGGGGCGGTTTCATCCTGCTCCAGGCCGCCCTGTCCTGGTACGCCTTCCGGCTCGACCGCGAGAAGCCCTGGCACCTGATCAGCCTGCCGATCCAGCAACTGGTCTACCGGCAGCTGATGTACATCGTCCTGCTGCAGTCCGCGATCACGGCGATGACGGGTGGCCGACTGCGCTGGCAGAAGCTGCGGCGCACCGGCGAGGTCGCTGTCCCGGTGGAGGCCTGACCATGACCGCACCCATCGAGTTCGGGCGCACGTACGACACCGTCCAACTGCGCATCCCCGCCGTCCTGCGCCAGGAGCCGCAGCCGGAACCGGAAGCGGAGTCCGGGCCGCAGGCGCCGCCGGAGCGCAAGGGCGGCCGGGACCGCTATCTCGACCTGCTGCGCGCGCTGGCACTGGGCCGCGTGGTGCTCTACCACAACTTCGGCTGGTTCTGGCTGCCCCTCGTCTTCCCGTCCATGGGCGTGATGTTCGCGCTGGCCGGCTCGCTGATGGCCCGCTCGCTCAGCCGTCCCGCGCTCGGCGTGATCCGCGGCCGACTGCGCCGGTTGCTGCCGCCGATGTGGCTGTTCGGCGCCATCATGATCACCCTGCAGATCCTCGACGGCTGGGGCCCCGACTCCGAGGGCCACTCCACCTGGTGGTGGGCGAAGCTGGTGTTCTGGATCCTGCCGCTGAGCACTCCGCCGTTCGCGGACGAGCTGGGCGGCTTCCAGCAGCACGTGGAACACACCTGGGCCGCGCAGATCATCGTCCCGCTCTGGTACCTCCGGGCCTACCTCTGGTACGTCCTGCTGTCACCGCTGATGCTCCGGGCGCTTCGACGGTTCCCGGTGCTGACGCTGTCGACGCCGCTGGCGATGGTGATCGTCATGAACGCGTTCTTCGCCGACCAGGAGTTCGTCTACAGCCGGGTCTGGGAGACCGCCAACGACTTCGCCACCTTCGGCGCCTGCTGGATCCTCGGCATGGCCCACCAGGAAGGGCTGCTCAAGAAGATCCCGCAGTACGTACTGCCGTCCATCGCACCACTGGCCATGGTGGCCGGCCTCTGGTACCTGCAGACCCGGCCGGCCGATCCGACGGAATCGACCGACATCGAGTCCTGGCCGATCGCCCAGGCCCTGTGGTCCCTCGGCTTCGTCGCCATCCTGCTCCACGTCAGCCCGTCCTGGGACCAGTGGCCCAGACGGTTGGAACGCTGGAACGGCCTGGTCAGCCTGCTCAACGCACGCGCCGTCAGCGTCTACCTGTGGCACGAGGTCGCGCTGGTGCTCGCCGTCCCGCTGATCGACCCCCTGTGGACCGTCGACTTCGTCTCCACGCACCTCCGGTGGCTGGTGGGCGGCCCGTGGTTCCTGCTGCTGGTGGCGATCCCGCTGCTCGCCCTGCTGGTGCTGACCTTCGGCTGGATCGAGGACGTGGCCGCCAAGCGCTCGCCACGGCTGTTCCCGTACCCCCGCCGCCCACGGGGCAGGCGCCGAGCCGCCGACTGACAAGGCGGCGCGCCCCGCGCCGCACCTGTCACGCCTTCCGTGCCGAGGTCCAGCCCTGGAGGCGGAGGCTTTCGAATCCGTCCAGGAGGAGGTCCAGGGCGAATTCGAACTCGAACTGGTCGTCGCAGCCGCCACCGACCGTGGAGCCCCCGTCGTGTGCCGCCGTCGCGGCCACTTCCGCGATGTGCGGGTAGCGCGCCGCCAGTGCGGGGTCCGGCGGGCCGGAGGGGCCGGAGGTGTCGAAGAGTTCCTGGCTGAAGCCGAGCAGGCGGCTGCCCATCGCGTGCATGACGTGGTGCGTGAGGTCGGCGGAGAGGCCGCCGGCCCGGAAGCTGCCGGCCATCGAGTCCAGGTACCCCAGCACGGCCGGGGTGGGCCCGGTCCGGGACTCGATGACCCGGGCCGCCCAGGGGTGGCGCAGCAGGACCCGCCGGGCCGAGAGGATCCGCCCGCGCACCACGCGCCGCCAGTCGGGGCCCGCGGCCGGCGGGTCGATCTCGCCGACGACGGCGTCGGCCATCCCGTCGAGCAGCTCCTCCTTGTTGGCCACGTGCTTGTAGAGCGCCATTGGTACGACGTCGAGCTCCTGCGCGAGCCTGCGCATGCTGAGCGCGTCGATGCCGACGGCGTCGGCCAGTGCGACGGCGGCGCGCAGGACGCGGTCCTTGCTCAGGGGCATGCGTTGCGTGTGCGTGGCTTCCTCCCGGGTCATTCCGGCTCGGCCCCTTCCCTTCTCGACGGCCCGTTCTCCTTGACGAGTGTACGCCGTACACCTAGGTTGGCGTCGAGTGTACGGTGTACACCACGACTGAACGAGGGGTGCCGAGAAGATGAATCCGGACCGGAGAACCGCGGTGGCCGCCGGGTCGCTGTTCCTGTTGACCGAGGTCGCCGCGATAGCCGGGGCGGTTCTGTACCGCCCCCTGCTCGGCGCGGCGGACGGGCGGCTCGCACGGGGCGCCGACACGCAGGCGCTGCTCGGTGCGCTCTGCGAGGTGGTGCTGGTGGTGGCGGTGGCCGGCACCGGGGCGGCGCTGTTCCCCGTCCTGCGGCGCCACGGCGAGGGGCTCGCGCTCGGGTACGCCTTCGGGCGGCTGCTGGAGGCGGCCGTCATCGCCCTCGGGATCGTCGCCGTCCTGGCGCTCGTCACCCTGCGGCGGGACGCGGGGGCGTCGGCGGCCGCCGACGCCGTGCTGGTGGCCTTGCACGACTGGACGTTCCTGCTCGGGCCCAACATCGCCCTCGGTTTGAACACCGTCGTGCTGGCGTACCTGGCCTACCGCGCCCGGCTCGTGCCGCGCTTCATCGCCGTGCTCGGGCTGATCGGCGGGCCGCTGATCTGCGCCTCGGCCGTCGCCGTGATGTTCGGGGCCTACGCGCAGCTCTCCGTGGCGGGGTCCGTCGCCGCGCTCCCGGTGTTCGCCTGGGAGCTGGGGCTGGCCGGGTGGCTGATCGCCAGGGGCTTCGGGCCCGGCGCGGGCGCCGGCTCCGGCGTCAAGGGCGGGACCGCGGGCTGAGGGGACCTCGGCGGGGTGATCAGTGCCGGCTGTTCAGGAAGCCGATCGCGACCGCGCCCCACCAGGCCGCCTGCGACACGGCTGCCGTCACGGCGCCGCGGATCAACAGCGGGCGGGGGACGGGGCCGCGGTCGACGGCGGCCAGATGGCGGTGCAGGGTCGACGCCTGGACACCGTTGAGCGAGAGCACCAGGACGAGACCGAGCTTGACGCACGTCAGCGGCGAGGTGAGATCGGGGTGCAGGAAGGCGCCGCTGAACAGCAGGCCGCCCAGACCGGCCCACACGGGCACGTGCAGGGGGGCGGTGTAGTCGAGGACCTCACGGAGGGTCTTGCGGCCCGTGAGCCACAGGACGCCGTAGTAGTCGATGGCGAGCACGGCGCCGAAGCCCAGGACCAGGGAGGCGAGGTGGGCGAACAGCGCCGCGGTGTGCAGGGTGACGTCGGCGCGCAGGTGTACGGCGATCCACGTCGTGGCCGCCCACCCGAGACACACCGCGAGGTAAGCCGCCGCCGGCCCGCACCAGGAGGGGAGCCGCAGAAGCTCTGCTTCCCGTCCTGGTCTTCGGGGGGTCGCGGTGGCGTCGGCGGTGGACATGCTGCTCCAGAGATCTTCTGCGGGGTGTGCTCACACCAGCGAGGAGCAAGCGAAGGTAAGGCTGGCCTAAGCGTCCACGGACGTCAAGGTGACCGTCCGCACAGTGGGCACGACCCTGCGGGCACACGGCCCCGCGCCGGGAGGGGGCCGTTCCACTTCCGCGCTTGCCGCTGCCGTCGCGGTGCTCGGCGCCGGGGCGGCATGAGGCCGGGAACCCGGGGCACACGGCGTGGGGACGGTTCGTGTCCCAGGAGGTGGTGACGGTGCTCGGTACCAAGGTCCTCGATTCCTTTCCCGCCGGTGACCCGTACGGGAGTTGGCCCGCCGAGGAGTACGCCGCCCGGTGCCGGGAGCGGGGTGAGCGGGCGACCGTTGTGATGGACCTGGACAAGGACGCCTTCCTCGTCGTGGCCCCCGAAACGGACGGGATGCGCAACGCCGCGTAGCCCTGCCCGGACGCTCGGGCGGTCCGGCGCGACCGGGGCGACACTGGCGGAGTGGGCGACAGCGAACGGCATGCGCAGCAGCGCTTGGAGCGCATCATCCTGGAGTTGCTGGAGCGTCGCGGGCCGACCGCGACGATCTGCCCCTCGGATGCCGCGCGGGCGGCGTACTCGGGGCAGGGCGACGGGTGGCGCGCGCTCATGGAACCGGCGCGGGCCGCGGCCCGGCGGCTGGTCGAGGCCGGAGAGGTGGACATCACCCAGGGCGGGCGTCCCGTCGATCCGGGCACGGCCCGCGGTCCGATCCGGATCCGCCGCCACCGATGAGTTTCGCGGCGGCCGCCGGTCTACCCCTTCGTCAGCACGCAGCGCGCAACGGTGGCCCCGGAAGGGTGAGGAACATGAAGTACATGATCCAGATGAACGTACCGGTAGCCGAGTGGGACGCCGTCATGTCGTCGTACTCCGACGAGGACATGCAGGCCATGTTCGCCCACATGGCGGCCCTCAACAGCGACCTCACCTCCGCCGGGGAATGGGTGGACGGACAGGGCCTCGGAGGCCCCGCGCAGGTCAAGACGGTGCGGGCCGGGAGCGACGGCCGGCCGCAGGTGACCGACGGGCCGGCCCGGCAGGGAGACATCCTGGCCGGGTACTGGGTCGTCGACGTCACGAGCGAGGAGCGGGCCCTGGAGGTCGCCGCCCGCGCGTCGGCCTGCCCCGGGCCGGGTGGGAAGCCCGGCACCGACCCGGTCGAGGTGCACCCGATCTCCGAGGCCCCGACGGCGGCCTGAGCCGCCGGCCCGGGGCCGGTGAGGTGAACCTGTACGCCGGACGGCGGCGGGGCCGGTGGCAGCAGTGGCAGCCCGCCGGGACGCGGCCGAGGCTCGGGTACCGGGGGCGAGCGCGAGGAAGGGGCACCAGCCAATGCCACAGGCCAACGAGGAGGGCGTCGCCGACCGCCCGATCGGCACGGCGCACCGGCGTCGCGGTCGAGTCGGACACCTGCGGACCGCCCTCCGGCGGACCAACCTGCTACCGGCGTTCCTGGTGCTCACGGCCATGACGGTGGCCCTGTGGCTGATGGGGATGCCGTTCCTCCAGGCCCTGACCATCTCCACCGGAGTGAAGATCGCGGTGGCTCTGCTCGAACTGCGGCGGCCGCCCACCCCCGCCGACGAGCCGCCGGCCCGGTAACGCCCGCGCCGGCCCTCCTCCCGCGAGGGCAGGACGCCCGGACCGCTCGGGCGGGCCGGGCGGTGACGCCCCGGCCCGGCGCCGATTCCTAGGCGGACCTGCGGCGCAGCGCCCGGCGGACCCCGTACAGGACGACGAGCAGCACGATGACCACGAGCACGACGATCAAGAGCTTCTTGAACAGGCCGCCCTTCTTCTTGCTCTTCTTCTTGCCCTTCTTGGTACCGGTGGTGGCCCGCACCTGGGACGACGCCGGTGCCTGGAGACCCGTTGCCACCCCGGCGCCGGCCCGGAGACCGCCCTGCGCCGCCGCCGCGGCCGCAGGAGCCTGACGGGCGGCCGGAGCGGCCGCCGAGGCGGCTGCCGCCGGACCCAGAAGCAGCCCGGCGACCACGAAGAGCGGGACGATCGCGGCCGCGACCCTCGCGCGGGGCTTCTTCGGATTGCTGTTCGTTGTCACTGTCTCCCCTGTTCTCCCCTGCCCGAGCCGGGTCCGGTGGGATCCGGAAGGCCGGGGCTCGAAAGCATCGTCGACGAGTTCGACCGCCCCTGCAAGGACATGGGCTGCGCGAGGTCGTCGAGGGCGCGGGCGGCGGGACGGCTCAGTTCTTCGCCGCGGCCTCGGCATTGCGCCAGACCGTCAGGTCGAGGGTGATGTAGGCGGTCTCGTTCTTTCCGCCCGACCTGCCGCGGAAGGTCGCCAGCGCGATGTGGCCGGCCTTGCTCAGCACGCAGACCTGCGACCCGTCCGTCAGCTGGTCGAGGCCGACCTTCTCGGTGAAGCGGGTCACGGCGCGGCAGGTCTCCAGGGAGCCCTTCTCGGAGTTGTTCAGCAGGACGAGCTTGCCGTTCGTGGTGCCGAACTTCTCGTCCCCGAACAGGGTGTCCCGGTAGAAGAAGAGGTCGGCGTGCCCGTAGAGCACCCCCGCGCCGGTCGGCTCCTCGGCCGGGCGGGGCGGATTGTCGGCGAACATCACCTGGTGGTTCTGGGGCACGTCGATGCCCTGGTACGAGACCGGCTGCGGGTCGGGCGCCTTCTGCGGCGCGCTGGAGCCGCCCGAGGGCTTGTCGCCCCCGCCCTTCCCGGAGCCGTCCGGCAGCAGGGATCCGATGACCGCGAGCCCGATGACCGCCGCCGCGACCGCCCCGACGACGATCAGCGCCGTGCGCTTGGGGCGCTGCGCGGACGGAACGGGCACGAAGCCCTGGGTGTGGAACGGCTGCGGCGCGCTGTGGCCCGGGGCGTACGAGGGCTGCGTGTAAGGGGGTTGGTTGTACGGCGGTCGGCTGTACTGCGGCTGGGGGTACGGAGGCTGCGCGTACGGGGGCGGCGTCGGGTAACCGGGCGGCACGGCTCCCGGAGCCCCCGGCGCCGCCGGAGCGGTCTGCGTCGGCGCGGCGGCCACACCGGTCGGCGTGTGCCCGGACGCGGCGGCGGGCGCCGCAGGCGTCCCCGCCGCCGGTGGCTGCGGCGAGACCTCGGTCGGAGTCGGAGTCGGGCTCGGAGCCGCCGCGGCCGTCGGCGGCTGCGGCGGCGGGGTGGGCGCCGGCGCGGGCAACTGCAGCCGCTCGGTGATGGAACCGGCGACAGCCTGCGGCAGCCAGTCCTCGCCCTGGCGCAGCGGGGCCTGCGAGGCCGCGTTGCACAGCTCGATGACCTCGGTCAGCGTCGGGCGGTCGGCCGGATCACGGCTGAGGCAGCGGGTCACCACCGGCCGCAACTCCTCGGGCAGGGCGCTGAGGTCGGGGTCCTCGTGCACGATCCGGTAGAGCACCGCGTGCGAGGGCCCGTCGCCGAAGACGGAGGCCCCGATCGCGGTGAAGGCCGCGATCTGCCCGAGGGCGAAGACGTCGGTGGCCGGGGTGACCGTGCCGGCCGAGGCCTGTTCGGGCGCCATGAACGCCGGGGTGCCGATGCTGACGCCGGTGTTGGTCAGAGCGGTGGAGTCGGCGGCCCGGGCGATGCCGAAGTCGATGACGCGCGGGCCGTCGGAGGCGAGCAGGACGTTGGCGGGCTTCAGGTCGCGGTGGACGATGCCCGCGCCGTGGATGACGTGCAGCGCCTCGGCGACCCCGACGGTCAACAGCAGCACGCTGCGCACCGGCAGCGCGCCGTGCCGGCCGACGGCGTGGGCGAGCGAGGGGCCGGGCACGTACGCGGTGGCCAGCCAGGGCTGCGGGCCCTCGGTGTCCGAGTCGATGACGGGTGCGGTGTAGAGCCCCTGGACCCGCTCCGCGGCCCGCACCTCCTGTTGGAAGCGCCGGCGGAACTCGGGGTCCTCGCTGAACTCGGGCCGGATCACCTTGATGGCGATGGGCCGGCCGCCCGGCGTGTAGGAGAGGTAGACCTTGCCCATGCCGCCCGAGCCGAGCACGGCCGCCAGGCGGTAACCGCCCACGACGGCCGGGTCGTCCGCCCTGAGCGGCTGGAAGAAGTCGGCGGAAGGTGCGCTGCCCATGGGATCCGTCTCTGATTGCGGCGATTCAGCACCTGCCGGCGCCCCGAAGTCAACGGAGAGCGTACCCAATGCCCGGACCACCCCCGCCCCGGACCACCAGGTCGGCTGCGGCAGTTGGTGGATCGGTCCGCCACGCCGCGGACACCGGCCCCGGCGGACGGCCGGGCCGGCCGGGCCGTCGGGGAACGGAACCCGCGTGCCGGTGCGGCCCGGTCACCTTCCTCAGACCACGGAGAGCAGGTCCACCACGAAGACGAGCGTGGAACCCGCCGGGATCAACGGCGAGGGGGACTGGTTGCCGTAGCCGAGGCGCGGGGGGATGACGATCTCGCGCCGGCCGCCGACCTTCATCCCCCTGAGCCCCCGGTCCCAGCCCTTGATGACCCTGCCACCGCCCACGGCGAACTTGAAGGGCTGACCCCGGTCCCAGGAGGCGTCGAACTCCACTCCGGTCTCGAAGGTGACCCCGACGTAGTGCACCCGGACCACCCGGCCCGGCTTCGCCTCGGGACCGTCCCCGACGACGAGGTCCCGGACGGTCAGCTCCTGGGGCGCTTCACCCGCCGGACGTTCGACCACGGGCTTCGTCGGTTCACTCATCGCAGTCTCATCGCTCTCTGCCGGAATCAACGCTGGTCGACTGAAGTACATCAAACCCACGGAGCGAAAAGGACCATCTAAGATGTCGGCCGCGCGTGGCCGTCACATGCGGTTGACGTCGCGCCGGGTCGTGCTCACGGGCGCTCTGGCGTCCGCGAGCCGTGCGACCGGCCGCGTCCGGCGGGCTGTTCCTACGGGGGAGAATTCGGTGTTCGGAATCATCAGGCCATGCCGTCATCGCCTGGGCGAGGGCTTGCGTACCGAGTGGATGGCGCACCTGTGCGGGCTGTGCCTGGCCTTGCGCGGCGAGTACGGGCAGTTCGCGAGGGTGGCCACCAACTACGACGGCCTGATCGTCTCGGTGCTGACCGAAGCGCAGTCGGAGCGTACCGGGGACTGGCGGCGGGGCGCCGGTCCGTGCCCGCTGCGCGGGATGCGGTCGGCGGACGTGGCGCAGGGCGAGGGCGCGCGGCTGGCGGCCACGGTGTCGCTGGTGCTGGCCGCGGCGAAGATGCGTGACCATGTGGCCGACGGCGACGGCCTGGTGGGGCGCCGCCCGGTGGCGCTGGCGGCACGCCGGATCGCCGACAACTGGGACCGTGCGGGCCTCGCGGGCGGCGAACGACTCGGCTTCGACACCGCGCTGCTGCTCGGGGCGGTCGAGCGCCAGCCCGACATCGAGCGGTCGACCGGTCCCGGTGGCTCGCTGCTGACGGTCACGGAGCCCGCGGAGACGGCGACCGCAGCCGCGTTCGCGCACACGGCGGTGCTCACGAACCGGCCGGGCAACGCCGAACCGCTGGCGGAAGCCGGCCGGCTGTTCGGTCGGCTGGCGCACCTGCTGGACGCGGTGGAGGACCTGGACGCGGACGAGGCGTCCGGCGCGTGGAACCCGATCGCCGTGACCGGCGCGGATCGCGCCGAGGTGCGTCGGCTCTGCGACGACGCCGTCCGTGGGATCCGACTCGCCCTGTCGGACGCGGAGTTCGTCGACGGGCGGCTGGTGCGGGCGCTGCTGGAAGGCGAGCTGGAGCGTGCCGTGGAGCGGGTCTTCGACCCTCGGCATCGTCACCATCAGCGCCCCCGGCAGGTGCGCGGCCCGCGCATGCTGCCCTGGCTGGGACGCCGTACCGAGGCGGGATCACCCTCGGGGACCGGCGCGGGCACGGACGCGGCCTGCGGCGTGGGGGAGCTTGCGGGCGCGGCCCCGGTGGGTGGGATGACGGCGTCGGGCAGGCCGTCGGAGGGGCAGTGTCGGCGGTGTGGGGCGTGGGGCCGGTTGTGCGGCGCCTGCGGGTCGTGCTCCAGATGCTGTCGCTGCGACGACGACGGCGGCCAGGATGACGGTGAGTCATGGCAGTTCGGCGACGGCAACCGCAACGGCGGTTCGGAGCGGGACGGTTCCCGGGGCGACGGCTGGTTCGGCGGCCAGGGGGGCGGCGGCTCGGGCGGCAACTCGGGCGGCTCCGGCGGTTGGGGCGGCGGACACGGATCCGGTGGCTCCGGCGGTAGCGGCGGTTCCGGCGGTGGCTCGGGTGACGGATGCGGCTCGGGTGACGGTTGCGGTGGCGGTGGCTGCTGCAATCCGTGCAAGTGCTGCTGCGACTGCTGCGACTGAACGACGGCTGAGCCTGGTTCCCGCCGGCGGGGGACCAGGCGCCGAACTCCTCCGTGCGGGGCCCTTCCGGGCCGGTGAAAATCGTTTGAGCTCGGGCTGCGGCACCGAAAGGATCGGGGAAGACCGATGAGTTCTTCCCGGCGCCGCAGTCTGTCAGGGTGACCGCCACGCGCGGAGGACACTCACACGACGGAAGGCGCCATGCCCGCACCACACGAAGCCCCCACCACCTCGCCCGCCCGTGTCACCGCCGTGCTGCGGATTCTCGTCCTGTCCACGTTCGTCGTCCTCCTCAATGAGACGATCATGGTCAACGCGATCCCGCGGCTCATGCGCGAATTCGAGGTCACCGCCGCCGCCGCAGGGTGGCTGTCCACGGCCTTCATGCTCACCATGGCCGTCGTCATCCCGGTGACCGGGTGGTTCCTCCAGCGCGTGTCGACCCGAACCGCCTACGGTCTGGCCATGGCGCTGTTCCTCGCCGGCACGGCTCTGGCCGCGGCCGCGCCCGCCTTCCCCGTACTGCTCGCCGCCCGCGTCGTCCAGGCCGGCGGCACCGCCGTCATGATGCCGCTGCTCATGACGACGCTGATGACCCTCGTGCCCCCGCACGACCGCGGCCGTGTCATGGGCAACATCACCCTCGTCATCTCCGTCGCACCCGCCCTCGGCCCCGCCGTCTCCGGTGTGCTGCTCCAACTGGGGTCATGGCGCCTGCTGTTCTTGGCCGTGCTTCCCATTGCCGGAGCCATGGCCGTGTTCGGTCGGCGGAACCTCGTCGACATCGGCGAGCCGCAGGCCACCCCCATCGACTGGATGTCCGTTCCCCTGGCGGCAGCGGGCTTCGGCGCCCTCGTCTACGGCCTGAGCGGGCTCGGCGCCGAGAACGCCGCCCAGGCCCTCGTGCCCCCGGAGGCCACCACCCTGGCCGGGGCGGTGCTCGTGGGTCTGTTCGTGTGGCGGCAGCTGGCCCTGCAGCGCTCGTCCGCGCCGCTGCTGGACCTGCGCGCGCTGACGTTCCGTCACTTCTCTGTGGCGCTGGCCCTGATGTGCCTGTCCTTCATGGCCCTCATGGGCGCGTTCATCCTGCTGCCGCTCTACCTCCAGGAGGTGTGCGGCCTGACCTCACTGCAGACCGGGCTGCTCCTCATCCCCGGCGGCCTGACCATGGGCCTGCTCGGACCCCAGGTCGGCAAGCTCTACGACCGACTCGGCGCACCACGCCTGGTCGTACCGGGAGCCGTACTGACCGCGCTCTGCCTCGCGATGTTCGCCCTCACGGGCGAACAGACCCCGCCGTGGCTGGTGCTCGTCCTTCACGTGGCCCTGAGTGCGGGCATGGCGTTCGTCTTCACCCCCGTGTTCACTTCGGGCCTGTCCGTACTGCCGCCGCACCTCTACCCGCACGGCTCCGCCATCCTGGGTTCGCTCCAGCAGGTCGCGGCCGCCGCCGGCACCGCCCTGGTCATCAGTGTCATGTCGGGACACGCCGCCACGGCGGCAGCCGACGGCGCCGACGCCACCGGCGCCCTCGCCACCGGCATCCGGTGGGGATTCGGCGTCGGCGCCGTGCTCGGCGCCCTGGCCGTGCTGGTCGCCCTGCTGATCCGCACCCCGCCCGCTCCGCCGCAGCCCGGTGCGTCGGAGGCCCAGGACGAGGGCGGCGCGACGAGCAAGACCGCCCCCACCCCCACCTGACACCCTCGACGGCGCACGTCGTGTGAGTACGCGTACTCACGGCGAGACGGGTAGCCGCACCCATCCGCCGCGCAGCGCGCCGGCATAGCGTCCTCACATGCCCCACGAGAGCGAGCCGAACGCCGACATGCCCGACTCGAGCAGGTCCAAGGCCTCCTCCTGCCTCTTCGGCGTCCTGGGATGCGGCGGCGCGGCGCTCGTCGGCGTCCTCGTTCTGGTCGCGGCGCTCGCCTGGGGCGCACGGGGGTCGACGGACTTCCCGCGCGTCGCACCCGAGGAGATGGCGGACCGCGCCTTCCAGCGCTCCCAGAAGGCCTATGAGGTCATGGGGTTCGAGCGCACCATAGAACCCGGGGTCGAGGACATCGGCGTCAGCACGCAGAACACGCTCGGCTCCGACCACTGCTACGACGGCGGCCTGCTGGGGCTGGAGGACAAGACCGTCGACGGCGCCTACGCGATGAGTCACAACTGGGCCTTGGACCACGTGCCGGCGAGCCAGGCGGTCCCCGGCCTCCGCCGGCTCCACCAGTACTTCAAGGACAACGGCTGGAAGATCACGTCGTACGGCGAGGGCGGGCAGGGCAGGGACTGGGAGCTGTTCGTCCGGCGGGCCGGCGGCGACGAGCGGATGTCCTTCGTCTGGTACCCGGACCGGGAGTACTTCACCGGCAGCGCCGGCATGCCCTGCGCCTACGATCCGCAGTGGAAGGACGGCGACGTCGGCCTCCCCGGGGACGACCAGGGGCCACCCGCCTTCGGACCCGCCCGGCGCGACTAGCTCAGGGGGGCGGGTCAGCCCTGTGACGCGATGTGCTGCATGACGGTCGTGAACGCGTCCGTGGGGGAGAAGTCCACGTACTCGCAGTCCTCGAGCGCCACGGGCGCGTGCCCGGCCGGCCAGTAGAACGCCTGCCCGGCCTCGTAGACCTCTTCCCCGTCCTTGGTCACCATCTTCAGGCGGCCCTTGAGCATGTACCCCCAGTGCGGGCACGGGCAGAGGTCATCGGGCAGGCCCTTCACCGCCGGCCGGAGGTCGGCGCCCTGGGGCAGGCGTACGAAGGCGACGGACAGGTCCCCTCCGACCTCTTGCGTACGGAGTTCGACTCCTTCGCCCTCGATCACGACCGGTGTGTCCTGCCGGGTGGTCGCAGTCATGACTGCCTCGCTTCGCTCGGGTGCGGCCGGCGTGGCCCTCTTCCAGGGTGTCCCGGCGACCGGGGACGCGCCATGCGGGTCTCGCCCACGCTGCCGGAGGCACGGCCCGGGGGCCGCCGGGCGGTCTCGCGCTGACCGGCCGTGTCGGCCCGCAGGGTGTGCGCGGTCAGCGCCGCCCGCCCAGGATGATCTTCCAGACGCGTGTGGCCACCTGCAGATTGAGCCGGGTGTCCACATCCGCCAGGTCGCGGTCGCTGATCTCACGGATGCGCTGCAGCCGGTAGCGCAGGGTGCTGCGGTGGACTGTGAGCGCGGCGGCCGCGTCGTCGTAGTTGCCTCCGCAGTCGAAGTAGCGCGAGAGCGTCTCCACCAACTCCGTGTCGTGCCGTGCGTCGTAGTCGATCAGCCGGCCGAGCCACTCCCGCACGAAGTCCTCGAGCTCCCGGCGATCGTTTCCGGGCCCCAGGATCCGGTACAGGCCGAGGTCGGCGAAGAACGTCGTCCCGCTGCGCTGGCGGGAGTTCTGCCGCACCTCCAGGGCCCGCAGTGCCTCCTGATAACAGCGGGGAATGCCGTCCGGGGAGTCGCAGCGGGTGCTCACCCCGATCGCTGCGTCGGGCGTCCCCAGCGCATGGGCCAGCGCCGTGTACACGGCATCGTCCTCGGGCCTCGCTTCGGTCAGCAGGACGATCCGGTCGCCGCGACGGGTGATCAGCGGCCGGGCCGCCGAGGTGGCCGTCGCCTGCTCGACGGCACGGGTGAAGCTGTTCGCGGCGTTGCCCGGCCAGTGCGCCACGACCACGTAGTGGGTGTTGCGCAGGTCATGCCCGACGGCTTCGGCCCGGGCGCAGGCGTTCGTCTCGTCCGCGCCTTCCAGCAGGTCGTCTATCAGCTGACGGTGCAGCCGCAGCTCGACCTCGGTGAGCTCGCGCATGTGCATCAGTTCCTGGGCGAGCGACCGCTGGGCGTGATCCAAGGCGAACAGGGTGTACTCGTCGGCCGTCGCCTCGGGGTCCTCGAGGGCGAGCACGCCGAGGAGGTCGCCGCGTGGCCGGGCCAGGGCGACCAGCCGGCCCTTGACCTTGACCGGGCCCGGCTCGCGCCCGACCCGCCGCAACATCTCTTCCTGGTCGGTCGAGGACCGCACCGGGTAGGGGTCGGGCCGGTCGGGACCGGCCCAGGACCTCAGGTTCCCGAACCGGTCCTCGATGAGCGCCGACAGTCCGGTGAGCTCGTACAGCGCCTGGGTGAGGGCGTCCTCACCACCGCCCCGGGCGGCGACACGGGCGAAGGTCTCGTGCACGGCGTTCTGCAGGTTCAGCTCGGAGCGCGTCGTGTCCAGCTGCCGCAGTGCGGTGTCGCGTTCGGTGCGCAGATGGCTCAGTTCGCCGGCGTTCTCGTGCTGCGTGGCGCGCCTGGCCGTCAGTGACAGGGCCGCCGAGGTGAGCCCCATGAGGGTCGAGAGGAGGAACCGCCCCTGTTCGTCGGGCTCGGAGCGGGCGGAGACCAGGATGAAGCCGAGCAGAGCGCCGGCCTCGCGCAGGCCGAACGCCCAGGTCCAGGACCGCTCCGGAAGGGATACGGAGCCGTCGGCCTCCCCGAACTCGTTCATGAGCGCGTCGTCGACCGTCGGCGTTCTCGCTTCCTGGCCGGGGACGCGGGACAAGCCGTGGCCCGTCGCCAGGTACCCGGCTTCGGCGTGGTAGGGACCGAGGGCACTGACGTGCCGCATGGCCAACCGCACGACCTCCCCCTGCTGCGCGCAGGTGAACAGGGTGTGG
Organism: Streptomyces sp. NPDC005533; assembly: GCF_042871845.1. NCBI lineage: Bacteria > Bacillati > Actinomycetota > Actinomycetes > Kitasatosporales > Streptomycetaceae > Streptomyces > Streptomyces sp. NPDC005533. The sequence goes on along the minus strand of NZ_JBIAJH010000005.1, from coordinate 199,100 downwards.
GACAGCACCAGCAGCCCGTTCGGGTCCAGCGCCGCGAGCGGACGGGGGCCGTGCTGTTCGGGGCCCGCGGTGTCACTCGGGTGGCGGGTCCCCTCCTGGTCGGAGACGAGGGGGGACAGCCTGTGTGACGGACGGGGGGCCATAGATCACTCCGTTCCGCCTCCGGTCAGCAGAGGCGATCGGGCGATGCGTGGGATCCACGCCAGGGCGGGGCTGAGCACCCCACCTAGGCAGAACCATCCTACTTGTCAGATTTTGGCCCTGTTCTCTCAGGGCGACCGACCCTCCTTGTTTCTGACCTGCCGGGCGCAGGCGGAGCGCCCTGCTCTCTTGCCACCCTGGGCATGTCAGGGCTCGCCGGGCACACCGGTGGCCGTGGAAGGAGTGGCTGATGAACGAGCAGGCCCGCAGGACCATCGCCTCCTACACCACTTACCAAGAGGCGGAACGCGCCGTCGATCACCTTTCCGATCAGGGCTTTCCCGTGGAGAGGGTGGCCATCATCGGGCAGGACCTGCGTCTGGTCGAACAGGTGACCGGTCGCATGGGCAAGGGCGGGGCCGCGCTGCGCGGCGCGGCGAGCGGCGCCCTGCCCGGCGCACTGATCGGGTGGATCTTCGGGCTGCTGAACTGGCTGGACCCGATCGTGTCGGGACTGCTCCTCGCCCTGTACGGGCTGGTTTTCGGAGCACTCGTCGGCGCGCTGCTCGGCCTGCTGGCGCACGTGGCCCAGGGGGGCCGCCGGGACTTCGCCTCGGTGAGCTCCATGCAGCCCAGCCGGTACGAGGTCGTCGCCGACGAAGCGGTCGCCGACGAGGCGGTGCGGCTGCTGGCCGGGCTGCCCGGCGGGACCGGCACCGACACCAGCAGCGGGGCTTGGAAGGGCGGTCCCGCCGTCACCTGAGCGAGTGCGGAAGACCGGGCGCGACTCCGAGGCGAACGGGGGCCGCCCTTCGCGGAAGGAGTTCCTCATGGCCAAGGCAGTAGGTATTGACCTGGGCACCACGAACTCGGTGATCGCCGTCTGGGAGGGCGGCGAATCGACGGTCGTACCCAACAGCGAGGGCAACCGCACGACGCCGTCCGTGGTGGCCTTCACCGACACCGGCGAGCGCTTGGTGGGCCAGCTGGCCCGCCGCCAGGCCATCCTCAACCCCAAGGGCACCATCTACTCGGCCAAGCGGTTCATCGGCCGACACTTCGACGAGATCTCCGAAGAGGCCAAGGCCGTCGCGTACGACGTGGTCGAGGGAGAAGGCGGCGCGGCCCGCATCAAGGTGCGCGACAAGCTCTACGCTCCCGAGGAGATCAGCGCGCAGGTGCTGCGCAAGCTCGCCGACGACGCCTCCAAGCAGCTGGGCGAGCGGGTCACGGAGGCGGTCATCACGGTGCCCGCCTACTTCAACGACGCCCAGCGCACCGCCACCAAGGACGCCGGACGGATCGCCGGCCTCGAAGTGCTCCGGATCATCAACGAGCCGACCGCGGCCGCCCTCGCCTACGGCATGGACAAGAAGGAGCACGAGACGGTGCTCGTCTTCGACCTGGGCGGCGGCACCTTCGACGTCAGCATCCTCGACGTCGGCGACGGCGTGGTGGAGGTACGGTCCACGGCGGGCGACAGCCATCTGGGCGGCGACGACTTCGACCGCCGGCTGGTCGACCAGCTCGCGGACGGGTTCCAGAAGGAGAACGGCATCGACCTGCGCCAGGACCCCCAGGCGCTGCAACGCCTCTTCGAGGCTGCCGAGAAGGCCAAGACCGAGCTCAGCTCGGTGACCCAGACGCAGGTCAGCCTGCCGTTCATCACGGCCGACGCCTCCGGGCCCAAGCACCTGACCACGACGATCATGCGGTCCACGTTCGAACAGATCACCGCCGACCTGGTGGAGCGCTGCCTCGGCCCGGTGCGGCAGGCGATGGAGGACGCCAAGGTCAGTGAGAACGACCTCGACGAGGTCATCCTCGTCGGCGGCTCGACCCGCATCCCCGCCGTCCAGACCCTGGTGCGCAGGCTGACCGGCGGCAAGGACCCCAACATGAGCGTCAACCCCGACGAGGTCGTGGCGAAGGGCGCCGCGATCCAGGCCGGGGTCCTCAAGGGCGAGGTAAAGGACGTCCTGCTGCTGGACGTCACCCCACTGTCGCTGGGCGTGGAGACGCGCGGCGGCGTGATGACGAAGATCATCGAGCGGAACACCACCATCCCGGTGCGCCGTACCGAGACCTTCTCCACCGCCGAGGACAACCAGCCCGCCGTCGACGTCGTCGTCCTGCAGGGCGAGCGCGAGCTGGCTGCCGACAACCGGGTCCTGGGCCGCTTCCAACTCACCGACATCCGCCCGGCGCCGCGCGGCGAGGCGCAGATCGAGGTCACCTTCGACGTCGACGCCAACGGCATCCTCAACGTCACCGCGCGGGACAAGGACACCGGAAAGGAACAGAGCATCACCATCAGCGAGAGCTCCAACCTGGACAGCAGCGAAGTCGAACGGATGATCCAGGAGGCCGAGAGCAACCGCGGCCAGGACCAGGCCCTGCGCGAGGCGGTCGACGCGCGCAACGAGCTGGACGCCATCGCCTACCAGGTCGAGAAGCGCCTCGGCGAGCTCGGCGACGCCGCGCCCGCACACGAGAAGGCCCGCGCCGAGATGCTGGTGGCGGACGCCCGCGAGGCCGTCAAGAACGAGGCCGGGTTGGACAAGGTCCGGCCGCTGACGTCCGAACTCCAGCAGGTCTACGCGGGGCTCGCCGCCCACCAGACGGGAGCTGCCGCAGGCGGCCCGGCGGGCACCGGCTCACCGGACGGATCCGGCCCCGGCGGGGCCGCGCCGGGCGGCGCCGAGGGCGACGACGACGTGATCGACGCCGAGTTCGACAAGGGCTGAGGTGCCCGCCATGCCGATCCCACCCCGGGGCGAAGAGCCCGACCCGCAACCGGAAGGCGCCGTACAGCCCCCGCGCGGGGACCTTCCGCAGCCCGGTCCGCCGACCGATGAGGCGGAGCCCGGGCCCGACGCCGCAGTCGCCACCGCCGCACCCGACGACGCCTACGCAGCCGCGCTGCGTGAGGTCGAGGACCGCTGGCGGCGCGCCCTGGCCGACCTGGACAACGCGCGCAAACGCCATGTCAGGGAGCTGGAGCGGGTGGCCGAGGCCGAACGCGCCCGTACGGCAGCGGCCTTCCTGCCCGTCATCGACAACCTGGAACTCGCCCTGAGCCACGCGGGAGCCGCCGACCCCGGGGCGGTCGTCGAGGGTGTCCGAGCCGTGCGTGACCAGGCCGTCCACGTCCTGGAGCGGCTGGGCTACCCGCGCCACGCAGAGACGGGCGTGGCGTTCGACCCGGCCCGGCACGAGGTGGTCGGAGTGGTCCAGGATCCCGACGCCGATCCGAACACCGTGGTCCAGGTGCTGCGACCCGGTTACGGGGAGGCCGAGCAGCAGCTGCGGCCTGCCGCCGTGACCGTCGCCAAGCGGGAGTGACCGTCCATGGCACGCGACTTCTACGAGGTGCTCGGCGTTCCGCGCACCGCTGACCGGGACGAGATCCAGCGGGCCTACCGCACCCTGGCCCGCAGACACCACCCCGACGTCAACAAGGACCCACAGGCGGAGGAACGGTTCAAGGACATCAACGAGGCCTTCAGCGTCCTGTCCGATCCGAAGCAGCGAGCCAAGTACGACCGCTTCGGCGAGGACTTCCGGCAGATCCCGGACGACTGGGAGGAGCGGGTCGGCGCCGGCGCCGGCGCCGGCTCCGGGTGGACGGGCGCGGGCGGCGGCTCCGGGTGGGCCGGCGGTGGCGGTGGCGGTCCCCGGGTGCGGTACTCCACGTCGGGCTTCGGGGGCGAGGGGGTCGACGTCGAGGATCTGTTCGGCTCGCTGTTCGGCGGCGCCGGGCGGACCCGCGTGCCCGGCGCCGACCAGGAGGCCGAGCTGCCGCTCACCGTCGAGGAGGCGTATCGCGGTGGCCGCCGTTCGGTCACCCTCGCCGGGCCGGCCGGGCCGCGGCGCTACGAGGTCGACGTCCCGCCCGGCACCACCGACGGGCAGCGCATCCGGCTGGCCGGTGAGGGCGGCCGGGGGAGCGGCGAGGACGCTCCCGCCGGGGACCTGTACCTGAGGGTGCGGATCCTGCCGCATCCCGAATTCCGTCTCGAGGGCCGGGACGTCCACGTGAAGCTTCCGGTCACACCGTGGGAGGCGGCGCTGGGCGCGACCGTGCCGGTGCGCACGCCGAGCGGTGCCACGGCGAAGGTGACCGTGCCCGCCGGGTCCTCCAGCGGACGGCGCCTACGGCTGCGCGGCGAGGGCATGCCGGGCCGGCGCGGCGCGAACGGAGACCTGTACGCGGAGCTGCGGATCATGGTGCCGCCCCGGCTGGACGACCGGGAGCGCGAGCTGATGGAGGAACTCGCCGCTGTCTCCTCCTTCGACCCCAGGAGGACCTGATGACCGACCACCCAGCCGAGGCCCGCCCGTCCCACGCACGCATGACCGAGGTGGGAGTGCAGTACGCGATCGTGCCCGTGCCCGGCCTCTCCCTGGACACCGTGGCCCGCCGCTCGGGCCTCCATCCCGACCTGATCCGTCGGTTCGTCGCCCTCGGACTGGTGGACGCCGGTCGTGACGCCTCCGGGCGGCTGGTGTTCGCCCCCACGGCCCCGGCCGCCCTGGCCCGCGTTCAGCGGTTGCGTGCCGGGCTGTGCCTGAACTACGCATCCATCGCTCTGGTGCTCGACCTGCTCGACCGCATCAGCTTGCTCGAAGCCGCGCTACGGCGTGCAGGCGTGAGGAGTGATCTACCACCATGGACATGAACCGCCTGACCCAGAAGTCCCAGGAAGCCCTGCAGGAGGCCCAGAGCGCCGCCGGCCGCCTGGGCCATACCGAGGTCGACGGCGAACACCTGCTGCTCGCCCTCCTCGACCAGGAAGAGGGCCTGATCCCGCGGCTGCTGCAGCAGGCGGGCACCGATCCGCAGGAGTTGCGCACCGCCGTACGCGAGGAGCTCTCCCGCCGGCCCAAGGTGACCGGCCCCGGCGCGGCCCCGGGCCAGGTCTTCGTCACCCAGCGTCTGGCCCGGCTGCTGGACACGGCGGAGCGGGAGGCCAAACGCCTCAAGGACGAGTACGTGTCCGTGGAACACCTGATGCTGGCGCTGGCCGAGGAGGGCTCGGCGACCGTCGCCGGGCGCCTGCTGAAGGAGCACGGCGTGACCCGGGACTCCTTCCTCGGCGCGCTCACCCAGGTCCGCGGCAACCAGCGCGTCACCTCCGCCAACCCCGAGGTGGCCTACGAGGCCCTGGAGAAGTACGGCCGTGACCTGGTCGCCGAGGCCAGGGACGGCAGGCTCGACCCCGTCATCGGCCGGGACGCCGAGATCCGCCGCGTCACCCAGATCCTCAGCCGCAAGTCCAAGAACAACCCCGTCCTGATCGGCGACCCGGGCGTCGGCAAGACCGCCATCATCGAGGGTCTCGCCCAGCGCATCATCCGCGGCGACGTGCCCGAAGGACTGCGCGACAGGATCGTGTTCGCCCTCGACATGGGCTCGCTGGTCGCCGGCGCCAAGTACCGCGGCGAGTTCGAGGAACGCCTCAAGGCCGTGCTCAGCGAGGTCAAAGCCGCCCAGGGACGGATCCTGCTCTTCGTCGACGAACTGCACACCGTCGTCGGGGCGGGCGCCGCCGAAGGGGCCATGGACGCGGGCAACATGCTCAAGCCGATGCTCGCGCGCGGCGAACTGCACATGATCGGCGCCACCACCCTGGACGAGTACCGCAAGCACATCGAGAAGGACGCGGCCCTCGAACGCCGCTTCCAGCAGGTCCTCGTCGAGGAGCCGAGCGTGGAGGACACCATCTCGATCCTGCGCGGACTGCGCGAACGCCTGGAGGTCTTCCACGGCGTGAAGATCCAGGACACCTCACTGGTCGCCGCGGCCACCCTCAGCCACCGCTACATCACCGACCGGTTCCTGCCGGACAAGGCCATCGACCTCGTCGACGAGGCCTGCGCCCGGCTGCGTACCGAGATCGATTCGATGCCCGCCGAACTCGACGAGATCACCCGACGCGTGACCCGACTGGAGATCGAGGAAGCGGCCCTGTCCAAGGAGACCGACCCCGCCAGCAAGGCCCGCCTGGAGGAACTGCGCAAGGAACTGGCCGACCTGCGCGGCGAGGCCGACGCCAAACACGCCCAGTGGGAGGCCGAACGGCAGGCCATCCGCCGCGTGCAGGAACTGCGCCAGGAACTGGAGCAGGTCCGCCACGAAGCGGAGGAGGCCGAACGCGCCTACGACCTCAACCGCGCCGCCGAACTGCGCTACGGCCGCCTCCAGGAACTGGAGCGCCGGCTCGCCGCGGAGGAGGAGCAACTGGCCTCCAAACAAGGACAGAACCGGCTGCTGCGCGAGGTCGTCACCGAGGAGGAGATCGCCGAGATCGTCGCCGCCTGGACCGGCATCCCCGTCACCCGCCTCCAGGAGGGCGAACGCGAGAAGCTGCTGCGCCTCGACGAGATCCTGCGCGAACGCGTCATCGGCCAGGACGAGGCCGTCAAGCTGGTGGCCGACGCCATCATCCGCGCCCGCTCCGGCATCCGCGACCCCCGCCGCCCCATCGGCTCGTTCGTCTTCCTCGGTCCCACCGGCGTCGGCAAGACCGAGCTGGCCAAGACCCTCGCCCGGGCCCTGTTCGACTCCGAGGAGAACATGGTCCGCCTCGACATGAGCGAGTACCAGGAGCGGCACACCGTCAGCCGGCTCATGGGCGCACCGCCCGGATACGTCGGCTACGAGGAGGGCGGCCAGCTCACCGAGGCCGTGCGCCGCAAGCCGTACTCGGTCGTGCTGTTCGACGAGATCGAGAAGGCGCACACCGATGTCTTCAACACCCTGCTGCAGGTCCTCGACGACGGCCGCATCACCGATGCCCAGGGCCGCACGGTCGACTTCCGCAACACCGTGATCATCATGACGTCCAACATCGGCTCCGAACACCTCCTCGACGGAGCCACCGCAGAGGGGGAGATCAAGCCGGACGCCAGGGCCCGGGTGATGGGCGAGCTGCGCGGGCACTTCCGGCCGGAGTTCCTCAACCGCGTCGACGACATCGTGCTGTTCAAGCCGCTCGGCGAGCGGCAGATCGAGCGGATCGTGGAGCTGCAGTTCGACGAGCTGCGCCGGCGGCTCGCCGAACGCCGCATCGCCGTCGAACTCACCCCGGCCGCTCTGGAGCTGATCGCACACCAGGGCTACGACCCGGTGTACGGGGCGCGGCCGCTGCGGCGTTACATCTCCCACGAGGTCGAGACACTGGTCGGGCGCGCCCTGCTGCGCGGAGACGTCCAGGACGGCGCGACGGTCCGCGTCGACGCCGAACACGGAGAGCTGCAGGTCGGCTACGACCAGCAGGAGGACGCCCGGGAAGCGAGGGCGGCGTGAACACCACCCGGACGACGACGGTGACCTGCCCGAACTGCGGGCGCGGCAACCGGATTCCGGTGGCCGCCGAGGGACGCCCCCGGTGCGGCCACTGCAAGCAGGCCCTGCCCTGGATCGTCGACGCGGGCGACGACGACTTCGCCGAGGTCGCCGAACGCGCCACCCAGCCCGTCGTCGTCGACCTCTGGGCCACCTGGTGCGGCCCCTGCCGCATGGTCAGCCCCGCTCTCGAACAGGTCGCCCGCGACCTGGCCGGACGGATCAAGCTCGTCAAGGTCGACGTGGACCAGAACCCGCGGCTCAGCGCGCGGTTCGAGGTGCAGGCGGTGCCGACCCTGCTCGTCCTCGACCAGGGCGAGACGCTCGCCCGGCAGGCCGGCGCGGCTCCCGCGCCCGTCCTGCGCTCCTGGGTCGAGCAGGCGATGGCGGGCCGGCAGGGCCGGCAGACCGCTGCGGGAGGCTGAACCCGATGGACCGGCCACCGCGGGACGCCCACGACACCGGCCCCGACGCGGCCGCGCCGCCGGACGAGGAGACCGGCGCGGGCCGCGTCCGATCGGCCTCCGCCACGCAAGGAGAGTTCTCATGGCCATGACCCCCGACCCGCACCTGGCGATGGTGCGTCCGGTGACGCCGCTAACCCCGCAAGGATGCGAGGAGTGCCTGAAGGCGGGTTCCCCGTGGGTGCACCTGCGGCTCTGCCTCACCTGCGGGCACGTCGGCTGCTGCGACTCCTCGCCCCTCAAGCACGCGAGGCGCCATGCCGGCAGCATCGGTCACCCGATCGTGCAGTCCTTCGAGCCCGGAGAGGACTGGCGCTGGTGCTACGTCGACGAGGCCGTGGTCTGATGAGCGCGGCCGAGCACGAGCAGGGCGCGGTCCGCGAGACACCGGACCTGTACGGGGCGTTCCCCCGCCTGACACCGGCGCAGCTCGAGGACCTGGCCGCGCACGGTGAGCGACGCACGACCACCGCGGGCGAGGTCCTGTACCGCGAGGGCGAGCCGTTCCGGGAGTTCCTCGCGATCCTCAGCGGGACCGTCGAGGTCCTCCAGGACCACGGCGGGCCCGAAGAGCGCACGGTGGCGGTCCACGGACCCGGCAGGTTCCTGGGCGAGCTCGCGCTGCTGGAGGGCGAGGCGGCGTTCGACACCGCCGTGGTGCGCGAGGCGGGCGAGATCCTCGCCGTACCGGTGGAGCGGCAGCGCGCCCTGGTCGGCCGCGACCCCGTCCTCGGCGACCTGATCCTCCGCGCCTACCTGGGGCGCAGGTACCTGCTCATCGGTCTCGGCGCCGGCTTCCGGATCCTGGGCTCCTGTTATTCGCCGGACACGCTGCGGCTGCGTGAGTTCGCCGCGCGCAACCGGCTTCCCCACCGCTGGGTGGACTTGGAGCAGGACAAGGAGGCGGAGGCGCTCCTGCGTCGGTTCGCCATCAGCCCCGAGGACACCCCGGTGGTCATCTGGAAGGGCGAGCGGGTGCTGCGCAATCCGAGCAACGCCGAACTCGCCCGGCTCATCGGGATGCCCGCCCCCTCGCCGGAGGCCGACCGATGCGACGTACTGGTGGTCGGCGCGGGCCCCGCGGGACTCGCCGCCGCCGTGTACGGCGCCTCCGACGGGCTCACCACGATCACCGTCGAGGCCGTGGCCACCGGAGGGCAGGCCGGTACCTCGTCCCGCATCGAGAACTACCTCGGCTTCCCCTCCGGCATCTCCGGGGGCGAACTCATGGAACGCGCGGTGCTCCAGGCCCACAAGTTCGGTGCCCGACTCATGGTGCCGGCCCAGGTCAGCGGGCTCACCCCGCAGGACGACGAGTACGTCGTCACCTTCACCGACGGGGCCACCACCCGGGCGGGCGCCGTGGTGCTCGCCTCGGGCGTGTGGTACCGCCGGCTGGAAGTGCCCGGCATCGACCGGCTGGAGGGCGTCAGCGTCTACTACGCGGCGACCGTCCACGAGGCCAGTCTCTGCCAGGCGGATCCGGTGGCCGTGGTCGGCGGCGGCAACTCCGCCGGGCAGGCGGCGCTGTTCCTCGCCAACCACGCGTCCCGGGTCCACCTCCTCGTCCGGGGTGACGACCTCAATGCGGACATGTCGCGCTACCTGGTGGACCAGGTGGAACGGCATCCGAAGATCGAGGTGCTGCTTCATACCGAGGTCAGGGGCGTCGGCGGGGAGCAGAAGCTGGAGTCGCTGGTCTTGGAGGACAACGCGAGCGGCGAGCACCGGGAGCTGCAAGCGGCGGCTCTGTTCGTGTTCATCGGAGCCCGGCCCCGCACCGATTGGCTCAGCGGCGTGGTGGCCCTGGACGAGAAGGGCTTCGTCCTCACCGGCGCCGACGCCCAGGCCGCGGCCGACGAGACCCGGTGGGACGCGCTCGGCCGTGGGGCGTTGCTCCTGGAGACCACCCTTCCCGGCGTCTTCGCCGTCGGCGACGTCAGGAGCGGCTCGGTCAAACGGGTGGCCTCGGCGGCCGGTGAGGGTGCCATGGCGATCCGCCTCGTACACGAGCACCGGGGAAAGACGGGCAACCTCGTCCGCACCGCCGGACCCGAGGGTCCCCGGCCGGTGACGGGTCGGCCCGTGTCCCGCAGCTGATGGGCCCGGTCATGCGTGTGGCGCCCGAAGGCGTGACGGTCGTGGCCCTCTTGGCGGATCCGGACGCGCCCACGGAGATCGCGCGGCGCATGGCCCGGATGCTTCCCGCGCGGCTCGCCGACAAGGCGGGCCCGGGTCGACGGTTCGAGGTCGAGGTGATCAGTGAGCCCTTCACCGCGGAAGCGGAGGACGTGCCCACCTTGATGCAGCGGATCATGGACCGTGGAAGAGCGGAGAACTGGGACGTCGTCGTGGCCCTCACCGACCTTCCGCTGCAGTCGGGCGGACGCAGGCTCGTCGTGGACCTGAGCCACGAACATGGCTTGGCGCTGCTGTCCCTGCCCGCGCTGGGGGGCCTGCGCCTGCAGACGAGGGCCCGACGGGTCGTGGAAGAGGCCGTGCTCGGCCTGGCGGCTCCGCAGACCACCGGGGCTGAGGGACCTCCGCGAAGTCCGCCCGCCCTGCGGCCCTTCGTCAGTCGCTTCGCGCCGATCCGTCAGGGCCCCATCGGTGAGGAGGAGACCGCCGATCTCCGGTACGTCGTCAGCGGGCCGCGCGGGTACCTGCGGGTGCTCTTCGGCATGGTCCGCGCCAACCGGCCGTGGCGGCTGGTGCCGGGCCTGTCGAAAGCCCTGGCGGCCGCGCTCGCCACGGGAGCGGCCGCCACGGTGAACTCCACCGTATGGACCCTGGCCGAGACCCTGACTGTGCCGCGCCTCGTGATCGCCATGGTCGGATCCGTCGCGCTCATGATCGGCTGGCTGATCGTGGACGCGGAGCTGTGGCACCGGTCGGCGGAGAGCTCGCCGGAGGCGAGGCAGAGGGCGCGGCTCTACAACGCCTCGACCGTCCTGACCGTGGGCATCGGGGTGCTCGTCTGCTACGCGGGCCTGATGGTCATCAACTGGGTGTGGGCGCTGTTCATCCTCAACGGCGAAGCGTTCGCCTCCGTGACACGGGCCCCCCTGCACGCCGAGGAGTACGTGAGGCTGTCCTGGTTCGTCGCCTCGGTCGCCACCGTGGGCGGCGCGCTGGGATCGGGCCTGGAGAGCGACGACGCGATCCGGGCGGCCGCCTACTCCAAACGCGAACAGGAACGCCGTCACACGCTCCGGGACGCCCGCGGTGATCCGCCCTCCAAGTGAGGCGGAGCGGCCGACGCGCCCCGGCAGGGCGCTCCGGCTAGGCTCGCAGCCATGAGGTGGCTGCGGACCCTCGGGGAGGTCGTGCGCTCCGGGCTCACGATCGAGGAGACGCGGCTGGAGCCCCTGCTCGCACTCCGCACGGCGGCCGGGGTGGCGATCGTCGTCGGGCCGGCGCTGTGGCTGGTTTCCCCCGCGTACGCCGCGTCCGCCGCCCTCGGTGCGTACTCCGCGGGCGCCGCCACCTTCCAGCGCACCTGGCGTCCGCGCAAGGTGATCGCGCTCGGCGCGGGCGTGGGTCTGGCGCTCAGCACCTTCGTGGGCTACCTGGCGGCGGGGCGACTCGTGACGTTCCTCCCGCTGCTGGCCGTATGGGCTTTCGCCGCGGGGATGGCGTGGTCCCTCGGGTCGACCGCCGGAATCGTCGCGGCGACGACGGTCGGCAGCCTGCTGGTGACCGTCACCCTGCCGACGAGCGTCGGGCGGGCCCTGGAACACGCCGCGGTCATCGCGCTCGGAGGCGTGGCGCAGGCCTTGCTGATCCTGCTGTTCCCGATCCGCCGTTGGGGGGCGCATCGGGACGCCCTCGCCGATGCCCTGGCCGCCGTGGCGGACTACGCCCGCCGGCTGCGGCACGACCCGGCCGCCCCGTTCGACCCGGAGCCCTTGATGACGGCCCGGGACGCGGCCGCCGTGACGCCGTCACAGGCCCGCACCCGTCCTCCGGTCCTGCACGGCCCCCGTGGCCTCGCCGAGCGCATCCTGCCGGTCGTCGCCGCGCTCGCCGACCCGGACGTCGGGGCCCCGGCGGAGGGACCCGGGCGGGACCGCGCACGGGAGCTGCTCGCCACGGCCGCGGACGTCCTGGACGCGGCCGCCCGCTCGATCCGCTGCGGCACTCCCGCCGAGGTGCCGCCCGGGAGCGCGGACGTCCTGCGCGTCGACGAGGAACACGAGGTGCTGGAGGGCCCCGCCCGGCAGGCCGCCGAACGGCTCGTGGAACTGCTCGCCGAGGCGTTGGAGATCGCCCGGAGCGGCGGCGCGCCCGGCAGGGCGCCTACGCCGTCCGGCCCCGCGAGCGGCCAGTTCCTGGTCCGCCCGACCATGTTCCGGCTGGTCCCGGTCGTCGTCCGGGCGGTCCGCCGTGAGCTCCGCCGGGACTCGCCCGTCTTCCGGCACGCCGTCCGGCTGGCGGCGGTGGCCACGCTGGGCTATCTCATCGCCTCCCGCCTCCCCGTGGGCCACGGCTATTGGGCGCCCATCGCCTCGGTGATGGTGATGCGGCCCGACTTCCACCGGACGTACGCCCGTGCGGTGGGCCGGCTCGCCGGGACCCTGGCGGGGGTGGCGCTCGCCACCGGGATCGTGCGGGCCCTGGGCCCCGACGCGCATGTGTTCGGCGCGCTGGCGGTGCTCTCGGCGGCCGTGTCGTACACGCTGATCCGAACCGGCTACGCCTACTCCCAGTGCTTCACTGCCGCGTACGTCGTCTTCCTGCTCGGCATGGGCGGCCAGGCGTGGGAGCAGACGGTCCAGGAGAGGGTGGTGCTCACCCTGCTCGGCGGGTCCCTGGCGATGCTGGCGTACGTGGTGTACCCCGCATGGGAGACCTCCCGGCTGCCGGGCCGGCTCGCGGACTGGCTCGCCGCCGACGGCCGCTACGCCGCCGCGGTGCTCCGCAGCTACGCCGAACCGACCCGGGAACGTCGCGCCGACGCGCGCAGGGCCCTGCTGGCCAGCAGGGAGGCACGTGCCGCCTGGCAGGAGGCCTACGACCAGGCGAGGCAGGAGCCGGTACACCCCAGAGGCCTGACGTCGCGCGAGGCGCAGGAGGCACAGGAGGCGCTCCAGCGGTTCGACCGGGCGGCGATGCTCATGGAGAGCCATGTCCCGCGGGCCGACAGCCGTTCCGTGCCCGAGGCGGAGCGGTTCGCCGAGGCCCTGGAGGCGGACACCGCGCAGGCGGCGACCGACGTGCGCGAGCACAGGAATCCGGACTGGGGGCGCGTGGAGGAGATGCTCCGGGCGTGGGACGGCGCCGGGGACCGGAACCCGGTGGTGCGGCGCGAGGCGGAACTCCAGAAGCGGGCCCTGGAAGACCTCGCGACGGCCGTGAGCCGCACACCCCTGGAACGGGACGTCGGCTCCGCTCGCGAGGAGCGGCGGGTGCGGGCGGCCGTGGCCGCGGAAGGTGCCGGATCAGGGCCCGCGCACCGGGGCGGGTGACGGCTTCTGCGACGGGGAGCGCTGCGCCTCCTGGAGCGGGAAGTAGTCTCCCGGCCGCGTCGAGCGCCGCCACACGTACACCGCTGTCGCCATCACGAGGATCAGACCCGCCAGGATGAGCAGTTCGATCCCCTCGACGTTCCACCGGAAGGACTTCTCCGCCTCGGCCGTCACGATGAGCACCTTGCGGATGCTGGCGATCAGGCCGACGACGAGGAACGGCTCCGCGTCGAGGGTCTGGTTCCTGATGGTGAGGCGGACGGTGTGGAGCAGCTCGGCCACGATGAACAGCACCAGGCTGTTGTCCAGGGCGGAGAGGACGACCGTCTCCTCGCGGTACGGCCCCTGGACCGACGTGATGACGTCGTCGACGACCCCGACGGTCAGGATCCCGGCGAGCAGTACGAGGAGCGCCGCGACGACGAGGTGGATGACGTCCTCGATGAACTGGAGGAGGCCCTGGAGCCGGCCGCCCTCGATCTTCGGGAGAATGGGTCGCACAGTCAGCATGCTAGGTGTTCCCCGGCCGGCGGGCGCGGCGTGCTGCCGAAGGGTGGCCCCGGCCTCTCACGTCCGGAGTCGTCAGGCGTGGGTGTCGGGGACCGCTGTGGACGGCTCGTGGTCCTCGGCGATCCACTGCGCCAGGGAAGTGAGGGTGGCTTCCGCGCTGTCGGCCTCGACGCCACCGACGACGAAGCCGAACGCGATCGCCGGGTCGGCGCGTACGACTTGGGAGCGGGGGGTTTACTGCTTCCCGTCCTTGCGGTTGCGGCCGCTGAACCAGGCGCCGGGCCGGGGGCCGGCGCTGTGGTCGTATGCGGCGCGGGTCGCGTGGGGGCTCCAGCGGCTGATCGCGGACACGTCGGCGACCAGTTCGTACACGCGGGCGGGCGGGGCGTCGACCCAGGCCCGTCTGGTGAACGCGTAGGCGAGCGGATCCGGGGTTTCGCGTGCGGTGTGCGGGGCGTGTTCGCCGGTGGTGGAGCTCACGGTGCGGGTGCCGGGGCTCCGGTGCGAGGAGCCGGCTCTGCTGGCGGCACGACCTGGCCGAGGCCGACGGGGACCGGCCCCGGAACCGGGCCCGGCGGCCCGCGCCGGAGCGCGTGAGCGAGGCGGCACGCCAGTTGCTGGACATCCTGACGGACGTACCCGCGGTCGTGCTCGGCCTGACACCGCGCACCGCCGCCGCCGTCACGCGTCGGCTGGTCGGTCAGGCGGCGGCATGCTCAGGGCGGCGCAGTTCTGCCTGCCCGAAGAGGAGGGCGTAGCCCTCGGGGAGCCGGTGCAGGATGCGGGCGAGGAGCTCGGGTCCGGTGAGGCGGGTGACGGCGGCGAGCACGGCGCCGGTGTCCCAGCGGGCTGTCGCCGGGGTGCCACCGGTACGGGCGGCCAGGTCCTTGACGAAGCCCCAGCCCGTGAGCGGCTCACCCTCCGGCACCGCGGCGGTGAGGGCGAGGGCGGCCTCGACCGGCAGGCACTGCGCGAGGTCGACGCGTTCGTCGCCGGTCAGCTGGCGGCCGAGGGCGGCGAGGACCTGGTGGACGGCTTCCGCGGCACGTTCGCGGGTGGGGTAGGCGCCTTCGTAGCGCACGCGTTCCAGCATCTGGTCGAACGTCATGGCCGTCCGGGAGGCGTTCGGTCGAGGCTGGTCGTACATCGCTGCGGTTGCCTTTCTGTGCGGAGGGTCCGGCCGTGGGCCGGTGGTCAGATGGGCTGGGGGTGGCCGAAGAGGAGGTCGTAGCCGGGTGGGAGCTGGAGGAGGACCTCGCGGGTGAGGACATCGCCCGCGGCGGCAGCGGCCGTGGACAGGACGGCGCCGATGTCCCACAGGGCCGTCTTCTCGGTGGCGCCCTCGATCCAGGCGGCGGTCGCACGGACGAACCGCTCTGGTGAGAGCGGCTCCGCGGCCTGCAGCGGGTTGAGGAGGATCAGGGCGTACGTCTCCGGGAGCCGGGCGGCGAGTTCGGCCCGGACCGTGCCGACCAGGTGTGCGCCGAGCAGGGCCAGGACGACGCGGGCAACCCGGTCGGCTTCCTCCGTGGTCGCGTACTCGCCGCGTTCCCGGACGTGGGCCAGGAACGACTCCCTGCGGATCGACATCACGGCACCTCCGGTGAAGGGGTGAAGGGTGCGGAGGGCGGGTGCCGGAGGGGGATGCCGACTCTTCCGCCCTCCGCGACCGGCTGAGGGGGGAGGGGTCAGCCGGAGATCTGCTTGCGGCCGGATCCGGCGCTGATGCTGACCTTGCGGGGCTTGGCGCGCTCGGCGATCGGGATGCGCAGGGTCAGGACACCCGCGTCGTAGTCGGCCTGGATGCGTTCGGTGTCCAGGGTGTCGGCCAGCATGATCTGGCGGGAGAAGACACCCAGGGGCCGCTCGGAGAGTTCCATCTTCACGGAGTCGGCCTTGGCGACCGGGCGGCGCTCCGCCTTCACGGTCAGCATGTTCCGTTCGACGTCGATGTCGATCGCCTCGGTGCTCACGCCGGGCAGGTCGAAGGCGATCACGTACTCGTCGCCCTCGCGGTAGGCGTCCATCGGCATGACCGACGGCTTCGACCAGGTCCCGGACGTACCCGACAGCTGCTGGACGATCCGGTCCATCTCGCGGAACGGGTCGGTGCGCATCAACATCGCGAAACACCTCCAGTTGGTTCAGGCAGAAACTGCCAATGCGCTTCAACGTGCATCCGTTGTAACATGTCATCGAAGCGATGACAAGCAGGTCGTCATCTGGAGGATGACAGAGCACGGAGAGTCCCATGAACGAAGCCGCCACGCCGGCCGGACCGGTCCCCTTCCTCGCCGCCGCCACGGCGCTCGAAGCCATCAACCAGTGCGTGAAGGACGCGCAGCGGTCCGCCGCCTCCACGCCGACCACCGCGGAGCCACCCGCTGCCGACGCGGGCCCGCACCCGGCCCTGGCGGCCCTGCTGATGCTGCGCGAGGTCCGGGAACAGCTCGCCGGCTGGGAGAGCGGGCTGATCGAAACCGCCCGCGGGCAGGGCGCGAGCTGGGCCGACCTCGCCGGCCCCCTCGGGGTCGCCAGCCGCCAGGCAGCCGAACGCCGCTACCTGCGGCTGCGCCCCGGCACCCCCGGCTCCACCGGCGAAGAACGAGTCCAGGCCACCCGCGACACCCGCGCCGCCGACCGCACCGTCACCGCCTGGGCCCGCGACAACGCGGCCGACCTGCGCCGTCTCGCCGGTCAGATCACCGCCCTCACCGACCTGCCCGCCAGCGCCGAGGAAGCGGTCGGCGAGCTGAACCTGGCGCTCGCCGACAACGACGCCGCCCGCCTCGTGCGCCCCCTGACCGCGACCCGGGCCTACCTGCGGCCGGAGACCGGCGACCTCGCCGAACGCATCGACGCCCTCACCCTGCACACCGAACAGCTCCGCCAGGACACCCACGACCAGCGCAGCACCTAGGCGGGCCGACACGCTCCGGTGGGGCACCGCACCAGCCGCGGACTACGTCGTGCGACGGCTCAGAACAGACCCAGCTTCTTCGGCGAGTAGCTGACCAGGAAGTTCTTGGTCGACTGGTAGTGGTCCAGCATCATCTTGTGCGTCTCCCGGCCGATGCCCGACTGCTTCATCCCTCCGAAAGCAGCGTGGGCCGGGTAGGCGTGGTAGCAGTTCGTCCAGACCCGGCCCGCCTGGATCGCGCGGCCGGCGCGGTACGCCGTGTTGATGTCGCGGGTCCAGACGCCCGCCCCCAGGCCGTACGCCGTGTCGTTGGCGATCCGTACGGCGTCGTCGAAGTCCTGGAAGGAGGTCACCGACACCACCGGGCCGAAGATCTCCTCCTGGAAGATCCGCATGCGGTTGTCGCCCTCGAAGATCGTCGGCTGGACGTAGTAGCCGCCGGCCAGGTCGCCGCCGTGGTCGATGCGCGCGCCACCGGTGAGGACCTTCGCGCCTTCCCGCTGCCCGATCTCCACGTACGACAGGACCTTCTTCAGCTGCTCCTCGGAGGCCTGGGCGCCGATCATCGTGTCCGTGTCCAACGGGTGCCCCGGCACGATCAGTTCGGTGCGGGCCACGGCCGCGTCGAGGAAGTCCCCGTACTGGCCCCGCTCGATCAGCGCGCGCGAGGGGCTCGTGCACACCTCGCCCTGGTTGAGCGCGAACATGGCGAAGCCCTCCAGGGCCTTGTCGCGCAGGTCGTCGTCCGTCGACCAGATGTCGTCGAAGAAGAGGTTCGGGCTCTTGCCGCCGAGTTCCAGGGTGACCGGCTTCAGGTGCTCGGCCGCGTACTGCATGATCAGCCGCCCGGTGGCGGTCTCGCCGGTGAAGGCGATCTTCGCCACGCGCGGGCTGGACGCGAGCGGTTTGCCGGCCTCCTCGCCGAAGCCGTTGACGATGTTCACCACGCCCGCCGGCAGCAGGTCGGCCACCAGGCCCAGCCAGTAGTGCACCGACGCCGGGGTCTGCTCGGCGGGCTTCAGCACCACCGTGTTCCCGGCGGCCAGCGCCGGCGCCAGCTTCCACACCGCCATCAGGATCGGGAAGTTCCACGGGATGATCTGGCCGACCACGCCCAGCGGCTCGCGGAAGTGGTAGGCGACCGTGTCCTCGTCGATCTGGCTGAGCGCCCCCTCCTGCGCGCGCAGCGCCCCCGCGAAGTAGCGGAACTGGTCGATCGCGAGGGGGATGTCGGCGGCCAGCGTCTCGCGGATCGGCTTGCCGTTCTCCCAGCTCTCCGCGAGGGCCAGGGACTCCAGGTTCTGCTCCATCCGGTCGGCGATCCGCAGCAGGAGCGTCGACCGCTCGGTGATGGAGGTCCGCCCCCACGCGGGCGCGGCCGCGTGCGCCGCGTCGAGCGCCCGCTCCACGTCCTCGGCGCTGCCGCGCGCGACCTCCGTGAAGGGCTGCCCGTTGACGGGGGAGGGGTTGTCGAAGTACCGGCCGCGGGCGGGCTCGACGTACTCGCCGCCGATGAAGTGGTCGTAGCGGGACGCGTACGACATGAGCGACCCCTCGGTACCGGGCGCAGCGTAGCGGGCCATGGTGTCCTCCCCTTTGCCGGGCGCCGGCCACCGTCGGACGGCGCTCGAACGCAGGCTAGGAGCGGGCGGGTTGCGGATACGTTGCACGCCGTCCACGACGTCGCGCCGCCACCGCCGCACCGTCCCCCCGTTCCCCTCGCACACCGAGCTCGTGGTCCAGAGCGCGTACGCGGGCCAGCGCGGCCGACCTGTCCGCCGCCGGCAGCGCCGCCGCCAGCGCCCGCCACGCCTCCGGGTCGTCCGCGCCCCACGGGCTGCACACCCAGTCGGTCAGCAGCCCGGCATCGGCCCGGGCGATCACGGCCGCCCGCGCCTGGTCCTCGATCCGCCGGCGCAGCCGGACGATGCCGGGCGCCGTGGAGGCCGGCAGCAGCGGCCCCGGGTAGGGGTGGAGCGCCGCCGAGACCGCTCCGGCCGCCAACTGCCGGGTCAGGTCGGTGAAATCGGCGGCCAGCGGACCGGCCGTCCGGTAGGGGCGCGAGAGCGGCGCCGAGGGCCCGAGCAGGGCGCGCAGCCGGGACATCTCGGCCCGCAACGTCACCGGTGACACCGACTCGTCCTCGTACAGGGCGATCGCCAGCTCCTCGCCCGACAAGCCCTCGGGATGGTGCGCGAGGAGGGCCATGATCTCGCTGTGCCGCCGGCCGAGCCGGATCCTGCGCCCACCCGTGACCAGCAGCGCCTCGTCCCGGCCGAGGACCGTCAGACTGTCCCCGGCGGCCGGCGGCCCGGGGCCGAGCAGCGTCAGCTGGGCCTCCGCCGCCCGGGCCACCGCCTGCACGAAGGCGAGGGAGTGGGGGTGGGCGAGGCCGTCGCCGCCGGTGATGTCCACCGCGCCCAGCACCCTGCCCGTCCGCGGATCCCGTACCGGGGCCGCCGCACAGGTCCACGGGTGCACCCGGCGGCTGAAGTGCTCGGCCCCGAAGACCTGCACCGGCTCGCCCACCGCGACTGCCGTCCCCGGCGCGTTGGTGCCCATCGCCCTCTCCGCCCAGCGTGCACCCGGCACGAAACCGAGCTGCTCCGCGCGCCGCAGCGTGTCCGGCTCGCCCTCCACCCACAGCAGGCGGCCGCGCGCGTCGCACACCGCCAGCAGATGCGCTCCGTGCGCCGCGAACGCCCCGACGAGGTCCCGGAACAGCGGCATCGCCCGGGCCAACGGATGTTCCTCGCGGTACGACCGCAGCTCCGCCTCCGCGAGCTCCACCCGGGGTGCGCACTCCGGGCTGAGCCGGGCCCGCGCGCACCGCCGCCAGGACCGCGCGATGACCGCCCGGACCGGCGCCTCGACCCGCCCCTCCCGTGTGAACGCGGCATGGGCCCGCCGCAGTTCGCGCGTACGCGCGGCCGGATCGGCCCCGCCCGGCAACGCCACCGACGGATCGCCCATGTCACCCTCCCGTCGTGCCGCGGAACCCGGAGCGCTCCGGAGCGCTCCATCGTCGTACCGGCTCCGGGCCCCGGCAAGCCGTACGTCGGCCACCGCCTCCGCGCCACACCGGCCGGTCCGCGACGGAACCTCACCCGGCGGCGGGGGCCTCCAGCGCCGAGGCCGGGTCCGGGGCCGACGGGCCCGCCGGGACCCACCGGTCCGCCTCGCGGCGGTACGGCCACCAGCGCCCCTCGCGGCCCAGCCGGAGCTGACGGCCGGTACCCGCCTCCGTCCAGCGGGCGCGGACCCGGCGGAACACCGGAGCCTCCTCGTCCGCCCAGGCCGCGGCCAGGGCCGCCCGGGCGCGGGCCAGCGTCGTCCGGTCCGGCGTCCAGTCCTCCTCCAACGCCGCCAGGCCAGGGGCCGCACCGAAGCCCCAGGCGAGTACGGCCAGTCGCATGTCGGCCCGGCTGCGTCCGGTAGCCGCGGCCAGGCGGGAGCGGACCCGGACGTCATCGGCCTCGCCCGTGAGGCGTACGGCGTCTTCGGCGACCGTGAGCGGTGCCGGCGCGACGCGGTCGGCGTGGCCCGGAGCCAGCGCCTCCGCCAGCAGCCGGTACGCCTCACCCGCGGCCGCCTGCGCCAGGAACTCCACCGCGTCCACGTCGAGTTCCGGTTCGGCTCCGCCCTCGGTGTCCAGGGTCGGCGGCTGCCCCGGCGCGTCCGGCAGCCGGGCCGGCGGGGGGAGCGGCGGCAGCAGCCCCCGCGCCTCGTACGCCTGCGCCGCCGGCACACCCGCGTCGGCGGCCGGCACGGCCGCGGCCTCCGCGCCCGCCGTGCTCCGCTCCGCCAGCTCGTCCACCAGCTCGCGCTCGTCCCGCCCGCGCAGGAGCAGCAGCACGAACGGGTCCTCGTCCAGCAGCCGGGCCACCTGGTAGCAGAGCGCGGCCGTGTGCGGGCAGTGGTCCCACTCGCCGCAGTCGCAGCGCGGATCGAGGTCCCCGATGCCGGGCAGCGGGTCCACCCCGGCGGCCGCCGCGTCCTCGGCCAGCTCCGGCGGCACCTCCCGGTCCAGCAGCGCCGCGATGTACCCCGACTCCGCGACCGCCAGACCCAGCAGCCGGTCCCACTGTCCTTCGGTGAACTCCTGCACCAGCACGTCCGTGCGGTGCGCCGTACCGTCCCGGTCGCGCACCACCGCGGTGAGCCCGCCGGGGCGCACCGAGACCGCGCCCACCGCGCCGGAGCGCGCGTACCGGCGTCCCTCGCGGACCTGCTGCCCGTCGAGCGCGCTGTCCTCCAGGGCGCGCAGCCACGCGTGGCCCCACCAGGTGCGGGCGAAGGCACGGCCGGCGGCGGGCGGGAGCGCCGGGAACGTCTTCTCGTGGCGTCCTTGCCGGTCGCGGGTGTTCATCGCTCACTCCCCGTGGGGCGCGCGGAGCGCCACGAGTTCGGCCAGTTCGGCATCGGTCAGTTCGGTCAGCGCGCCCTCGCCGCCCGCGAGGACGGAGTCGGCGAGCGCGCGTTTGCGCTCCAGGAGCCGGGCGATGCGGTCCTCGACGGTGCCTTCGGCGATGATCCGGTGGACCTGGACGGGCTGGGTCTGGCCGAGGCGGTAGGCGCGGTCGGTGGCCTGTTCCTCCACCGCCGGGTTCCACCAGCGGTCGAAGTGGATGACGTGCCCGGCCCGGGTGAGGTTCAGGCCCGTGCCCGCCGCCTTCAAGGACAGCAGGAAGACGGGGATCTCGCCCGCCTGGAAGCGGTCGACGAGCACCTCCCGGCGTGGCACCGGCGTCCCGCCGTGCAGCAGCTGCGAGGCGATCCCGCGGGTGGCGAGGTGCTTCTCCAGGATCCTGGCCATCGCCACGTACTGGGTGAAGACGAGGACCGAGCCGCCCTCCGCCAGGATCGTGTCGAGGAGTTCGTCGAGGAGCTCCAGCTTGCCGGAGCGGGCGCCCGCGCCGGCGGTTCGCCGGTCCCGGTGCTCCCCGGAACCGTGCTCGCCCAGGAAGTGGGCGGGGTGGTTGCAGATCTGTTTGAGGGAGGTCAGCAGTTTGACCACCAGGCCGCGCCGCTCCATTCCGTCCGCCTCGGAGATCGCGGCGAGGGTCTCGCGTACGACGGCCTCGTAGAGCGCGGTCTGTTCGCGGCTGAGGGACACGCTGTGGTCGGTCTCGGTCTTGGGCGGCAGCTCGGGCGCGATCCCGGGATCCGACTTCTTGCGCCGGAGCAGGAAGGGCCGTACGAGCGCGGACAGTCGGGCGGCCGCCTGCGGGTCACGGCCGCTCTCGACGGGTTCGGCGTAGCGGGAACGGAAGGTGCCGAGGCGGCCGAGGAGCCCGGGCATGGTCCAGTCGAGAACGGCCCACAACTCGGAGAGGTTGTTCTCGACGGGGGTGCCGGTCAGGGCCACCCGGGCGCGCGCCGGGAGGGTGCGCAGGGCCTTGGCCGTGGAGGAGTGCGGGTTCTTGACGTGTTGGGCCTCGTCGGCGACGACCATGCCCCAGGCGGTGGCGGCGAGGACGGGCGCGTCCAGGCGCATCGTGCCGTAGGTGGTGAGCACGAAGCCCCCACCGGAACCGGCGGAGTCGGCGGAGTCGGCGGAACCGGCCGGGTCCGTGAGGCTGCGGCCGGGACCGTGGAAGCGGCGCACCGGGGTGCCGGGCGCGAACCTCTCGATCTCCCGCTGCCAGTTGCCCAGCAGCGAGGCCGGGCACACCACGAGGGTGGGCCCGGCGGTGGCGGGGTCCTCCCGGTTGCGATGCAGGTGGAGCGCGATGAGGGTGACGGTCTTGCCGAGGCCCATGTCGTCGGCGAGGCAGGCGCCGAGCCCGAGTGAGGTCATCCGGGCCAGCCAGCGCAGGCCGCGCAGCTGGTAGTCGCGCAGGGTGGCCCGCAGTTCGGGCGGTGCGGCGAGGTCGTCGTCGGCCGGTGGGTCGGCGGTGAGCCGCGCACGCAGCCGCTCCAGCGCACCGGTGGCCTCCACGTCGACCCGCTTGCCCCCGATCTCCGCCGACCCGGTGAGTACGGCGGCCAGCGCGTCCCCGGCCGCGACGTCGAGGTCCTGGCGGGCGCGGGCCCGGCGGGCCTCGGCCGGGTCGATCAGGACCCACTGGTCGCGCAGCCGGACCAGGGGCCGCTTCGACTCGGCGAGGTGGTCCAGCTCGGCGCGGGTGAGGTCGCCCTGGTCGCCGAGGGCGTGGCGCCAGCTGAAGGAGAGCAGGGAGCCGGGGGAGAGCAGACCGGAGGGGAGGCCGGGCCCCGCGGGGTCGGGGGAACCCGCGTGGTCAGGGGAACCCGCGGGGGCGTAGGAGCCCTCGGGGTCGGGGGAGCCCACGACGGCCCGGGTGCGCAGGTCGCGGGCGAGTCCGCGCGGCCAGTGCACCTGGACCCCCTCGGCGGCCAGCGCGGCGGCGGCCTCGCCGAGCAGCTCCGTGACCTCCTCGTCGGCGAGCTCGACGGCGTCCGGCACGGCCGCGCCGAGCAGCGGGGTCAGCGCGGGCCACAGCCGGGCGGCGCGGCGCAGGGCGCGCAGCGCGTCCAGCCGCGCGCCGGGCGGGAAGGCGGTCGCGGCGGCTCCGGATCCGGCCCACACGTCCGCGGCGTCGGCGACCAGGGCGGAGTCGGCCAGGCCGTGGATCTGGAGGACGGCACGGAAGGAGGGTCCGCCGGTGGCGGGGGCCCGGTCGGCCCCGCCCTGGTCGCGGGCTTCGTCGGGGGTTCGACCGAGGCTCTGGTCGAGCTCGATCCGCAGCGAGATCCGCACTCCGGCGTCATGGCCGGCGGCGACCTCGGCGGCCCAGTCGCGCAGCTCGGGGTGGAGGTGCGGGGGCCGGGCGGCGAAGGCGGGTCCGTCGGCGGCCAGGGCGGCGGCGGGGGAGCGGGGGAGGGTGTCGGCGACGGCGTCGAGGAAGGCACGCAACAGCGGCTCCGGGGTGGGCAGCCGGGGCGGGCCGTCCAGGTCCAGCGGGACGCAGTGGGCGCCGGGCGGCATGGCGGCGGCCAGTTCCCGGACCTCGTCGAGGTCGGCCGCCTCCAACGGGCCGACCCGCCAGGCGTCGTGGCCGGCGGGGCTCAGCCCGGGCAGGAGCCGGCCGCGGGCGGTGAACCGCAGGGCGAGCAGCGCGGCGGCGCCCCAGAACGCCGCGCCGGAGCCGTCGGTGTGGGGGTCCGCCGCCGCCGCGGCGGCCCGGGCGCGGGTGAGCAGGGGCAGGGCTTCGGCCACGGGCAGGACGAGCGCGGTGACGGGGGTCAGGCGCAGGTCGGGCGTGAGGACGGTGAGTTCCTCGACGCTGCCGGCCCCGGCCCCGGCCCCGGAACCGCCCGCGGAACCGCCCGCGGAACCGCCCGCGGAACCGCCCCCGCCGCCGGACGCGGACCCGACGCGGGCGGCGTCGGCGGACTCACCGTCCACCGACCAGAGGGCGATCCGGCCGGTGCGGGCCGGATCGCCGGGGAGGAAGACCGCGGAGTGGTGGAGGGCGGAGTGGTGGAAGAAGCCGGAGATCTCGGAGGGGCGCACGCATTCCTCAAAGTTGACTACTGGGGGCGAGGCGGCCGAGAGTACCCCACCGCGGAGGCCCGGCGGCGGGGGCGGGGCCGTGAACCGGTCGACTCCGAAGACCGCCGGGGTGTCGGGGAACGCGCTGTCGTGGCGGCGCGTTGAGGGGGTAGTGGTCGACGGCAGAAGGAGGTGTCCGCAGATGTCCACGAGCGGAAAGGTCGCGGTTGCCGGAGTCGTGGCAGCCATCGTGTTGTTCTGGACCGTGGGGTTCTGGGCCGGTCTGCTGGTCCTGATCGGAGTGCCGGCCGCGGCCTACCTCCTGCTGGACTCCTCCCAGCGCCGTCGTCTGCGCGGTATGTCCAGGAAGCAGATCGGCCGCTGACGCCGGCACGGACCGCTCGGCTCGGGGCGCGCGGGCCCGCCCGGGCGCCCCGGTAAGAGGCCGGGCTCCGGATGCGCTGCGGAGCCCGGCAGGTGCGGCCGCGGGGCGGGTGTTCGGGTGTGGCCCGCCCGGGCGGCGGGATCAGGCGGCGTCGCTCGCGGTGGCCGGCGCGAGGTCCGCTTCGAGCAGCATCTGCGACGCGTGGTCCACGAGGTGCCGGAGCACCTGCGAGTAGGTCCTGTCGCCGCCCAGTTCGTCCAGGATGCGGTGGGCCTCGGCGCGGAAGCCGTCGATCTCCGCCCGGTAGCGGTCGAGTGCGGCGGGCGTCCGCAGGAGGCTCGCCAGTTCCGCCCTGGCCGGAATCGAGCGTCCGGCGGCGGAGCACAGCCCCAGCATGTGCTCGCGGGTGGCGGGCGAGGCGTCCTCGAGCACGGAGGCGAGCAGGTACGTCACCGTGCCGTTGAGCAGGTCCTCGTCACGACCTGACAGGATGTCCTCCTGGTCGTTGAAAATCTGCCACAGGATTCCGAAGACATAGCCGAATTCACGCCACAGCTCCACCTTCTCCGCGGATGCGCCCGAGAATATCGCGGCCATAGCCGTGATCATTCCGAAAGGTGCGCCGGATTTGCCGCGATACGTCTCGATCACCGATTTGCGCGAGGCGCTGCAGATGTCCCCGCACATGTCGTCGATCTGGCCGTCGACGCCAATGATCCATCCGTTCAGGATCTCCGTTATCAGAGCGCTGCGCGCCTCCTCCGGGAGTTCCTGGGCCAGGACGATCTGAATGGGGAGCGCGTTACCGGTGATGACGGAGGCGAGGAGCGCCTCGTTCTCGGTGAGCTCGCCGCAGATCGACGCGCCGTCCGCGTCGGCCAGGTCGTCGAGGTAGCAGGCGGAGGTCCACCACAGCAGGTGCACGGCGGACAGCGGGACGGCCGGCCCGGGATTTCCCGTCTCGATGCCGTGGGTGAGCAGGGGCAGCACCGAGAGGGGATGTCTCAGTTTCCTTTGCTCCAAGAGCTTGGCCACCGTGTTCCGTGTGGTGCCCGCCAGCGGGCCGAGCCGCTCCAGGGCGGTTTCGATCTCCGCATCGATGTCTTGCGCGACTTCCCGGTGCAGATCCAGGTACGACATGGAATTCAAGAACGGCCTCCGTCGTGGAATGGGCTGAAGGGGTGAGGTGCGCACCCTTTGAGCCGCGTGACTGGCCGATTCGATCATTCCGGAGGGAGGGGATCCAGAGCGATTTTCGGCCTGTCTGGCCGAATCTTTTCGGTCATGGTCCATTACTGCGGTGGCGCCGAGCCGCCCGGCGTCGGCGAACTGCCCGGTAAGGGCCGTGGATCAAGGCCGCCGCCCCCTTTCGTCCGCCGCGGTTCACCCCGTGGCCCGAACTCGTCCATGCACCCCTTCGGGCCGGAGGCCGGTGACGTCCACCCCGTCCGGTCCCACCACGTGGACGCCCGAACGGTGTCAGGACGGTCGGACCGCGACCCGGTCCAGCGCCGTCAGCAGCTCCGGCAGGCCGGGGTCCCCCTCCCGGGGGACCGCGAGCACCTCGCTCGGTTCCTCGTCCAGCAGGACGAAGGCCGCGCCGCCGGTCCGCCCCACCAGCGACCAGCCCGGCCCGTCCGCCCGCAGGGTCCGCTCCCCCTCGCCGGCGAAGGAGGACCGCACCCGGCCCGGCGGCGGCGGGGTCCGCGTGTACTCCAGGGCCTCCTCCAGTGCCCGGGCGAGCCCGGGGTGCGCGGCGGCGGCCGCCCCGCCGTCCGTGGCCTCGCGCTCGCGCCAGTCCGACCACTCCCGCGCGATCTGGTCCGCGCCCATCCGGCGCTGCACCGGCCCCCAGGCCTCGGCGGAGGGCGGCGCCAGCGGCACCCGCCCCGTGCCGTCCGCACCCTGCTCAGGATCGTGCGGCTCGGGGATCCCGGCCGCCGCCACCGACAGCTCCAGCGGCCAGCCCGCCAGCGAGACCACGATCGACCGCTCGTCGGGGGACAGGTCGTACTCCATCCCGCAGTCCCAGGAGGCGATGGCCGTGGCCACGAGCGAGACGTCGTCCACGACGACCGTCCAGCGCGCGCCCTCCTCGTCCTGGCCGAGCACCAGCCCGTACCCGTCCCCGCCCGGGGGCACGCCCAGCAGGGAGCAGGCCTCGGGGAAGTCGTCGCCCAGGATGCTGGGGAACTGCGCGGGCGTCAGCAGTACGGCGGTCAGCACGTACAGGGAGCCGCCACCCTCGTCGTCGGACACCTGGCCTCCTGGTAGCTCTTTCGTCGGCGCACCTTAACCAGCGGGTAACCCGTGCGTCGAGAGCTGGCGGGCGTCGATTTCCAAGGCTGCTACCTGCACGTAGAGTTGGGAACCCGCCACAGAAAGGGACACCCGGTGCAGCGTTACGACCGGCTGAGGGAAATCCTCCGTCTCGACCCCGACAAGGACTTCCTCGCCATCTACCGGCTCACCGCCACCTACGAGTTCCCCTGGGACTTCACCCGGGCCCTGGAACTCGCCCTCTTCCGGACATATGCCGTGCCCAGCATCGGCGGTCTGCTGGCCGAGACCGCAGAGTTCACCGACCGGACCCAGAAGCGGTACGACGACACGGCGCTGCTCCTCGACGCGGTCGTCGAGCACGGCTTCGAGAGCGACACCGCGCGCACCGCGATCCGCCGCGTCAACCAGATGCACCGCAGCTACGACATCTCCAACGAGGACATGCGCTACGTCCTGTCCACCTTCGTGGTGATCCCGGCGCGCTGGCTCGACGCCTACGGCTGGCGCCCCCTCACCCACCACGAGCGCCGGGCCTGCGCGAACTACTACGCCACCCTCGGCCGCCACCTGGGCATCACGGACATCCCGGACTCCTACGAGGAGTTCGAGGACGCCCTGAACACCTACGAAGAGGCCCACTTCGGCTGGGACGAGGGGGCCCGCAAGGTCGCCGACTCCACGCTGGACCTGATGGCCTCGTGGTACCCGGCCCCGCTCGCCCCCGCCGTCCGCCGCGCGAGCCTCGCCCTCCTCGACGAGCCGCTGCTGGGCGCCTTCCGGTACGAGGCGCCGCGCCCCCGGGTCCGGCGGCTGGTCCGCGGCGCCCTGCGGCTGCGCGGGCGCGCGGTGCGGCTGCTGCCGCCGCGCCGGGAGCCGCACTACGCCCGCCAGAACCCGGAGATCAAGGGCTACCCCGACGGCTACGACGTCGGTGAGCTCGGGACGTTCCCGGTGCCGGGCTCGGGCGGCTGCCCCGTTCCGCATCCCCGCCGGCCCGCCGGAGCGGAGGCACAGCCTCCGACCTGATCCCGGGGGCGTCCGCAGGTCCCGGGCGCGGAGGCGACGTACGCACGCCTGTCACGGGTGGCGCACGGCCAGCACCAGGAAGCGGTCGTCCTCGTCGGCGTACGAGGTCATCTCCCAGCCCGAACCCGCCAGCAACGGGCCCAGGTTGTGCTCGGCCCGCATGTCCTGCGGGGTCAGCTCGCGACCGTGGCGCGCGGCGAGGGCGGCTCGCCCGATCGGGTGAAAGAGGGCGAGCCGGCCGCCGGGGCGGACCACCCGGGCGAGCTCGCGCAGGTTCGCCCCGGGGTCGGGCAGGTGGGCGATGAGCCCGGCGGCGAACACCGCGTCCAGGACCCCGTCCCGCAGCGGCAGCCGGGCCACGTCGGCGAGCAGCAGGACACCCTCGGCGCCCCGCCCGGCCCGCTGCGCGGCGGCCAGCATCTGCGGGGTGAGGTCGGCGCCGAGGACCGTTCCGGCCGGTCCCACGGCGGCCCGCAGCGCGGTCAGGGCCCGGCCGGTGCCACAGCCCGCGTCGAGCACGCGGTCCCCGGGCCGCAGCCCGAACTCGGCCACGGCGGTGGTGAACGCGGGCCCGTCGCCGGGGAACTTGCGGTCCCAGTCGGCGGCGCGCGCCCCGAAGAACTCCTGCACGTGCGTGTGGTCTTCGCTCATGCGCCCATGATCCCGCACCGGCGTGCGCCCGCGTGCCTGCGGACCGTGCGCAAGGTGGCACGTGGTGTGATCGAAGATGAACGTAGCTCTGTCATATTCCAGCAGTTACAGCGTCTTTCGAAATGCGCCCCCTGTTCGCGCTCTCACCCGGACTAGCGTCCGGTGGCCATGGGACACCTGGGACATCTGGACCACGCCGCCTACGGGTGGCTCACACCCGTGCTGTCATACGTGATGGCATCGATCGGCGCCGCCCTCGGGCTGCGCTGCACCGTCCGCGCGCTCGCCGCCACGGGCGCCTCCCGCCGCAACTGGCTCCTCACCGCGGCCTCCGCCATCGGCACCGGCATCTGGACCATGCACTTCGTCGCGATGCTCGGCTTCGAGGTCAACGGCACCGAGATCCACTACAACGTGCCGCTCACCATCCTCAGCCTGCTCGTCGCCGTGCTGGTCGTCGGCGCCGGGGTCTTCGCCGTCGGCTACGGCAAGGCCCGCGGCCGTTCGCTCGTCCTGGGCGGCCTCACCACCGGCCTGGGCGTCGCCAGCATGCACTACCTGGGCATGGCGGCCCTGCGGCTGCACGGCGAGGTCTCCTACGATCCGCTCACCGTGGCCCTCTCCGTGGCCATCGCCGTGATCGCGGCCACCGCCGCCCTGTGGGCCGCGCTCAACATCAAGTCACCGGTGGCCGTCGCCGTCGCCTCGCTCGTCATGGGCGCCGCGGTCAGCAGCATGCACTACACCGGGATGATGGCCGTCGCGGTCGGCGTCAGCCCCTCGGACGCGGCCCTGCCCGGCGCCACGGCCATGCAGTTCATCTTCCCGCTCGCCGTCGGCCTGGGCTCCTACCTCTTCATCACCGCCGCCTTCGTCGCCCTCTCCCCGACGGCCGACGAACGGGCCGCGTCCGCTTCGGCCGCCCGGCATCTCGGGGAGCACGCCGTGACCACCCACTGAACGGGCCGGGCTTCCCGCTCTCCTGCCCCCGCGCACGCCCGCGGGCACCGGCCCGCAGGCCCCGCCGCCGCTTCACCCGCACCGAACCACCGTCGCCGCACCCGTAGGCACCGCCCGGAACGAGGAGCCCATGCGAACACCCCGCAGAAAACCGGAAGCAGCGGCGCCGCGGCTGCCCGCGCCCCCGGCACGCGGCCGCCGGGCCCACGCCGGACCGCCGGCCGAGGAAACGCCGGAGCACCGGAACCACCAGCCCCTCCCGGGTGCCCAGGCCGCCCCTCGCGCCGGTGGGTTCCGCCCACGGCTGCGCCCCGCCACCGTCCGCGCGAAGATCGTCTCCCTGCTGATGGTCCCGGTCGTCTCGCTCCTCGCCCTCTGGGGCTTCGCCACCGTCACCACCGCCCAGGGCATCGCCCGCCTCAGCCGCATCCACCAGGCCGACGCGGAGATACGCACGCCCGTCGCCGCCGCCGTCACCGAACTCCAGGCCGAGCGGCGGGCCGCCGTCCGCCTCCTCGCCGACCCCGCCGCCGACCCGGGCACCCTCGACCAGCAGGCCGGCCGTACCGACAGCGCCGTCCGAAGGCTGCGGCTCGGCGACCGCCACACGGTCGCCGACTCCGGCGACTACCGCTCCGACATCGTGGTCCGCCTGGGCGAGTTCGTGGTCGCCGCCGAGGCCCTGGGATCGGCCCGCAAGGACATCACCGACCGCCGAGCCACCCCCGAGGCGGCGTACGAGATCTACACCCGCGTGGTCGACTCCGCCTTCGCCGTGGGCGGCGCACTCACCGGCGGCCAGGACGCCGAACTCGGCCCGGACGCCCGGGTCCTGCTCGAATTCGCCCGCGCCGGAGAACTCCTGTCGCGGGAGGACGCCCTGCTCGCCGTACCGGGCCCGCGCAGCGCCGAAACGCTTCGGCTGCTGACCGGCGCCATCGAGACCCGCCGAGCCCTCACCGACTCCGCGGCCCGCGACCTCCCCGCCGCCCAGCAGGCCGCATGGGAGTCCGTGGCCAAGAGCGCCGCCTACGCCGACCTCACCGGCGCCGAGGACCGCGCCCTGGCCGCCGGCACCTCCAAGGACAGCCGGGGGGCGCCCGCCGGCTGGGAGGCCGCCCACACCGGCATCGGCGCCTCGATGCGGGAGATCGAGGAGACCGCGCACGCCGCGGCCGCCGACCGCGCCGACCCGCTCGCCGAAGGCGGACTCAGCCCGGCCGGCGCCGCCGTACTGCTGGGCCTCGCGGCCGTCGCCGCCTCGCTCGTCATCTCCGTGCGGATCGGCCGCGCACTGGTCGTGGAACTCGTCTCCCTGCGCAACACCGCCCTGGAGATCGCCCACCGCAAACTCCCGCAGGCGATGGAACGGCTGCGCGCCGGCGAGGAGATCGACGTCACCGCCGAGACCCCGCCCGGGCCGCCCGCCGACGACGAGATCACCCAGGTCGGCGAGGCGCTCGGCACCGTCCACCGGGCCGCGCTCAGCGCCGCCGTCGAGCGGGCGGAGCTGGCCAGCGGGGTCTCCGGCGTCTTCGTCAACCTCGCCCGCCGCAGCCAGGTCCTCGTGCACAAGCAGCTCACCCTGCTCGACTCGATGGAACGCCGCGCCGACGACCCGAACGAGCTCGGCGACCTCTTCCGCCTCGACCACCTCACCACCCGGATGCGCCGGCACGCGGAAAGTCTGATCATCCTGTCGGGTGCGGCGCCGGGCCGCGCCTGGCGGATGCCCGTCCCCCTCACGAACGTCGTACGGGCCGCGGTCTCCGAGATCGAGGAGTACCCGCGCATCGAGGTCCGCCAGCTCGCCGAGGCCGCCGTGGTCGGGGGCGCCGTCGCCGACCTCACCCACCTGCTCGCCGAACTCATCGAGAACGCCGCGCAGTTCTCCCCTCCGCACACCAAGGTCAGGGTCAGCGGCGAACCCGTCGGCGCCGGCTACGTCCTGGAGGTCGAGGACCGCGGGCTCGGCATGGGCCGCGAATCCCTCGCCGACGCCAACCGGCGCATCGAGCAGTCCGAGGCGCTCGACCTCTTCGACAGCGACCGGCTCGGGCTCTTCGTGGTCAGCCGCCTCGCCGCCCGCCACGGAGTGAAGGTGCACCTGCGGACGTCGCCCTACGGCGGCACCACCGCGGTGGTGCTGCTGCCGAACTCGGTGCTCCAGGGCGCCCTCACGGTCGGCGCCCCCGGCTCCGTACCCGCCCCCGCCGCCTCCGCTCCCCGCCCCGGTCACGAGCGGTCGGCCGGGGCAGCGCCGCATGCGGAGGCGCCGGCGCATGCGGAGGCGCCGCCCGCCATGACCGTCGTACGGCAGGACGCGCGCGGCTCGGCGGTACGGCAGGACCCGCGCGGCATCCCGGCTCCGGAGCGGACCCCCGCACCCGAGGAGCCGCGCCCGGCTCCGGTGGCACCGCTGCGGCCGCGCGCTGCGGGCGGCGGGGCAGCACGTACCCACGCCGGGCCGCCCCCCTCCGCCGCTTCCGCCGGCGCGGCCGCGGCCCGCTCGGGCCCGGCGGGCCCGTCCGCCCGGTCGGCCCCTTCGGCCTCGGTGACGGAGCTGCCGCGGCGGGTCCGCCAGGCCAGCCTCGTCCCGCAACTCCGTGAAGCCCCCGCCCCGAAGGCCCCGGCCGGGGTCCGCCTCCCCGAGGACCCGCCGGGCCGCAGCCCGGAACAGGCCCGGGACCGGATGGCGGCCTACCGGGCCGGCTGGGTCCGCGGCGCCCAGGACAACTCCCCCCACGCAGGCAGCGAAGGAGAACGGTGATGATCGAACACCAGCGGATCGACCTCGACGGCGTACGCAGGTCCGGTGAACTGGACTGGCTGCTGGACGAGATGGTGCGTCGGGTCCGAGAGGTCCGGCACGCCGTGGTCCTCTCCAACGACGGGCTGGCGGTCGGCGCCTCCAGCGCGCTCAGCCGGGAGGACGCCGAGCACCTGGCCGCGGTGGCCTCCGGCTTCCACAGCCTGGCCAAGGGCGCGGGCCGGCACTTCCACGCCGGGGGCGTGCGCCAGACGATGGTCGAGATGGACGAGGGCTTCCTCTTCGTCGCGGCCGCCGGAGACGGCTCCTGCCTCGCCGTGCTCAGCGCGGCCAGTGCCGACATCGGCCTCATCGCCTACGAGATGGCCCGGCTGGTGAAGCGGGTCGGGGAGCACCTCTACACGCCTCCCCGGTTCGCGGCGCGGCCGCCGGCCGCCGGCTGAGGGCGGCGGTCCGGGGCATGAACGGCCAGTGGTACGACGCCGACGCGGGCCCGCTCGTCCGCCCGTACGCCATGACGGGCGGGCGTACGAAACCGGGACCCCACGGGGTGCGCTTCGACCTGATCGCCCTGGTCGTGGTGGACCCGGAGGGCACGGACGAGGCGGCCGAGTCGTTGCTCGGCCCCGAACACCGGGCGTTGCTCGGACTCTGCCGGTCCGAGACCCAGTCGGTGGCGGAGCTCGCCGCTGACGCCGACCTGCCCGTGGGGGTGGTGCGGGTCCTCCTCGGGGACCTGCTGGAGGGCGGGCACGTCAAGGTGAGCCGGCCGGTGCCGCCCGCGCAGCTGCCGGACGAGCGGATTCTGCGTGAAGTCATCGAGGGATTGCGAGCGCTTTGATGGGACAGCATGACAACGGACCTGCCGCACCGGGCCCGGACATCGATGTCGACATCGATGTCGACGTGGACCTGGATCCCGACCCCGGGGAGGACCCCGAACTGGCCTCGCTCGCGCTGAAGATCCTCGTGGCGGGCGGCTTCGGCGTCGGCAAGACCACGCTGGTGGGTGCGGTGAGCGAGATCCGGCCGCTGCGGACGGAGGAGCTGCTGAGCGAGGCCGGCGAACTGGTCGACGACACGGGCGGCGTGGCCCAGAAGACGACGACGACCGTGGCCATGGACTTCGGGCGGATCACCATCCGGTCCGGGCTGTCGCTGTACCTCTTCGGCACCCCGGGACAGGACCGGTTCTGGTTCCTGTGGGACGAGCTGTCGCAGGGTGCGCTCGGCGCGGTGGTGCTCGCCGACACGCGGCGGCTGGAGGACTGCTTCCCGGCGGTGGACTACTTCGAGCACCGGCGCATCCCCTTCGTGGTGGCCGTCAACTGCTTCACGGACGCGCGGCGGTACGGGGCGCACGACGTGTCGCGGGCGCTGGACCTGGACCAGGGGACGCCGGTGGTGCTCTGTGACGCGCGGGACAAGGACTCGGGGAAGGAAGTGCTGATCCGGCTGGTCGAGTACGCCGGGCGGGTGCACACCGCCCGGCTGCTCGACTCGGTGGAGCCGCAGGCCGATTCCGTGTGAACGGGCCCGCGGCTCCACCGACCGGTCACTCCCGGTCAGTCCGCGATGTCGGCGAGCGCGATCACCTTGTCGATCGGCACCCGGACGAGGAGCTCGCCCGGGACCGCGTTGCGGCGGCCGAAGGACTCGGCGCGCTCCGCGCCCATGTAGCGGGCGCCGATGCGGGTCGCCCAGGTGAGCAACGCGTCGGCGTCGTCGGCGTATCCGCTGATCGAGGCGCGGCCCTGGAGCACGACGTACGAGAAGGGCGGCTGGTCGTCGTCCACGCAGAGCGCGACCCGTCCGTCACGGGCCAGGTTGCGGCCCTTGACGGTGTCCTTGCCGGTGTTGAACACGAAGGAATCCCCGTCGAGTACGAACCAGATGGGAGCGATGTGCGGGCTCCCGTCCTCGCGGACGGTGGACAGCTTTCCGGTGCGGGTGGAGTGCGAGACGAATGCCCGCCATTCCTCTTGAGTCATCTTCTTCGCCATGGGGACATCCTCCTTGCCCGAAAGGCACTGGTGGGGAAGGCTTGCGGCACGAGTACGAGGGGTGGGGCGCGGTCGGGTCGGCCACGTCGACGGGGAGGGGCTGGGAATGGCACTGGACAAGCAACTGGACTGGCTGCTGGACGACCTGACGCGCAGGGTCCAGCAGGTGCGGCATGCGGTGGTGCTGTCCAATGACGGCCTGGTGACGGGGGCGAGCGCGGGACTGGCGCGGGAGGACGCCGAGCACCTGGCCGCGGTCGCGGCCGGTCTGCAGAGCCTCGCGAAGGGGTCCGGGCGGCACTTCAGGGCCGGCGAGGTCCGCCAGACGATGATCGAGTACGACGAGGGGGTCCTCTTCGTCATGGCGGCGGGCGCGGGCAGCTGCCTGTGCGTGCTGAGCGCGGCGGAGGCGGACATCGGCCAGGTCGCGTACGAGATGACGCTGCTGGTCAACCGGGTGGGCGAGCACCTGGGCGTAGCGGAACGGCGCATCACCGGCGGCTGACGCTCCGCTCCGGCTGACGCGGGGCGTGGGGGCGGTCCGGGGAGTTGTCCACAGGCGGTGCGGGTGTCGTCGCGCTGGGTTACGGTCTTCACACAGAGTAATCGCTGCTCGTGGGGGAGGACCGTGATGATGCAGATGGGGACCGCGCTGCGGGACGTCGAAGTGACCGAGCGCGCGGGGCGGGACGCGGCTGCCGAAGGCGGCGGCGGTGACGCCGAAGCGCTGATGGGCGGCCTGCGGGCCGCGGGGGAATTGGGTCTGACCCGAGGCGAGTTCGCCCGGGCCGTCCAGCTGGGGATGGTGTGGTCGGCGCGGCCGACCGCGGGCGGGGCCGCGCGCTACGCACGGGCGGAGCTGGAGCGGGCCAGGTCGGCCGCGGGCGGCGCGGACGCACTGCGCGAGCGGGTGGAGGCCGTGGCGGGCGCGGAGGCAGGGGCCGGGGTGCTGGGGATCGGCCCGAGCCGGTTCACCCGCCTCGCGCGCTGCGGGCACCTCACCCCCGTCGGCTACCGGATCAACCGGTACCGGGCCGTGGTGTGGCTCTATCTGGCCGCAGAGCTGAGGACGTTCGCGGCGCGTGAGCCCGGGATGCTCCGCGGGACCGCGCCCGAGGCCGACCGGGAGCTGATGGCGGCCAAGGCGGACCTGCGTCCGCGCAGGTGGCGCGGGCGGCACGTCGGGCTGCTGCTGAGACGCACCGCCGACCCCTGGGAGCGCGCCGCCGTACTGGCCTCCGTACTTCCGGAGGAGGAGCTGCGGGCTGCCGTGCCCGACCCGGGGGAGCGGATCGTCCTGGCCGCGCTCGCACCGCCCCCGCCCTACGGACATCCGCAGGTGCCGGCGTCCGCGGCGGTGGCCCTGCCGCTGCTGAAGGCCGGGCCGCCGGAGGAGGTCCACTGGTACCGCACCAGCCTGGACTTCGCGCTGACGGGGGCGCGGGGTCAGTCGAAGTCGACGGGGGAGAGCGGGCCGACGTAGACCCAGGCCCCGGCCTCGCGCGAGAAGCTGCTGTGCTCGTGCAGCGAGCCGGTGTGCCGGCCCTCGCGGTAGTGGGCGCGGAACTCCACCGAGCCCTCCGTCTCGAACATCCCGCCGCGCTCGGTGGCGAGGATCTCCAGCCGCTCCCAGCGCTGCCCGGGGTCCAGGTCGAGATGGGCGGGACGGGTCGAGGGGTGCCAGGAGCGCAGCAGGTAGGCGGTGTCGCCGACGGCGAAGGCGCTGAACCGCGAGCGCATCAGCCGCTCGGCCGTGGGTGCCTGCCGGGCACCCGAGTGGAAGCGGCCGCAGCACTCCGGGTACGCGGCGGGCAGCCCGCAGGGGCAGGGGACGGCGGGGGTGGGCATGGGCGTGCTCAGTTCTTCGGGGCGGGCTCGGACGGCCGGGCCTGATCGGCCGGCTTGGCGGGGTACGGACGGAAGAGGCCCTCCTGGACCACGGAGACCAGCAGCCTGCCCTCCACGTCGTAGATGCGGCCCCGGGCGAGACCGCGGCCGCCGTGCGCGATGGGCGACTCCTGGTCGTACAGGAACCACTCGTCCGCCCGGAACGGCCGGTGGAACCACATGGCGTGGTCGAGCGAGGCCATGTCGAAACCGCGCATCCCCCACAGGGGTTCCACGGGGATGCGCACGGCATCGAGGAGGGTCATGTCACTGGCGTAGGTGAGGGCGCAGGTGTGCACGAGCGGGCCGTCGCCCAGCGGGCCGACCGCGCGCATCCACACCGCGCTGCGGGGGTCGGCGCCCTTGAGCTCCTCCGGAGTCCAGCGGAGCCGGTTCACGTACCGGATGTCGAAGGGCTGGCGGCGGGCCATCCGCTCCAGTGCCTCCGGCAGCGCCCCGAGGTGCTCGCGGATCTCGTCCGCGACCTTCGGGAGCGTGTCCGGGTGGGGGTAGTGGTGAGGAGGCAGCTGGTGCTCGATGCCGCCCTCCTCCGGATGATGGAAGGAGGCGGTGAGATTGAAGATCGTCTTGCCCTGCTGGACCGCGGTGACCCGGCGCGTGGTGAAGGACCGCCCGTCGCGCACCCGTTCCACCTGGTACACGATCGGCACCCCGGGGATGCCGGGGCGCAGGAAGTACGCGTGCAGCGAGTGGACCGGGCGGTCGCTCTCGACGGTGCGGCCCGCCGCCACCAGCGCCTGGCCGGCGACCTGGCCGCCGAAGACGCGCTGGAGGGACTCCTGGGGGCTGGCGCCGCGGAAGATGTTGACCTCGATCTGCTCCAGATCGAGCAGATCGACCAGTCTCTCGGCGGGGTTCGTCATCAGAGGATCTCCACTGTCGGTTCCGGGCGGGGGTCCGGACGGGCCGGCGAAATGCGGGAGCGGGTCAGAGGGCGCCGAGCTCGCCGACCGAGGTGACCCGGATGACGGCCCGGCCCTCCTCGTCGGAAGCCGCGAGGTCGACCTCGGCGCTGATGCCCCAGCCATGGTCGCCGTTGGGGTCGGCGAAGGTCTGGCGGACGCGCCACAGGCCGTGCGCCGCGTCCTCCTCGATCTGCAGCAGCTTGGGGCCGCGCGCGTCGGGGCCCGTGCCCAGGTCGTCGTACTCGTCCCAGTACCCGTCCATGGCCTCGCCCCAGGCGTCGGCGTCCCAGCCGGATTCGGCGTCCAGCTCGCCCAGCACGTTGACGTGGTCGAGGGCGGCCAGCTCCACCCGGCGGAACATCGCGTTGCGGACCAGGACGCGGAAGGCGCGTGCGTTCGCGGTGACCGGCTTGACCTGGTCGGCCTTCTCCTGGGCCTGCTCCGCCGTCTCCACCTCCGGGTTCGCCAGCTGCTCCCACTCGTCGAGCAGGCTGGAGTCGACCTGGCGGACCAGTTCGCCGAGCCATTCGATGAGGTCCTGGAGGTCCTCGGACTTGAGGTCGTCGGGGATGGTGTGGTCGAGCGCCTTGAACGCGCTCGCCAGGTAGCGCAGCACGATGCCCTCGGTACGGGCCAGCTCGTAGAAGGAGGTGAACTCGGTGAAGGTCATCGCGCGTTCGTACATGTCGCGGATGATCGACTTCGGGGAGACGGGGTGGTCGCGCACCCACGGGTGGCTCTTGGCGTACACGTCGTAGGCGTGGAGGAGCAGCTCTTCGAGCGGCTTGGGATAGGTGACGTCCTGGAGCCGCTCCATCCGCTCCTCGTACTCGATGCCGTCGGCCTTCATCTGGCCGACCTGGATGCCGCGTTCCTTGTTCTGCTGCGCGGCCAGGATCTGGCGCGGGTCGTCCAGCGTGGACTCCACCACGGACACCATGTCCAGTGCGTAGGAGGGGGACTCCGGGTCCAGCAGGTCGAAGGAGGCCAGCGCGAAGGTGGACAGCGGCTGGTTGAGCGCGAAGTCCTGCTGGAGATCGACGGTGAGCCGGATGGTGCGGCCCTCGGCGTCCGGGGTGTCGAGCTTCTCGACGACACCGCCGTCCAGGAGCGAGCGGTAGATCGCGATGGCCCGGCGGATGTGCCGGATCTGGGCCTTGCGGGGTTCGTGGTTGTCCTCGAGGAGGTGCCGCATCGCCTTGAAGGCGTCGCCCGGCCGGGCGATGACCGACAGCAGCATGATATTGGTGACCTTGAAGCGCGAGGTCAGCGGCTCCGGGGCGGCGGCGATGAGCTTCTCGAAGGTGGTGTCCGACCAGGCGACGAAGCCCTCCGGTGCCTTCTTGCGCACCACCTTGCGGCGCTTCTTCGGGTCGTCGCCCGCCTTCGCGAGGGCCTTCTCGTTCTCGATGACGTGCTCGGGCGCCTGCGCGACCACGTAGCCCGCCGTGTCGAAGCCGGCCCGGCCGGCGCGACCGGCGATCTGGTGGAACTCACGGGCGCGCAGCGTCCGCACCCGGTTGCCGTCGTACTTGGTGAGCGCGGTGAACAGCACCGTACGGATCGGGACGTTGACGCCGACCCCGAGGGTGTCCGTACCGCAGATGACCTTCAGCAGACCGGCCTGGGCGAGCTTCTCCACAAGGCGGCGGTACTTGGGCAGCATGCCGGCGTGGTGCACGCCGATCCCGTGCCGGACGTAGCGGGAGAGGTTCTGGCCGAACTTGGTGGTGAAGCGGAAGTTGCCGATCAGGTCCTGGATCTTGTCCTTCTCCTCGCGGGTGCACATGTTGATGCTCATGAGCGACTGCGCCCGCTCGACCGCCTGGGCCTGGGTGAAGTGCACGATGTAGACGGGAGCCTGCCGGGTCTCCAGCAGCTCGGTGATCGTGTCGGTGATCGGCGTCGTGACGTACTCGTAGGACAGCGGGACGGGCCGGGTCGCGGAGCGGACCACGGAGGTGGGCCGGCCGGTGCGCCGGGTCAGGTCCTCCTCGAACCGCTTCATGTCGCCGAGGGTCGCCGACATCAGGACGAACTGGGCCTGCGGCAGTTCCAGCAGCGGGATCTGCCAGGCCCAGCCGCGGTCCGGCTCGGCATAGAAGTGGAACTCGTCCATCACGACCTGGCCGATGTCGGCGTGCTTGCCGTCCCGCAGGGCGATGGAGGCCAGCACCTCGGCGGTGCAGCAGATCACCGGCGCGTCCGCGTTGACGGAGGCGTCGCCGGTCAGCATGCCGACGTTCTCGGTGCCGAAGAGCTTGCACAGGTCGAAGAACTTCTCCGACACCAGGGCCTTGATCGGGGCGGTGTAGAAGGTGACCTTGTCCTGGGCCAGGGCCGTGAAGTGCGCGCCGGCCGCGACGAGGCTCTTGCCGGAGCCGGTCGGGGTGGACAGGATCACGTTCGCCCCGGAGACGACCTCGATCAGCGCCTCCTCCTGAGCCGGGTACAGGGCGATGCCCTGATCCTCCGCCCACGAGGAGAAAGCCTCGAAGAGGGCGTCGGGGTCGGCGTTCGGCGGGAGCTGATCAATGAGGGTCACACCCCCCATCTTGCCTGGCTTCCCCCCGGATCAGGGAACCGGCGGACGGGAGGAAGATCATCGACGGTACGCTGTGCCGTCGATGAGGCCCGAACGAAACAGTCGAGGGGGCCCGACCAGAACACCAGCGGGGCGGGAAACGACCATGATGGGTCCGGCGCACTCACTGTCCGGGGCAGCAGCCTGGCTGGGGGTGGGCGCGGCGACCGCGGCAGCCGGACACCCCATGCCGTGGCCGGTCCTCGTCGTCGGCGCGCTCATCTGCGCCGGCGCGGCCCTGGCCCCCGACCTCGACCACAAGTCGGCGACGATCTCGCGCGCCTTCGGTCCCCTCTCCAAGGGGCTGTGCGAGGTGGTCGACAAGATCTCCTACGCCGTCTACAAGTCCACCCGCTCCAAGAAGGACGCCCGCCGCACCGGCGGCCACCGCACGCTGACGCACACGTGGCTCTGGGCCGTCCTGATCGGCGGCGGCGCCTCCGCGCTCGCCGTCACCGCCGACCGCTGGGGCGTGCTCGCGCTGCTCTTCGTGCACTTGGTGCTGGCGGTCGAAGGCCTGCTCTGGCGGGCGGCCCGGATGTCCAGCGACGTCCTGGTCTGGCTGCTCGGCGCGACCAGCGCGTGGATCCTGGCCGGGGTCCTCGACCAGCCCGGCAACGGCGCGAACTGGCTGTTCACCGGCCCGGGCCAGGAATACCTGTGGCTCGGACTGCCGATCGTGCTCGGCGCCCTGGTCCACGACATCGGCGACGCGCTGACCGTCTCCGGCTGCCCGGTCCTGTGGCCCCTCCCGATCGCCGGCAAGCGCTGGTACCCGATCGGCCCGCCGAAGATGATGCGCTTCCGCGCCGGCAGCTGGGTGGAGCTCAAGGTCCTCATGCCGGTCTTCGTCCTCCTGGGCGGCTTCGGCGGAGCCTCGGCCCTGGGATTCATCTAGGCCGTTTCCTACGGGCCGGACCCCTCGGCGGGGCGGGCGGTGACGTGGCCCCCGGCCGAGGCGAAGGGCGGGGTGTCCTGTCGGCAGGTGGCCTTGGCGGGCGGCAGGGTACCTGTGGTGAGGTAGCGCACGGCGTAGTCGTTCACGCAGGTGCTGGGATTGAGCAGGGCCGTGTGTCCGTAGCCCCGCAGGGTCAGCAGCCGGGCATCGGCCAGCCGGCTCGTCATGGACCGGGACGCCTGATACGAAGTGGCCGTGTCGTAGAGGGGGTTGACGACGAGGATCGGGTGGGCGGTGGGCCGGTCGAACGGTCCCGTGTAGCGCTTGGCACCCGTGGCCGGCCACTGCGCGCACCACTCGTAGTCCCAGACCCAGCGGCGGCCGAGGTCGCCCGCGCGTTCGGCGCTGAACGCCTCCAGCTCGGGGTAGCGGCCGAGCACGCGCGGGTTGGGACTGTCCGAGCAGACCACGGCGGCCTCCTGCTCGGTTCCGGGGTACCTTCCTGCCGGAGGGGGCGCGGCTGCCTCGGGCTCGCGCTCCTGCCACAGTGCCTGCAGCATCTCCGCGGCGTCCGTCCAGCCAGGGTGGACGATGTACAGGTCCTGCCGCAGTTCCGTGACGGCCCGTGCGTAGCTCCACCGGCCCACTGAGCGGCCCCGCAGCCGCCGCATCAGGTCCGTGTATTTCGCGCGGGTCGCCTGGGGGGTGCCCGCCGAGAACGCGCAGCGGGATGCGGGTGCCTTCCCGCACAGCGTGAGGAACTGACCCAAGGTGTCGGCCGAGCCCAGGTCCGACCCCATGCGCAACGACGTGGTCTGTCGCGGGTCCCCGTTGATCGCGCCGTCGACGTAGTTGCGGGGGTCGACGTTCCCGTCCAGGACGAGGCCCCCCACCTTGTCCGGGAAGGTGTTGGCGTAGACCGCGCCGAGGAACGTGCCGTAGGAGACGCCCCAGTAGTGCAGCTGTTCGTCGCCCACGGCCCGGCGCAACTGGTCCAGGTCGCGGGCGCTGTAGTACGTGGAGACGTACGGCAGCAGGTTCGCCGCACGCTTCTTGCAGCCTTCGGCCAGCTCCGCCCTTCCGGCGAACCAGGCCTTCCGCTCCTTCTCGCCCACCGGGAACCCCTCGGGCTGCCGCGCCCAGAAGGCCGTCGCCTCCTCGGCGTCGCCGAAACACCGCACCGCCGTGCTGCGGCCCACGCCGCGCGGGTCCCAGCTCACGATGTCGAAGCGTTTGCGCAGCTCGGCAGGGAAGAAGCGGTCGTACCAGGCCGGCAGGGCGTCGGTGCCGGGTCCTCCGGGTCCGCCGGGATTGAAGAACAGCGAACCGATTCTCTCGGACGGGCTGGTGGCTCTGCGCCGAATCACCGCAAGATCGACGGTCTTCCCGGACGGATGGTCGTAGTCGAGCGGGACCGGCAGCGTCGCGCATTCGTATCCCCGCTCGGCAGGCTCCTCGCACGGCCCCCACCTCAACCCCGCTCCACCGCTTTCGCCGCTCCCCCCGCCACGAACGGCCTGCGGCACGGCTGCAGCGGTCACGAAGCACACGCACGCGGCCAGCGCGGCGGCGCCTCGCGCCGAACGACCGCGCCCTCGCCATCGCCCGCCGGATATGAGACCTGGCATCGGATTCCTTCCCACGTGAGCCGGCCACCCGTGCCGGAGGTCCCGCGATCTTGATCCACCTCACCACGGACCAGTACGCCCGGCACCCGCTGTACACCCGAACAGGTTCCGCGGCCGGTGGTGCACACCCGACCCGGACCCGCCTTCCGGCCGGCGTCGGCAGCCCCCTAAATCACTGGCGCGCCC
Organism: Streptomyces sp. NPDC005533; assembly: GCF_042871845.1. Taxonomy (NCBI): domain Bacteria; kingdom Bacillati; phylum Actinomycetota; class Actinomycetes; order Kitasatosporales; family Streptomycetaceae; genus Streptomyces; species Streptomyces sp. NPDC005533. The sequence goes on along the minus strand of NZ_JBIAJH010000005.1, from coordinate 156,603 downwards.
CGGGCGGCGACGGGATGATCCCTAGCGTCCGCGTCGCCCATCGAGGGAGCTGTGATGACCGTTGTCGCGTCCGAGGCCGCCCGGTCCGGGCCGCAGGCCCGCGTGGCGGGCGGCGCGCTGCGGGGCACGCACGAGGAGGGCGCGGCGGTCTTCCGCGGCATCCCCTTCGCCGAGCCGCCGGTCGGCCCGCTCCGCTTCGCCGCGCCGGAGCCCGTACGGGGATGGGACGGTGTGCGGCCGGCCGTGTCGTACGGCCCCCCGCCCCCGCAGGGCGGCCACTTCGGCATGGACGCGCTGGCGCGGGACGCGGCGGGCGACGACTGGCTCACGGTCAACGTGTGGTCGCCCGATCCGGGCCCGGGCGCGGGTCTGCCCGTGATGGTGTGGATCCAGGGCGGCGCGTACTCGATCGGCATGTCGGGCCTTCCCGAGTACGACGGGGGCCGCCTGGCGCGTGACGGCGGTGTCGTCGTGGTGACGTTCAACTACCGTGTCGGCCTGGAGGGGTTCGGGCAGATCGAGGGGGCGCCCGCCAACCGGGGCCTGCTGGACCAGGTCGCCGCCCTGGAATGGGTCCGCGACAACATCCGCGCCTTCGGCGGTGACCCGGGCCGCGTCACGGTCTTCGGCCAGTCGGCGGGCGCCGGATCGGTCGCCGCCCTGTTGGCCGTGCCGCGTGCGGCCGGCCTGTTCCGCCGTGCCGTCGCACAGAGCGTGCAGGGCACCTTCTTCTCGCCGGAGCTCGCCGCCGACATCGCCGCCGCCTGCGCCGCCGAACTGGGACTGCGCCCCACGCTCACCGACCTGTCCGCGGTGGACCCCGCCCGGCTGTCCGCCGCCGGCGACGCGGTGGGCGCCAAGATGGCCCAGTGGGCCGACCGCTGGGGCCCGGTCGCACACCGGGCGGTCCCCTTCTCGCCGGTCGTCGGAGACAAAACCCTGCCGGTCACGCCGTGGCAGGCCCTGGCCGACGGGGCCGGCCGGGGCATCGAGCTCCTCGTCGGCCACACCCGCGACGAGACACGGCTGCTCACCGCCCTCGACGGACTGCTCGGCCAGGTCACCGCGGAGCAGGCGGAGACCGCCCTGCACGTCTTCGGCCCGGGCCGGGACGCCGCACGCCGCTACCGCGAGGCCTTCCCGGCCGCGGGCCCGGACGCGCTGTACGAGCTCGTCGGCTCCGACTGGCTGTTCCGCATGCCGTCCCTCCACCTCGCCCAGGCCCAGACCGCCGCCGGCGGCCGGGCCCACGTCTACGAGCTGACCTGGTCGGCCCCCGGCATGGGCGGCGCCCTCGGTGCCTGCCACGGCCTCGACGTGCCGCTGGTCTTCGGCAACCTGGACCGCGGCCAGCCGGCGGTACTGATCGGCGAGAGCCCGTTCCCGGAGGCGGAGGAACTGTCCGCGCGCATGCGGGCCGCCTGGACGGCGTTCGCCGCCGACGGCGACCCCGGCTGGCCCGCGTACGACACCGGACAGCGCCCCGTGCGGCTCTTCGGGACCGGGCCGGACCTCGCCGCCTACCCGGAGGAGGCCTCCCGCCGGATCTGGCAGGACCACACTTTCGCCGCCCTGCCGCTGCTCGGCTCCTAGCCCGCCGGCCCCCCCCACCCCGCCGGCCCGCCAGCCCGTGACCGTTCCTGCTGGTCAGCGCTGCGCCTTGGTCTTTCAGCTGATCGAATTCGGCGCCCATGGTCAGGAAAGCGCATTGTGCGCAGGCGCGTTGACGGATTGGGTTGCCCGGGTCAGGTCGGTGGGGGAAGGAAGCGCATGACACGGATGCTCGACGGCTGCACACCCTGGCCCGAGGAGTTCGTCGACCGCTACTGGGCGGCCGGGCACTGGCGTGGCAACACGCTCGACAACCTGCTGCGCGACTGGGCCCTGCAGTACGGGCCGCGGACCGCCCTCGTGCACGGAGCCACCCGCGTCACCTACGCGCACCTGAACCGGCGCGTGGACCGCATGGCCGCCGGATTCCGGCTGCGCGGTCTGCGCCCGGGACAGCGGGTCCTCGTCCAGCTGCCGAACGTTCCCGAGTTCGTCGTCTCCGTCTTCGCGCTGATGCGCGCCGGTCTGTTCCCCGTCCTGTGCCCCGTCGAGCGCCGCGCGTCCGAAATGCGCTCCGTCGCGTGGGTCACCCAGGCCGTCGGATACGTCGGCCCCTCGACCTACCAGGGCTTCGACCACACGGCGATGGCCGCGGACATCGCGGCCGGGGGGCCCTTCCTGCGGCGGGTGTTCCCCCTGGAGGCGCCGGGCGACTCGTCCCCGTACGGCGGCTTCACCACCGACCCGTCGGGCTGCCACTACTTCCCGCTGGCCTCCGTGGACTCCCCGCCCGACCGGCCGCTCGCGCAGAGCGCCGACCAGGTGGCGCTGTTCCTGCTCTCCGGCGGTACCGCCGAGGAGCCGGAGATCATCGCGCGCACCCACAACGACTACGCGTACCAGGTGCGGGCCGCCGCCGAACTGGTGTCGCTCACCGAGGACGACGTGTACCTCGCCGCGCTGCCCGCCGCGTCCCACTTCGCCTTCGGCAGCCCCGGCATCGTCGGCACCCTCTCCGTCGGCGGCACCGTCGTGCTGGCCGAGGACCAGGGACCGGCGGAAAGCCTTCCGCTCATCGGGCGGGAGCGGGTCACCCTCACCTCGCTGGCGCCCGCCGTCGCCCGGCTCTGGCTCGACGCGCTGCCCACGGCCGCGGCCGACGTGAGCAGTCTGCGCCTCGTGCAGATCGTCGACGGCCCCTTGGACCGGGCCACCGCCGAACGGCTGGGCCCCGCACTGGGCTGTCGCCTCCAGCAGGTCTTCGGCAAGGCCGAGGGGCCGCTCGTCCTCACCCGGCCCGACGATCCGGACGAGACCGTGCTCGCCACGCAGGGCCGCCCGCTCTCGCCCGACGACGAGATCCGCCTCGTCGACGCCGACGGCAAGGACGTGCCCGACGGCGAGCCCGGCGAACTCCTCGCCCGGGGCCCCTCCACCCCGCGGGGCTACTACCGCGCGCACGGCCGCAACGCGCGCTCCTTCACCGCAGACGGCTACTTGCGCACCGGTGACGTCGCGCGGCGCACCCCGGACGGCAACCTCGTGGTGACCGGCCGCCTCCAGGACGTCCGGTGGCGGACCGGCCCCCAAGAGCCGTCCGGCCCCGACGAGCCGTCCGGTCACCACGAGCCGTCCGGCCCGTGACGGGCCGGACGGACGCCCGGCCGCCCGCCCCGGTCACCCGTGCCAGGACCGCCACAGCGCCGCGTACGCCCCGTCGGCGGCGACCAGCTCGTCGTGCGAGCCGAGTTCGCTGATCCGCCCGGCCTCGACCACCGCGATCACGTCCGCGTCGTGCGCGGTGTGCAGCCGGTGGGCGATCGCGATGACCGTGCGCCCGTCCAGCACCCGGGCGAGCGAACGCTCCAGGTGCCGCGCCGCACGCGGGTCCAGCAGCGAGGTGGCCTCGTCCAGCACCAGCGTGTGCGGGTCCGCCAGCACCAGCCGGGCGAGCGCGATCTGCTGCGCCTGCGCCGGGGTCAGCGTCGTACCGCCGGAGCCCACCTCGGTGTCCAGGCCGGCCTCCATGGCCCGGGCCCAGCCGTCCGCGTCGACCGCGCCCAGCGCCGCCCACAGTTCGGCGTCCCCGGCGCCCGCCCGCGCGAGGCGGAGGTTGTCCCGCAGCGAGCCCACGAACACGTGGTGCTCCTGGTTGACCAGCGCCACGTGCTCGCGCACCCGCTCCGCGGGCATTTCCGACAGCCGCGCCCCGCCGAGGGTGACCTCGCCGGTCCGGGGCGCGTAGATGCCCGCCAGCAGCCGTCCCAGGGTGGACTTGCCGGCGCCCGAGGGCCCGACGAGCGCCATCCGGGTGCCCGGCGGTACGGACATCGACACCTGGTGCAGGACGTCCACGCCCTCCCGGTAGCCGAAATGGACCTCCTCGGCCCGGACGTCCCGGCCCTCGGGAGTCACCGTCGCGTCCCCGGCGTCCGGCTCGATCTCCCGTACGCCGACCAGTCGGCCCAGGGAGACCTGCGCGACCTGCAGTTCGTCGTACCAGCGCAGGATCAGGCCGATCGGATCGACGAGCATCTGCGCCAGCAGCGCGCCCGTGGTGAGCTGCCCCACCGACATCCAGCCCTGCAGCACGCAGTAGCCGCCGATCATCAGCACCGAGCCGAGGATCGTCACGAAGGTGACGTTGATGACGGGGAAGAGCACCGTCCGCAGGAAGAGCGTGTACCGCTCCCACGCGACCCACTGCGAGATCCGCCGCTCCGACAGCGCGATCCGGTCCGGTCCGAGCCGGTGCGCCTCGACCGTGCGGCCCGCGTCCACCGTCTCGGTGAGCACGGCCGCGACGGCCGCGTAACCGGCCGATTCCGAGCGGTACGCCGACGGCGCGCGCCGGAAGTACCAGCGGCAGCCGATCACCAGCACCGGCAGCGCCACCAGCGCGGCCAGCGCCAGCGGCGGCGCGGTCACCGCGAGCGCGCCGAACAGCAGTCCGGCCCACACCACGCCGATGGCAAGCTGCGGGACGGCCTCGCGCATCGCGTTCGCCAGCCGGTCGATGTCGGTGGTGATCCGCGACAGCAGGTCACCGGTACCGGCCCGCTCCAGCACGCCGGGCGGCAGCCCCACCGACCGTACGAGGAAGTCCTCGCGCAGGTCGGCCAGCATCTCCTCGCCCAGCATCGCCCCGCGCAGCCGGACCAGCCGGACGAAGAACGTCTGCACGGCGAGCGCCAGCGCGAACAGCAGCGCCACGCGCCCCAGATGGAGCTCGCGCGCCCCCTGTGCGAGATCGTCCACGACCCGGCCCAGCAGGTACGGGCCGACCATGGAGGCGATCACCGCGACCGCGTTGACCGTCACCAGCAGCACGAAGGCCCGCCGGTGGCGCCGGAACAGGCCGCGCACATAGCCCCGTACGGTCGCCGAACCGCCCACGGGCAGGGTCGCGGCCGACTGGGGGGCCGCCGGATCGTACTCCGGCGGCGCCAAGCCGATCATGCGGATTCCTCGATCTCTGTGAGTGCTTCTTCCAGCTCGGTCAGTTCCAGCCCGGCGAGGGGCTGCTGCTGCTCCTCGTCCGTCTCGCGGGTGACCACGGCCCGGTACAGCGGCTCGAGGTGCAGCAGTTCGCGGTGCGTGCCGACCGCCGCCACCGTGCCCCCGTCGATGAGCACGACCCGGTCCGCGCGGTCCAGCAGCAGCGGCGAGGACGCCAGCACCACCGTGGTGCGGCCGGCGCGCAGGGTCGCGACCCCGTCCGCGATCCGCGCCTCGGTGTGCGAGTCGACCGCGGAGGTCGGCTCGTCCAGCACCAGCACCTCCGGGTCGGTGACCAGGGACCGCGCCAGCGCGAGACGCTGACGCTGCCCGCCGGACAGCGAACGGCCGCGCTCGGTGATCCGCGCGTCCATCGGATCGTCGACGCCGTCCGGTGCCGACTGCAGCAGCGCGTCCAGCACGTCCCCGCACTGGGCGGCCGCCAGGGCCGCGCCGGAGTCGACCGCGCCGGAGGCCGGTACGTCGAACAGCTCCCGCAGGGTCCCGGACAGCAGCACCGGATCCTTGTCCTGTACGAGGACCAGCGTGCGCGCGGTGTCCAGCGCGAGCTCGTCCAGCGCGACGCCGCCGAGGAGCACCGACGGGCCGTCGCCTTCCGTGTCGTCGTTCCCCTCGTCGTCCATGGGGTGGCCGCCGAGGCGTTCGGCGAGCCGGCCCGCCAGGTCCGGGTCCCCGCACACGACGGCGGTGAACCGGCCCGCGGGGGCCAGCAGCCCGGTCCGCGGGTCGTACAGGTCCCCGCCGGCGGCCGGTGCCTCCACCGCCCCGGCCCGGGCTCCGCCCTCGGCGGCGTCCGTACGGGTCAGCGACAGCACCCGGGCGGCCCGCTGGGCGGAGGGGCGCGAGAAGGAGTAGGACATGGCGATCTCCTCGAAGTGCCGCAAGGGGTAGAGGAGCGTCGCCACCGCGCTGAACGCCGCGACGAGTTCACCCACCGCGATGCGCCCGTCCACGACGAGCGTGGCGCCGTACCAGACCACCGTGATCAGCAGCGCGCCCGGGAGCAGCACCTGGATCGCGGAGATCAGCGCCCACATCCGGGCACTGCGCACGGCGGCCTTGCGGACTTCCTGAGAGGCCTCGCGGTACCGGCCGAGGAACAGCTCCTCACCGCCGATGCCGCGCAGTACGCGCAGCCCCGCCACGGTGTCGGAGGCCAGCTCGGTGGCCTTGCCCGCCTTCTCCCGCTGGATGTCGGCGCGCTTGGTGGCGCGCGGCAGCAGCGGCAGCGACGCCAGGGCGATCACCGGCACGCCGATGGCCACGACCACGCCCAGCTCGGGTGCGTAGAACAGCAGGCCGACGCAGACGAGGACGACGGCGAAGGCGGCCGCGAGGAAGCGGGAGACCGCCTCGACGAACCAGCCGATCTTCTCGACGTCGCCCGTGGACACCGCGACCACCTCGCCCGCCGCGACCCGGCGGGTGAGGGCCGAGCCCAGTTCGGCCGTCTTGCGCGCGAGCAGCTGCTGCACGCGTGCGGCGGCGGTGATCCAGTTGGTGACGGCGGTGCGGTGCAGCATGGCGTCGCCGACCGAGATGGCCACGCCGATCAGCAGGAGCAGCGCGCCGACGAGCAGCAGCCGGTGCGCGTCGCGCTCGACGACGGCGTCGACCCCCAGTCCGACGGCGTACGGCAGTCCCGCGATGCCGGAGAAGTGCAGGATTCCCCAGCACAGGCTCTTGAGCTGTCCGCCGAGCTGACCGCGCCCCAGCCACAGGAGGAAACGGGGGCCTGAGCGAGCGTCGGGTACCCCTGGATCCGGATACGGAAGATCGCTGATCTGCATGACGCCCCATGACTGGTCGAGTGGTCCAAACCGTGCAAGGTTCGCCTTCCGTACCGGTACGGGGCAATCGATTTTCCGTCGGCGGAGGCCTCCCGCGGCGAGGTCTGCGGACCCGCGGACGGCGTCGTGCCTGTACGGAGGGGTCGCGCGCGCCGGCGTTCACGGACGGGTGGCGTGCTCCAGTTCGATCAGCGCCGAACGGTAACCGCGCCCGGTCGCCCTCTCCATGCCCACCTCGCACATCCGGTTCGCCGACAGGTGCGCGTCGAAGGACCGCGCCGTCACCTCCGCCGCCTCGCGCGCCGTGGCCGAGGCCGTCAGTTCCGGGTGCAGCAGCCCCCGGTCGCCCGCGAAGGCGCAGCAGCCCGCGTCGTCCGGGACCACCACCTCCTCGGCGCAGGCCCCGGCCACCGCCCGCAGGTGCGCCTCGTCGCCCAAGTGCCGCATCGAGCAGGTGGGATGGACGACGGCCGAGGCGACCGTCCGCCGGACCTCCAGGTGCGGCAGCAGTTCCTCCGCGGCCCACACGACCGAGTCGAGGATCCGCAGCTCCGCGTGGAGTGCCCGGTTGTCGTCCGTCAGGTACGGGACCACCTCCTGCGCGATGCCCAGCGCGCAGGAGGAGGCGTCGACGACCAGCGGCAGCCGCCCGCCGGCCGTCCAGCCCCAGGCGGCCTCGACGATCCGGTTGGCCATCTCCCGGTTCCCGGCGTCGTAGCCCTTGGAGTGCCAGATGGTCGCGCAGCAGGTGCCCTTCACGTCGCCGGGGATCCAGACGGGCTTGCCGGCGCGCTCCGACACGGCCACCACAGCCTCCGGCAGGCAGGGGCCGGGACGCCCCCGGGGGCCGCCGAGGATCCGGTTGACGCAGGCCGGGTAGTACACCGCCGCGGCGCCCACCCGGCGGGTGACGGGCAGGTTCCGCGGGGCGGCGCCGGGGAGCTGCGGCAGCCACTGCGGTAGCAGGTCCGGTCGTACGGCCTTCCGCGCGGCCCCCGTGACCGCCTCCAGCGCCCGGTCGCCGATCCGACGGGAGAGGCGGTCGGCGGCGGCCGCCGTCAGCCGGGCGGCGGCCTCCACGGTCCGGAACCGCCGGGCGGCCAGCGCGGCGACGGCCTCCTCGCGGGCGCCGTGCCGGCGGTGGCGGAAGTCCTTCATCAGCGCCCCGGTGTCGATGCCGACCGGGCAGGCCAGTTTGCAGGTGGAGTCGCCCGCGCAGGTGTCCACCGCGTCGTGGCCGTAGGAGCCGAGGAGTCCGTCCAGCACGGGGGAGCCGGGCTGCTGGCGCACCATCTCGCGACGCAGCACGATCCGCTCGCGCGGAGTGGTCGTCAGGTCCCCGCTGGGGCAGGTCGGTTCGCAGAAGCCGCACTCGATGCAGGGGTCGGCCACCGCCTCCACCTGCGGAATGGTCTTCAGTCCGCGCAGATGGGCTCGCGGATCGCGGTCGAGGAGGACGCGCGGGGCGAGCACCCCGTCGGGGTCGACGACCCGTTTGGTGCGCCACATCAGTCCGGCCGCCCGGGGGCCCCATTCCAGTTCCAGGAAGGGGGCCATGTTGCGCCCGGTGGAGTGCTCCGCCTTCAGGGACCCGTCGAAGCGCTCGACGGTGAGCCGGCAGAAGGCCTCCATGAAGGCCCCGTACCGCTCGACGTCGGCCGGGTCGGCGGCGTCGAAGGCGAGCAGGAAGTGCAGGTTCCCGTGGGCGGCGTGGCCGGCGACGGCGGCGTCGAAGCCGTGCTCCCCCTGGAGGGCGAGGAGGGCCTCGCAGGCTTCGGCCAGCCGGGAGGGCGGAACCGCGAAGTCCTCGGTGATCAGGGTGGTGCCGGGGGCGCGGGCTCCGCCGACGGCCGTGACGAAGGCCTTGCGGGCCTTCCAGTAGCCGCCCACGGTCTTCGGGTCGCTGGTGAAGGCGTTGGTGACCGAGGCCACCGGGGCGATCAGGTCGAGTCCGGCGAGGGCGCGGGTGGCCCGGCGTTGGCAGGCCGCCCGGCCGGCCTCGTCGGGGGCCCGGAACTCCACGAGCAGGGCGGTCGTCTCCCGGGGCAGGTCCGCCCAGTCAGCGGGCACGCCCGCGACGCGGACCGAGGCGCGCAGGGTGTTGCCGTCCATCAGTTCCACGGCGACGGCGCCCGCCTCGTTGAAGACGGGCACGGCCGCGGCGGCGGCGGGCAGCGAGGGGAAGAACAGCAGGGCCGAGCACACCTCGCGGTCGAGGGGGAACGTGTCGAAGACGACCTCGGAGATGAAGCCGAGGGTGCCCTCCGAGCCGACCATCAGCCCCCGCAGGATCTCGACGGGGGTGTGGCCGTCGAGGTAGGCGTCGAGGCGGTAGCCGGTGGTGTTCTTGATCTCGTACTTGGCGCGGATCCGTGCGACCAGCGCGGGGTCGGCCTCGATCTCCCCCTTGATCTCCATCAGGCCGCGGCACAGCGCCGATTCGGCGCGCGCCAGCTCCTCGTCGGCCAGCGGATCGGCGGTGTCCACGACGGTGCCGCCGGGCAGCACGACGGTGAGGGAGGAGAGCGTGCGGTAGGAGTTCCGCGTGGTGCCCGCGGTCATGCCGGAGGCGTTGTTGGCGACGACCCCGCCCAGGGTGCAGGCGAGGGCGCTGGCCGGGTCGGGGCCGAGGATCCGGCCGTGCCGGGCGAGGGCGGCGTTGGCCCGCACCACGGTGGTGCCGGGCCGGATCCGGGCCCGCCGGCCCTCCTCCGACACCTCGATCCCGGCCCAGTGGCGGCGTACGTCGACCAGGATGTCCTCGCCCTGGGCCTGACCGTTGAGCGAGGTCCCGGCGGCCCGGAAGACGACCTCGCGCCCGCGGCCGTGGGCGTACGAGAGCACCGCGGAGACGTCGTCGACGTCCTCGGCGACCACCACGACCTGGGGCACGAACCGGTAGGGGGAGGCGTCGGAGGCGTAGCGGACCAGGTCCGAGACCTTCCACAGCACCTTCTCGGCGCCCAGCAGCGCGGTCAGCTCGCCGCGCAGCGGCTCCGGGGTGCCGCCGGCCCGGTGCGCGGGGACCCGGTCGGGGGAGGGGCCGCTGAGGCCGCGCGGGCACAGGGCCCCCTGTTTCGGTTCCGCCGGCGGCATGGTGTGACCCCTCGCCTCGTCGGGCCACGTGTGGCCCATTCAGCAGGTGCGCTCCGCCGGGGCGTCCGACAGGGCGTTCAGCAGACCGCCGAGCACTTCGCGCTGATCGGCGGTCAACGGAGCCAGGATCTCCTCTGCCGCGTCGGTTCGCGCGTTGCGCAGACGGCGCAGCGTGGCGCGGCCGGTGTCGGTGAGCTCGATCCGGATGACGCGCCGGTTGGCGGGGTCGGGCGCACGGCGCACGCACTCGGCCGCCTCCAGGCCGTCGACGAGGGTGGTCACGGCGCGCGGGACGACTTCCAGGCGCGTGGCGAGGTCCGCCATCCGGGGCGGCTGCTCGCCCTCGTAGTGCGAGACGAGGCGCAGCAGCCGACTCTGGGCGGGAGTGATCCCGAGCGGCTCCATGTGGCGCTTCTGGATCCGGTGGAGCCTGCGCGTCAGGCGCAGCAGCTGTTCGGCGAGGAGGCGATCGGTGTCGGAGGCGGAGCTCATGCGGGAACGATATCAGGACCCCGTTCATTGTGAGTATAGGTAACAATGACCTATGCTCTCATGGTGCCGACTTTGCCGGACCCGGCGCCGAGCCGACTCCGCGGAGACCTCGACCGCCGACCTGACCCCTGACTCCCGACCCCGAGAGGGCGCCCATGCCGCACGACGAACCGAAGTGGATCCCTTCGAAAGACCCCCTCGATCCGGCCCGCCCCGCCCCGGCGGAACAGCCGCGGGAACTGCGCCGCATCGTGGCGCTCTTCCGGCCCTACCGGGGTCGGCTCGCCGTCGTCGGCCTGCTCGTCGGCGCCTCCTCGCTGGTCGGCGTCGCCTCGCCGTTCCTGCTGCGGGAGATCCTCGACGTCGCCATCCCGCAGGGGCGCACCGGGCTGCTCAGCCTGCTCGCGCTCGGCATGATCCTCACCGCCGTCGTCACGAGCGTCTTCGGCGTGCTCCAGACGCTGATCTCCACCACGGTCGGCCAGCGCGTCATGCACGACCTGCGCACCGCCGTCTACGCGCAGCTGCAGCGGATGCCGCTGGCCTTCTTCACCCGGACCCGCACCGGTGAGGTGCAGTCCCGCATCGCCAACGACATCGGCGGCATGCAGGCCACCGTCACCTCCACCGCGACCTCGCTCGTCTCGAACCTGACGGCCGTCATCGCCTCGGTCGTCGCCATGCTGGCGCTCGACTGGCGGCTCACCCTCGTCTCGCTGCTCCTGCTCCCCGTCTTCGTGTGGATCAGCCGGCGCGTCGGCCGCGAGCGCAAGAGGATCACCACGAAGCGGCAGAAGCAGATGGCCGCCATGGCCGCGACGGTCACCGAGTCGCTCTCGGTGAGCGGCATCCTGCTGGGCCGCACCATGGGCCGGTCCGAATCGCTCACCTCGGCCTTCGCGGAGGAGTCCGAGAAGCTCGTCGGCCTGGAAGTGCGGTCCAGCATGGCCGGCCGTTGGCGGATGTCCACCATCGGCATCGTCATGGCCGCGATGCCCGCGCTCATCTACTGGGCCGCCGGCCTGGCCCTCCAGACGGGCGCGCCCTCGCTCTCCGTCGGCACCCTCGTCGCCTTCGTCACCCTCCAGCAGGGCCTCTTCCGGCCCGCCGTGAGCCTGCTGTCGACCGGCGTGCAGATACAGACCTCGCTCGCGCTGTTCGCCCGCATCTTCGAATACCTCGACCTGCCGGTGGACATCACCGAGCGCGTCGACCCGGTGCGCCTCGACCGCGCCAAGGGCGAGGTCAGGCTGGAGGACGTGCACTTCGCGTACGACGCCAAGAGCGGACCGACCCTCACGGGGATCGACCTCACGGTCCCGGCCGGCGGCTCCCTCGCCGTGGTCGGCCCGACCGGATCCGGCAAGAGCACGCTCAGCTACCTCGTCCCCCGGCTCTACGACGTGACCGGCGGACGGGTCACCCTGGACGGGGTGGACGTGCGCGACCTCGACTTCGACTCGCTGGCCCGTTCCATCGGCGTGGTCTCCCAGGAGACCTACCTCTTCCACGCCTCGGTCGCGGACAACCTGCGCTTCGCCAAGCCGGACGCCACCGACGAGGAGATCATCGAAGCGGCCCGCGCGGCGCAGATCCACGACCACATCGCGTCGCTCCCCGACGGGTACGACACCCTGGTCGGCGAGCGCGGATACCGGTTCTCCGGAGGCGAGAAGCAGCGGCTGGCCATCGCCCGCACCATCCTGCGCGACCCGCCCGTGCTGATCCTCGACGAGGCCACCAGCGCCCTGGACACCCGTACCGAGCACGCCGTCCAGCAGGCCATCGACCACCTTTCGGCCGGCCGCACCACCATCACCATCGCGCACCGGCTCTCCACCGTCCGCGACGCCGACCAGATCGTGGTCCTGGACGCGGGCCGCATAGCCGAGCGCGGTACCCACGAGGAGCTGCTGAAGGCGGACGGCCGATACGCCGCCCTGGTGCGCCGGGACCGGGATGCCGCGCTGGCGCCCGAACCGCCCGAGGGTCTCCAGCTGGCCCCGGTGAATGTGTGACCGTATGACTGCATGACCGGCGCACAGGCAGGATGCCGGAAATGTAACGATGTGCGGGTTAGCGTTGCCGGATCTCGCGGACCGCGGCCCCGCCCGCGCGGTTGGCGCCGATGGTCGACGCGGACGGGCCGTAGCCGACCAGGTGGATCCGCTCGTCGCGGACGGCCCTGGTCCCCTCGACCCGGATGCCGCCGCCCGGCTCGCGCAGCCGCAGCGGGGCCAGGTGGTCGACGGCCGCGCGGAATCCGGTGGCCCACAGGATGACGTCCGCTTCCACGCGGCTCCCGTCCGCCCACACGGCGCCGGTGGCGGTGATCCGGTCGAAGACGGGCCGGCGGTCCAGGACACCGGAGGCCAGGCCGGCCCGGACGGCCTCGTTCAGCGGCAGCCCGGTCACGCTGACCACGCTCTGCGGCGGCAGCCCCCGGCGCACCCGTTCGTCCACCAGGGCCACCGCGGCCCGGCCCTCGGCCTCGCCGAAGCCGCCGTCGCGGAAGACCGGGGGCCGCCGGGTCACCCAGGTGGTCTCCGCCGCCACCTCGGCGATCTCCAGCAGGTGCTGCACGGCCGAGGTGCCGCCTCCCACGACGATCACCCGCGCCCCCGCGAACTCCTGCGGCCCCGGGTAGTTCGCCGTGTGCAGCTGCCGGCCCCGGAAGGTCTCCTGGCCGGGGAAGCGCGGCCAGAACGGCCGGTCCCAGGTCCCCGTGGCGTTGATCAGGGCCCGGGCCGACCAGACGCCGGCGGAGGTCTCGACGCGCAGCCGGCCGTCGGCCCCCTCGCGTACGGACGACACGTCCACCGGACGCCGTACGCGCAGGTCGAAGCGGTCCTCGTAGGCGGCGAAGTACTCCCCGATCACCTCGGACGACGGCCGCAGCGGGTCGGCGCCGACCAGCTCCATGCCGGGCAGGGCGTGCATCCCGTGGACCCTGCCGTAGGTGAGCGAGGGCCAGCGGAACTGCCAGGCCCCGCCCGGGCGCGGTGCGTGGTCCAGGACCACGTGGTCGAGCCCCGCCCGCGCCAGGTGGTAGGCGCTGGACAGGCCCGCCTGCCCGGCGCCGACGACCACCACGTCCGCCACGTCCGCCACGTTCACCGTGTCGACCGTGTCAGCGTCCCGCGTCGTATTGTTCACGGTTCTACCAACCGGTGGGGGCTGCGGGATCTTCCCCGCAGGCCGTCGCCGACCGCCGCCGCCACGCCCTACGGCGCCAGCAGTCCGCGCGCGGCCAGTTCCGGGGTCACCCCCTCGCCGAACCAGTAGGCCTCCTCCAGGTGCGGATAGCCCGACAGGACGAAGTTCTCGATCCCGAGCGCGTGGTACTCCTCGATCCGGTCCGCGACGTCGCCGTGGCTGCCGACCAGCGCCGTGCCGGCCCCGCCGCGGACCAGCCCGACCCCCGCCCAGAGGTTCGGCGAGATCTCCAGCCCGTCCCGCGAACCGCCGTGCAGGGCGAGCATCCGCTGCTGGCCCACCGACTCGCTCGCGCCCAGCAGCGACTGCGCCCTGGAGATGTCCGCATCGTCCAGATCGGCCAGCAGCCGGTCCGCCGCGCCCCAGGCCTCCTTCGCGGAATCCCGCGAAATCGTGTGCAGCCGGATGCCGAAGCGGACCGTCCGTCCCCGCTCCTCTGCCAGCGAGCGGATCCAGTCGATCTTCTCCTTCACCTGCTGCGGAGGCTCCCCCCAGGTCAGGTACACGTCGGCGTGCTCTGCGGCGACGGGCCCCGCCGCCGCAGAGGAACCGCCGAAGAAGATCTCCGGCAGCGGGTCGGGCGGCAGCGCCGTCAGCCCGCCGTCGATCCGGTAGTGCTCGCCGTGGAAGTCGTACGGCTCCCCGCGCCAGGCCCCCCGTACGACGGACAGGAACTCGGCGGTCCGCTCGTACCGGCGGTCGTGGTCGAGGTGGTCCCCGAAACGCCGCTGCTCCGCCGAGTCGCCGCCCGTCACCACGTTGAGCAGGAGCCGGCCCCGGGTGATCCGCTGGTAGGTCGCGGCCATCTGCGCGGCGAGCGTCGGCGAGATCACGCCGGGCCGGAAGGCCACCAGGAACTTCAGCCGCTCGGTGTGCTGCGAGAGCGCCACGGTGGTCAGCCAGGCGTCCTCGCACCAGGTTCCGGTAGGGGTCAGCACCGCCTCGAAGCCGAGCCGTTCCGCCGCCTTGGCGATCTGCGCGAGGTATTCGATGTCCGGCTCGCGCACCCCGGGCGCGGCCGTGTTGTGGGCGTAGGCGTGCCGGTCGACCAGGGTGCGGCCGTCGCCCCCGGTCGGCAGGAACCAGTGCAGACGGACCGTCATCAGGAGGCCTTCCCGTACGTACGCGGGGCGGTGGTGGAGGGCGGCAGGGTGCCGTTGAAACGGGTGTCGACGAAGTCCTTGAAGACGACCTTGCCGGGGATCAGCTTCAGCTCGGTGAAGGCGTCGGCGATCTTCTGCTCGGAGACCACGGCCGCGTCGTCCACGGCCACCAGAACCCGGGTCCCGTTGCTGCGCTTGACCGCGTCGAAGGCCACGTCGTACGGCAGGCCGGTCTCCTTCGCCCAGACCTTCGCCCACTCCTCCGGGTGCTCGTACACCCAGGTCTGGGCCCGCTGGAGCCGGGACAGGTAGTCGCCTATGGCCTTGCTCTTCGCCGGGTCCTCCAGGGCGGCGGGCGCCGCCACCTGGAAACCGAGGCCGTTGACCGTGCCCTCGCCCGAGACCAGGACGCGGGCACCGGTGCGCAGCACCTGGGACGTGTACGGGTCCCAGACGGCCCACGCGTCGACCGCGCCGCTGTTGAAGGCGGCCAGTGCGTCGGCGGGCTGGAGGAAGTTGACGGTGACGTCGGAGGGCTTCAGGCCCGCCTGTTCGAGGGCCGCGATCAGTTGGAAGTGCGCCGAACTGCCCTGCGCCACCGCGATCTTCTTCCCCCGCAGCTCGGCGGGATTCTGGAGGGCCGAGCCCGTCGGGACGAGGATCGCCTCGCCCGCGGAGGAGCCGTGCGTGGCCGCCACCACGGTGATCTTCGACTTGGCGGCCGCCGCGAAGACCGGCGGGGTGTTGCCCACGCCGCCGATGTCCACGGCCTTGGCGTTGACGGCCTCCAGCAGCGGCGGCCCGGAGGTGAAGGTCGACCACTTGATGGTGTAGTCGAGCTTGTCCAGCTCGCCGGCGGCCCGCAGCAGCGACTCGTTGCCGCCCTTCTGGTCGCCGACGTTGAGCGTGACCGCGGTGCCCTTGCCGTCCTTCCCCCCCTGGCCGGCCGCGCCCGTGTCGGCCGCGGAGTTCCCGCCGCAGGCGGAGAGGACGAGGGACAGCGGGACGAGGGCGGCGAGCAGGGGCAGGGTAGGGCGTCTCATGGGGATCTCTACGTTCTCTTGAAGGGGAGGAAAGGTGTTCAGCCGACGCCGAGTTCGGCGAGCAGGCGGGTGCGGAGCGCCGCGAACCTCGGATCTCCGACCTCGCGCGGCCGCTCCAGCGGGACACGGGTGTCGTGGGAGATCCGGCCCTCGCTCATCACGAGGATCCGATCGGCCAGCAGCACGGCTTCGTCCACGTCGTGCGTGACCAGCAGCACCGCGCAGCCGCGCCGCTGCCACAGCCGGGCCACCAGCTGCTGGGCCTTGATCCGGGTCAGGGCGTCGAGGGCGCCGAACGGCTCGTCCAGCAGCAGCAGGTCGGGTTCGCGCACCAGCGCCCGGGCGAGCGAGGCCCGCTGCGCCTCGCCGCCCGACAGGGTCTTGGGCCAGGCGTCCGTACGGTGTTCCAGCCCGACCTCGGCCAGGGCCCGTTCGGCGCGCTCGCGGTCCGGCCGCCCGGGCAGGCCGAGCAGGACGTTGCGCCAGACCCGCTTCCAGGGCATCAGGCGGGGCGCCTGGAAGGCCACGGCCCGCCGCTCCGGCACCAGCACCTCGCCCTCGATCTCCCGGTCCAGGCCCGCCAGTACGCGCAGGAGCGTGGACTTGCCGCAGCCGCTGCGGCCCAGCAGCACGGTGAACTCGCCGGCCCGCAAGGTCAGATCGAGCCCGTCGATGACGGCCCGGCCGTCGAAGGAACGGGTCAGTCCGGCGACCCGGACGGCCGTCCCGGGCTCGGTGGCTACTGCCCCGTGAACGTCGGTCGCCATTGCAGCAGCAGCCTTTCGAGAGTGCGGACGACGAGGTCGGCGGTCAGACCGAGGAAGGCGTAGACGACGAGGCAGACGACGATCACGTCGGTACGGAAGAACTCGCGCGCCTGGTTCATCAGGAAGCCGATCCCGGCATCGGCGTTGATGGACTCGCCGAAGACCAGGGCCAGCCAGGCGGTGGCGAGCGAGTAGCGCAGCCCGGTCATGAAGCCGGGCAGTGCCCCCGGCAGCACCACGTGCCGTACCAGTCCCCATCGGCCGAGCCCCAAGGCGCCGCCCGCCTCGATGAGTTGCTCGTCGACTCCGCGGATCCCCGCGTACACGTTCAGGTAGAGGTGGAAGGCCGTGCCGAGGGCGATCAGCGCGACCTTGGGGGCCTCCCCGATGCCCATCCAGATGATGAACAGCGGGATGAGGCCGACCCACGGAACCGTGCGCAGCATTTGCACGCTCGCGTCGATCAGGTCCTCGCCGAGCCGCGAGAGCCCGGACAGCAGCGCGAGGACCGTTCCCGCCGTACCTCCGATCAGCAGCCCGATCGCGACGCGCTGCAGGGACACGGCCATGGCGCCGGGCAGCGTCCCGTCCGCGATCAGGTCCGTTCCGGCGGAGGCGATGGTCGACGGCGGTGCGAGGGTGTCGGCCGGAAGCCAGCCGAGGCTGCTGGCCACTTGCCACAGGACCAGCAGCAGCAGGGGGCCGGCGGTCCGGCGGATCCAGCGCGGCACGGGCCGCCGCCACGCCGAGGTCGGGACGACGGCGACCAGAACGGATGGTGGGGCAGATGCTGATTCAAGGGATATGTCGGGCGCGGGCAGCGCATGGCTGATGCTGAGGGTCATGGGGGCTCCACGGGCGGGGAGGCAAGGAGGCGGGGCGGCGGGGCGCACGCGGCGGGGTCGTCACCGCATCCCCACGCACCGGTTTCCGGTACGGCAGGACGGGCCCGGCTACGCAACCGGGAGGATCAACGGCTCCGGAGGGTTCGCGGCATGCGGGAGAAGAGCGCGGAGCGCTCGTGACACTGAGGGGAAAAGGGCGTCAGCAACCGCGACGACACGCGGCGGAGGCCACCCGCAGCAGGTCGATGTGACCGCGCGTGGTGAGCATGGCTGAACGCAACATGCGGCGAAACGTAGCCACCCGGTCCGGCGGGGGTCAATGGCGTCTCGCCATCTGGACTCGCCGTCTCCGATATCGGGACACCGGTGTGCGGGTCCGTCAGTTCCCGCCCGCCCCGGGGCCGGTTGCGCGCAGCGTCGCCAGGACCGGCCCGGCCGGCTGCAAGGTGAGGCCGGGGAACACCCCGGCCCGCCCGCTCCCGCTGTCCAGGTGGAACCGCTGCCCCAGCACGGCCAGTACGAGCGCGGCCTCCACCAGCGCGAACCGCGCCCCCAGACAGGCCCGCGGGCCCCCGCCGAAGGGGAACCACGCGTGCTCGGGCACCGGATGGGGGGCGTCCGCGTCCCACCGCTCGGGGCGGAAGGCCTCCGGGTCGGGGAACCACCGTGCGTCCCGGTGCACGGACCAGGGGCTGGTCCACACGGCCGTCCCCGCCGGCACCGCCCGGCCGCCGAGGGTCGCGCCCTCGGTGGCCACCGCCGAGATCAGCCAGATCGGCGGATAGATCCGCAGCGCCTCCTTGACCACCTGCTGCGTCCAGGGCATCCGCGCGTAGTCGTCGTACGTCGGCAGCCTCCCGCCGAGCACCCGGTCCAGCTCGTCCGTCAGCCGGGCCCGCGCGTCGGGGGCGCCCGACAACAGCTGCCAGGCCCAGGTCAAGGTGGTCGACGTGGTCTCGTGGCCGCCGATGTAGAGGGTGATCGACTCGTCCCGCAGCTCCTTGCGGGAGAGCGGGCCGCCCTCCTCGTCGCGGGCCGCGAGCAGCCGGCTCAACAGGTCGTCCCGCTCCGCGCCGGCGGCCGACGCCGCCTCGTGCTCCCCGATGACGTGCTCGATCTCCCGGTCGAGGACCGCCACGGCCTCCCGCATCCGGCGCCGCCCGGGCGTGCGCACCCACGGCGGCAGGAACAGCGTCAGGCCCCGGAACTCCGCCCCCAGCTCCCGCTGCGCCGTGGCCATCGCCGCGCTGATGGGCGCCTCCCGGCCGGCCGCGTCGCTCCCGAACAGCGTGCGCACCGCGATCCGCTGGGTGAGCCCGGCCATCTCCCGGTGCACGTCGATCCGTTCGCCCTCGCGCCAGCCGCCGGCCAGCGCGTCCGCGCACTCCACCATCGTGGCGGCGTACGAGCGCACCTGGCGCGGCCGTACCGCGGGCTGGACCAGTGCCCGCTTGCGCCGCCAGTCGTCCCCGGTGGCCACGACCACCCCGTCGCCCAGCAACTGCCGGAAGGCCCAACCCAGTTCCGTCGGCCGGAAGGTGGACTCGACGGCGCCGAGCAGTTCACCGGCGTGCTCGGGCCGGGAGACCAGCACGTTGCGCTGCGGGCCGAGGGCCCAGGGCACCCAGTCGCCGTAGTCGTCGCGCAGGGACTCGAAGAAGGCCAGTGGATCGCGGGCGAAGGCGGGCAGGTTCCCGAGCAGGGGCCACCGGCGGGGTCCGCCGTTCCGGGTGCCCGGGGGCAGGGTCGCGGTCACGCAGGCATGGTGACAGCAGCCCCCACAGGGCGCCAGAGGCGGGACCGCGCCGTTCGCCGGCCCCCTCGGCAAGCCCCCGCCGGGCCGTCAGGCCGTGCGGCGCGCCGTCAGCCAGTCGTGCGCCGCGTCCGCGGTGAACTGGGTCCGTCCGCCCGGGAAGAGGAGTCCCGCCGAGGCGAAGGCCGGGTCGTCCGCGATGTCCGTCGCGTACGGGATCACGACGCAGCCCATGCCCGCGGCGTGCGCGGCCAGCGCCCCCGGCGCCGCGTCCTCGACGACCACGCAGTCGGCGGGCCGCGCACCCAGCCGGCGGGCCGCCTCCAGGAACACGTCCGGGGCGGGCTTGCCGTGCGCGACCTCCTCGGCGGAGACGACCGTGGTCAGCAGCGCGTCCAGCCCGGTGCCCGCCAGGACGGCGTCGATCGCCTCCCGCGAGGAACCGGAGGCCACCGCCATCGGCACCCCTTCGGCGTACAGCCGCTCGACGAACTTCCGCATCTGCGGGAAGACCTCGGTCCGGGTGCGGGCCAGCTCCAGATAGGCGGCGTTCTGCTCGGCAAGCAGCTGCTCGACCGGTGCCCCGATCCCGTACCGCTCCTTGAGGATCTCCAGCGTCTCCAGGGTGCCGATGCCGATGAAACGGGAGTGCTGTTCCCACGTGAAATCGGGGACTCCGTGCCGCTCCAAGGTGCGGCGCCCGGACTCGTAGTAGTTCGGTTCGCTGTCCACGAGGGTGCCGTCGAGATCGAATATGACGGAAATCATCCGCTGTGCCCGTCCTGCCGCTTGTGTCCTGTCTCGGTAATCCTGTCAGTTCTTGCGGGCATTTCTTCCCACGGATTCGACCAGCGGCAGCAGCCGGTGCGGGACCCGCTCGCGCAGGGCCACCTCGGTCCGCGTGCGGACCACACCGGGCAGCCGGATCAGCCGCTGGATCACGTCCTCCAGGTGCGCGTTGTCGCGGGCCGCCACCCGGGTCAGCAGGTCCCCGCCACCGGTGATCGAGAAGGCCTCGATGATCTCCGGTACGGCCGCCAGAGCGTCCCCCACGTCGTCGAGATGTCCCTGGGTGACCTCGATGTGGACGAAGGCCAGCACCGGGTGACCCAGTGCGGCGGGGGAGAGCACCGGGCCGGTCCCTGTGATCACGCCCGTGCGCTCCAGCCGGTCCAGCCGGGCCTGCAGGGTCCCGCGCGCGACGCCGAGGATCCGGGCGTACTCGCGGACGCTGGTGCGCGGCTGCTCGATCAGCAGACGCAGGATTCGGGTGTCGAGCTCGTCCACCGCCATGCCCCGACTGTACCCATGGCCCGGTTCACGGCGATCGTTCCCGGCCGGCAGCGGGCCCGGTGCGCAGCGAGGGCTGCCCCCGGTAGACCAGGCCCACCAGCACCGCGGCGGCGGTCGGCAGCAGCAGCCACCCGACCGTGCAGCCGGCCCGGATCAGCAGCGCCCCGAGGGCCCCGCCGACGAACATGGCGAGGACGGACAGGCCGCGCAGTTTCCAGCCGGCCGTCCCGTATCCGTAGACGGCGTCGCGCCCCATGGCGGAGCCGCCGAGGAAGGCGGTCATGGACCGGGTGACCAGCGTCGTCGGCACCCCCGGCACGTTCGCCCGCATGATCGTGGTGTTGCGCAGGCCCATCGCCAGCGCCAGGACCGCCATCACCACCAGGTGCCGCGGGGTCGGCGACCCGTAGCGCGGTACCAGCCCCCAGCCGGCGGCAGCGGCGGCCAGGACCAGTCCGGCCTCGGCGATCAGGCCCAGGACGAACCAGCGCCGACCGCGCGTCTCCGTCACCGCCTCCAGGTGGGAGCCGCAGACCACCCCGAGGACGAACGCGGCCAGCGAGATCCCGGCGGGCAGCGTCGGCAGCCTGCCCGCGTGCGCGGCGCCGAAGGCCAGGAACAGCACGTTGCCGGTCTGCATCGCCGTGAAGGCGGGCCCGAGCGCGAGCAGACTCACCGCCTCGACCACCCCGGTCACCGCGGTCAGGGCGACCATCAGCGCCGGCATGTGCGGCGGGAGCTGCGAACCGGCCGTCCGCGCGGCCTTCCGCTTCTCGTCCATGACGCCCGACAGTGACACGCCCGCCCGGAACCGTCGGCGCCGACATGCCGGAACGCATAGGGTCCGAGGGATGAGCGACCTGTTGCTGGTGAGGCACGGAGAAACATCCTGGAGCGCCGACGGCCGGCACACCGGACGCACCGACGTCCCGCTGAACGCGGGCGGGATCGAGGAGGCCATCACGCTGGCCCCCTACTTCCGGGACCGGCACCCGGCCCTGGTGCTGACCAGCCCGCTGCACCGGGCCGTCGCCACCGCCGAACTCGCCGGACTCACCGACGCGGTCACCGACCCCGACCTGTACGAGTGGGACTACGGCGGCTACGAGGGCATCACCACCCGGGAGATCCAGCGGACCACCCCGGACTGGTCCCTGTGGACCCACGGGGTCCCGCCCGGCGACCCGGCGCACCCCGGCGAGAGCGCCGCCCAGGTGGGCGCCCGCGCGGACCGCGCCCTCGCCCGGGTCGCCCCCGTGCTCGGCGCGGACGGCGGCGACGTCGTGATCGTCGCCCACGGCCACTTCCTGCGCGTCCTCACCGCCCGCTACCTGGGCCTGGAGCCCGCGGACGGCCGGCTCTTCCTGCTGCGCACCGGCACGGTCAGCGTGCTCTCCACGGAGCACGGCCTCCCCGTGATCGCGGGCTGGAACGTCCGCCCCTGACCGGCCCGTCCCGCCTCGCGCGGTCGCGGGGGGTGCGTGATCATTCGTACATGGGTCAGGACCGAACGGACGTCGAACACGAGCCGGACCACGGGGAAGAGGGGCTCAAGGCCAACGCGATCGGCTTCCTCGACGCGCTCGTCATCGGCCTGAACTCCACCTCGCCCGCCTACTCCCTGGCCGCCGTCCTCGGGCCGATCGTGGCCCTGGTCGGGATCTACGCGCCGGGCGTGATGCTGGCCTCCTTCGTGCCGATGCTGCTCATCGCCGCCGCCTTCTACTACCTGAACAAGGTCGACCAGGACTGCGGGACGACCTTCTCGTGGGTCACCCGGGCCATGGGCCCCTGGGCCGGCTGGCTCGGCGGCTGGGCGATCGCCATGACGGGCGTGCTGGTCATCGGCTCGCTGGCGGACGTCGCCGTCAACTTCGGCCTGCTCGCCTTCGGTCTCGACGACTGGGCCGCCAACCCCTGGATCCGGCAGTCCCTCACCGTCGCCGTGATCCTGGCCATGACCGCCATCTGCGTCATCGGCACCGAGCTCTCGGCCCACCTCCAGGACGTCCTCATCCTCGCCCAGGTCTTCTTCCTGCTGGCCTTCGCGGTGGTCGCCCTCTACCGCGTCTACGCCGGCACCAGCACCCTGGAGGAGATCGAGCCGTCCCTCGGCTGGCTCAACCCCTTCGGCGCGGGCGGCGCCGCCCTCACCGGCGGCCTGCTGCTCGGCGTGTTCATGTACTGGGGCTGGGAGTCCGCGGTCAACCTCACCGAGGAGGTCGAGAACTCCGCCACCGCCCCCGGCAAGGCCGGAATCTGGTCGACGGTCATCCTCCTGGTCACCTACCTGTCCGTCTGCTTCGCGGTCGTCGGCTACGCGGGCACCACCTTCCTCGCCGCGAACGCGGGCGAGGAGGAGGCCATCTTCGCCGTGCTCGCCCACGAGGTCATGGGCGGCTGGGACTGGGTGGTGCTGCTCGCCGTCTGCACCTCCGCGCTCGCGTCCACGCAGACCACGATCATCCCGGCCTCCCGCACCGCCCTGTCCATGGCCCGTCGGCACGCGCTGCCCTCGCCGCTCGCCCACATCCACCACCGGTTCCGGACCCCCGACGTGAGTACCTGGTGGGTGGCCGGCATCGCCATCGGCTGGTACCTCGTCGTCAACCAGATCAGCGAGAACGCGCTCCTGGACTCCCTCACCGCGCTCTCCCTGCTGATCGCCTTCTACTACGCGCTCACGGGCCTGGCCTGCGCCATCTACTACCGCCGCCACCTCACGGAGAACGCGCACAACCTCCTGCTCATCGGGGTCGGCCCGGTGGTCGGCGCCGGCCTGCTGATCTGGCTGCTGGTGGAGTCGATCGGCGACATGTCCGACCCGGAGAACTCGGCGAGCGGCGTCTCCTGGTTCGGACTCGGCCCGCCGCTGGTCATCGGGCTCGCGATCGCCGTCGCCGGCGTGCTCGTCATGTGCTTCTGGCGGGTACGGGACGGCAGGTTCTGGCAGGAGCGGCGGGGCGTGGTCGACCCGGCGCTCGTCCACACCAGGAAGCGCTGAGGAGTCCCGATGTCCGTGGTCCTTGGTTACGACGAGTCGCCCGGCGCCGAACGGGCCCTGCACGTGGCGTTGGAGGTGGCCACCGCCTTCGGCGAGCCGCTCGTCCTCGTCTACGGCGCGGCGGCCCCGGGCTCCACCGGCGAGGAGTACCGCGCCCACCGGGAAGCCGTCCGCCAGGTGGGCCGCAGCGCGCTCGCGCGCGCCGTCGAGGAGGCCGACGCCGCCGGTGTGCCCTCGACGGTCGAGGTGGTCGACGAGAAGCCGGCCCAGGCCCTGTTGGACGCCGCCGAACGCCACCACGCCCGCGTCATCATCGTGGGCAGCTGGGGCGACAGCCCGCTCCGCGGCGCCCTGCTCGGTTCCACCCCGCACAAGCTCCTGCACCTGTCACCGGTGCCCGTCCTGTGCGTGCCGACCGAAGGCGGCCCGGGGCAGTGAGCCCGGGGCAGTGACCCCGGGCGGCTCCGCACCGTGCGGGGGAACCGGTCCGTTGGTATCCCGATGGCCGAGATTCCCCGCTGGTGACTGAGCCAATGGTCCAGCCTCCAGGGGTCCGCTTGAGCCATTGCCCCTGCGGATGCTTATCTGTGTCGTATCCATGTACTTGCGGCGCCGCGCAGCGCCGGACGGCAACGAGGCCGGTCCCGGAGCGCGGCGCCTTCGCCGTGCCCGTCCACCGCCCACCACCCCCGGGCGGTGCCGGGCCGGCGCGCACCACTCGAGGGGGGCGGCACACCGCCGTGAAGAGGATGTTCGTGGCTCCGGATCCGGGGCGTCTGAGGCTCAGAAACGCGGCCCGCGCGGTGATCGGCGTCGCCGCCGCCGTCGCCCTCGCCGAACTGTGCGGTCTCTCCCTGAGCGCCTCCATCACCGGGGGACTGGCGGCCCTGCTCGCCCTGTTCACCGTCACCGACGCGACCGTGCGCCGCCAGGCCGTCACCACCGCCCTGCTGCCCGCCGCAGGGTTCCCGGTCCTCGCCCTCGCCACCGCCCTGCACGGGCTCACCCCCGCCCGCGACGCGGCCTTCGTGCTCGTCGTCTTCTGCGGGGTCTACGCCCGCCGCTGGGGCCCGCGCGGACACGCGCTCGGGATCTTCGCGTTCATGAACTTCTTCATCACGCAGTTCCTGCACGCCGTGCCCGCCCAGCTCCCGGAGCTGTTCGCCGCCGTGGGCCTGGCCCTGGTCGCCGCCGGCGCCGTACGGTTCCTGCTCTGGCCCATCGAGCGGCGCACCCCGCCCCCCGCCGCCCCCGCACCGCTGCCCGGCCGGGGCCTGGCCCGGCCCACCACCCGCCAGGCCTTCCAGGCCACCGCCGCCTGCGCCGTCGCCCTCGCCATCGGGCAGGCGCTCTCGGAGGACCGCTGGTACTGGGCCGTCGGCACCGCCTGGTGGATCTTCGTGAACACGGCCTCGCGCGGCGAGACCCTCGTCCGGGGCTTCCGCCGGGTGCTCGGCACCGTCATGGGCGTGGCCGCCGGCGTACTGATCGCCATCCCGCTGAACGGCGCGCCCGCGCCCACCGCCCTCCTGGTCGCCGCCTGCGTGTTCGCGATCTTCTACACGGCCCCCGTCTCCTACAGCTGGATGATCTTCGCGGTCACCCTCATGGCGGGACTGCTGTACGGCCTGCTGGGCGTGCTGGACCCGGGCCTGCTCGTACTGCGCCTGGAGGAGACGGCCGTCGGCGCGGTGTGCGCCGCGCTGGCCGTGGTCCTCGTACTGCCGGTCACCACCCACGCCACGAACGACGCCTGGATCCAGCGCGCCCTGCACTGCGTGCACGCGGCCACGGCGCAGGCCGCCGCCCGCCTCGCCGGCTCTCCGACGGCCGACCCGGCGCCCCACGCCGCCGAGCTGGAGACCCTGCTGGCGCGGGTCCGGATGGCGCTCGCGCCGCTGGTCCACCCGCTCAGCCCGTTCCGCGCGCGCAAGGCCCGCGCCGGCCAGGTCATCGCGCTGCTGGACGACTGCGCCCGCGAGGTGCGCGGCCTGGTGGCCGTCGCCGCCGACCCGGACGCGAGCCACGACGCCCGCCTCGCGACGGCCTGCTGGCGCGTCGAGGCCGCCGTGGAGGCGCTGACCGCCGGAGAGCGGGCCGCGAGCGAGGCCGCCACGGCCCGCGAGGGCGTGCCGCACACCGCCGGCTCCGGGCCCGCGCTCGCCCACCTGCACGGCCTGGAACGGGCGCTCACCGAACTCGCCGCCCCGCTGGGCAGCGACCCGCGGGCGCCGTTCGTCGTCAGCGCCTGACCAGCCCCTGCGGCGACAGCGCCAGGCCCGCCGGCAGTCGGCCGGCGGAGTGCACCACGCCGAGGGTCTGGGTGGCCCGGGTCAGCGCCACGTACAGGTCGCTGGGCTGGAAGTCGGCCGGCTCCACCACGACCACCGTGTCGAACTCCAGCCCCTTGGCCTGGCGCGGATCCAGCAGGACGACCTCCCGCGTCAGATCCGGCTCCGCGCCCTCCCGCACCCCCGGCAGTTCGGCGGCCAGCGCGGCGTGCAGCGCCCGCGGCGCGATCACCGCGAGCCGGCCCTCCGCCGGCCGTTCCCGCTCCACGGCCTCGGCGACCGCCCGCGCCGGGTCCCCGGTCGCGCGCGCCCACGGCCGCACCCCCGTCGCCCGCACCGAACGCGGCGGTTCGAAGCCGGGATCGCGCTCCCGCAGCACGGCCGCCGCCACCTCCATGATCTCGGCCGGCGTGCGGTAGTTCACCCCCAGCCGGACCAGCTCCCAGCGCTCGCCCACGTACGGGGAGAGGATCCGCTCCCACGAGCCGCAGCCCGCCTCGTCGGCGGTCTGCGCGGGATCGCCGACCAGCGTCATCGACCGGGTGGGGCAGCGCCGCATCAGCAGCCGCCACGCCATCTCCGACAGCTCCTGCGCCTCGTCGACGATCACGTGCCCGAAGGCCCACGTGCGGTCGGCCGCCGCCCGCTCGGCGGCGCTGCGGTGGTCGGCCTCCTCCTGGCGTTCGGCCATCCGCTCGGCGTCGATGATGTCGTGGGCCGCGAGGTACTCGTTCTCCTGGTCCTCGAACTCGTACGACTGCGAGCCCTCGGACAGGTCCAGCACCCCCTGCGCGTACGCGATGCGCTGCTGCCGCTCCCGCTCCTCGGCGGCCCGCCGGGCGCTGTCGTCCTCCCCGAGCAGCTCGGCCGCCTCGTCCAGCAGCGGCACGTCGGCCGGGGTCCAGTCCGGGCGCGCCGAGGGCGCGCGCCGGATCAGCGCGGCCTCGTGCGCGGACAGGTGGGTGGGGTCCGCCAGGAAGTCGGCGACCAGCCGCTCGGGGGTGAGGGAGGGCCACAGCGAATCGATCGCCGCGTGCACGGCGGGGCTCATCGCGATCTCCTTGCCGAGCTGCGCCACGTCGTCGGAGCCGAGCAGGTTCGGCCCGCCGTACGGATCGGCGCCCAGCCGGTCGGCGAGCTGCGCGGTGAGCGCGTCGATGATCCGGAAGGCGAAGGCGGGGCGCGCCTGGTTGTGCGGCAGCCCCGTGGCCCGGGCCCGGTCCCGTGCCTCGTAGGCCATGGTGCGGTCCAGCAGCAGGGTGCCGTAGTCGTCGTGGTCGATCTCCAGCGCGGGCTCGGGGACCGTGTCGTACTCCTCCCCGGTGCCCGCCGGCACGGTCTCCGGCAGGCCCTGCCGGTCGGCCACGACCCGGGCGAGGACCTCCGCCATCGCGGCCCGGCCCTTCACCGCGGCGGCCCCGGGGCGGTCGGTGCCGGTGGCGTGCACGCCCGGGAAGAGCTCTCCGGGCGTGGCGAGCAGGACCCCCGTCTCACCGAGGGCCGGGAGCACCTCGCCGATGTAGCCGAGGAAGGCCGGCCCCGGCCCGACGATCAGCACCCCGCGCTTGGCGAGCAGTTCCCGGTGGGCGTACAGCAGGTACGCGGCGCGGTGCAGCGCGACCGCGGTCTTCCCGGTGCCGGGACCGCCCTCCACGACCAGCACCCCCCGGTGCGGGGAACGGATGATCCGGTCCTGCTCGGCCTGGATGGTGCGCACGATGTCGTGCATGCGGCCGGTCCGGGCGGCGTCGAGCGCGGCGAGCAGCACGGCGTCCGCGTCGGCGCCCTCGTGCCCGGTGCGCTCCGCGTCGGTGAGGTCGAGGATCTCGTCGTGCAGGGCGGTGACCTCGCGCCCGCGGCTGCTGATGTGCCGGCGGCGGCGCAGCCCCATGGGGGTGTGACCGGTGGCGAGGTAGAAGGGGCGGGCCACCTCCGCGCGCCAGTCCAGCACCAGCGGGGTGCGTTCCGCGTCGTCCGCGCGGATTCCGATCCGGCCGATGTGGTGGTCACGGCCGTCGGAGAACTCCAGACGGCCGAAACAGAGGCCGTTCTCGCCCGCATTCAGCGCGGAAAGCAGGCCGGACTGCTCGGCGACGAGGACATCACGCTCGAGGCGCGCCTGAAACCCGCTCCCCACGTCGCGCAATGCTCGTTCGACCGCACGTTCGGCCTGGTCGCGCAGGTCGTCGAGGCGCCGATAGAGATCGGTGACGAATTGCTGCTCTTTTCGGAATTCCTCGGTTGACAATTGCACTCCCACCGCAATACAGTGTCCTCGTGAAGTTCTTTGTGGCTTCATTGTGGCGAAGTCACGAACCAACAAATATACTCTCTTGCATCCCTCGGCAGCGAATTCGGCCGGGGGATTTTTTGCGTACGGTGGATCCCATGACCACCGCACACGGCGCCGCCGACGGAATCGTCTACCGCCTCGCCCGCCCCGAGGACGCGGGTGCCATCGAGGCCCTGGACGGCTCGTTCACCACCGCCACGGTCTTCGAGGTGGCCGCCGCCGAGGACGGCTTCGGCTTCCGGCTCCGCGAGGTCCCGGTGGACCCGCCCGTGCACAAGGAGTTCCCGCCCGAGGAGCACGACGAGCAGGGCTTCGGCGGCGCCGCGGGCCGGGACGCGGATGCCCGCACCTACGTGGCCCTCGACGGCGGCGAGGTGTGCGGCTTCGCGGCCGTCGGCTACGCCGCCTGGAACCGTCGCCTCACCATCGAGGACATCGAGGTCGCGCCGGGCCGGCGGGGCCGCGGCGTCGGCCGCGCGCTGATGGAGTGCGCGGCGGAGTACGCCCGTGAACGGGGCGCGGAGCACATGTGGTTGGAGGTCAGTTCGGTCAACGCCCCTGCCGTGCACGCCTACCGGCGGATGGGTTTCGGTTTCTGCGGCCTCGACACCGCACTGTACGGGGGCACCCCGGCCGCCGGCGAGCAGGCGCTCTACATGAGCCGTCCCTGCCGCTGAACCCGCGCGTGCGCCGGATCGTACGCCCCGACTCCCCTCGGGCGCAGGCCGATCGTCGAAGATCACTCAGAGGAGTGTTCCGGCCGCTCCCACCGCACACCGCTGACCTGCGGCATGTACAACGGGTAATTGTTTACTGCACATTCATCCGGCACGTACAGGGTGGATCTGGTCGGACAGGGGGTAACGGCCCGGAATGGAAATTCTTCAACAGCGCTCCAGCACCGCTCAGGTGTGGGAAGCGGCCGAGGAGTTCATCCGACTCTTCCACCGGGAGACCAAGGGCGCGGGCGATCCGCGCGCCCGGCTCGCCGCCGTCAGGGCCGAACTGGCCGCGACGGGCACCTACGTGCACACCCCCGAGGAACTGACCCACGGGGCGCGCGTGGCCTGGCGCAACAGCAACCGCTGCATAGGCAGGCTCTACTGGAACTCGCTGCGGGTCCGCGACCGCCGCGGGCTCACCGACTCCGACGACATCGCCGCCGAGTGCTTCGACCACCTGCGCGAGGCGACCAACGGCGGCAGGATCAGACCCACCATCACGGTCTTCGCCCCCGACGCCCCGGACCGGCCCGGCCCGCTGATCTGGAGCGAGCAGCTCATCAGGTACGCCGGGTACGGCGACCACCCCTCCCTCACCGTCGGCGACGCCCGCAACGCCCCGCTCACCGAGGCCCTGCTCCGGCTCGGCTGGGCCGGCGGCTCCGGCAGCCCCTTCGACCTCCTTCCGCTGGTGGTCCAGGGCGTCGACGACAAACCCCGCTGGTTCGACACCCCCGCGGACGCCGTCCTGGAGGTGCCGATCGACCACCCCGACGGAGACGGCTGGGCGGACTGGGGGCTGCGCTGGCACGCCGTACCCGCCATCTCCAACATGTGCCTGGAGATAGGCGGCATCCACTATCCGGCCGCGCCCTTCAACGGCTGGTACATGGGAACCGAGATCGGCGCGCGCAACCTCGCCGACACCGACCGGTACAACCTCCTCCCGGCCGTCGCCCGCCGCCTCGGGCTGGACACCTCCAGCGACCGCTCCCTCTGGAAGGACCGCGCGCTCGTCGAGCTCAACCGGGCGGTCCTGCACTCCTTCGACCGCGCCGGCGTCGCCATCGCCGACCACCACTCCGAGTCCCGGCGGTTCCTGTCCCACATGGAGCGGGAGGAGCGCAAGGGGCGTGAGGTGGGCGCCGAGTGGTCCTGGATCGTGCCGCCGATCTCGGGCTCCGCGACGCCGGTCTTCCACCGCACCTACGAGGACAGCCCGAGCAGCACCGCCTACGTCCACCACCCCGGCGCGCGAGAACGGGCCCAGGGACGAGATTTGGTCTAGACCTTCTGTTACCGTCGGCTCCGAACGGATCCGAGAGCGGTGAGAGGGGCCTCGTGTGAGCGGCGCAGACAGTACGGACCATCGCGGCGAACACCGGGCCTACATCGGCTCGTTCACCTCGGGGGGCGGCCGCGGTGTCACCACCGCGGCCGTGGATCCGGTGACCGGAGCGCTGACCGCGCTCTCGGTCGCCGCCACCGACGACCCCTCGTACCTCGCACTCGACCGGGACACCGGCGTGCTCTACGCGGTGAACGAGACCGAGGAGGGTGCGGTGACCGCCTTCCGGACGACCGCCGACGGCCTCGCCCCCCTCGGTGCGGCCTTCCGTGTCGGCGGCTCCGGTCCCACCCATCTCAGCGTCAGCGGAGGGCGGTTGCACACCGCCAACTACACCTCCGGCAGCGTCAGCAGCCTCCCGCTCGCCGCCGACGGCACTCCGGCCGGGCCCGCCCGCGTACTTCCGCACGAGGGGGCCGGCCCCGACGCCGACCGCCAGGAGCGGCCGCACGCCCACCAGGTGCTGCCCGACCCGACCGGCCGCTGGGTGCTCAGCGTGGACCTCGGCACCGACTCGGTGCGCATCTGCGCGCCGGACCCGGCCACCGGCGCGTTGCGGGTGCACGCCGAGACCGCGCTGCGCGCCGGCACCGGCCCCCGCCACCTCGTCTTCCATCCGGAGGGCACCGTGGTCTACGTCCTGCACGAGCTGGAGCCGCAGGTGACCGTCTGCCGCTGGAACGGGGCGTCCGGGGAACTGGAACCGGTCCGAGAGGTTCCGGTCGCCTCCACGGGCTCCTCAGGGGCCGTACGGGCCTACCCCTCGGCGGTCGTCGCCTCGCCGGACGGGCGGTTCCTCTGGGTGGCCGTCCGTGGCGCCGACGTCATCGCCGCCTTCTCCCTGGCCGACGGCCCCGAGGAGCCGCGGCCCACCGGCACCGTGGACTGCGGCGGCGCCTGGCCGCGCGACCTCGCCGTCGACTCCTCGGGACGCCGGCTCTACGCGGCCAACGAGCGCTCGGGCGACGTCACGTGGTTCGACGTGGACCCGCTGACCGGCCTGCCGCACCGGGCCGGCTCGGTGGCCGTACCGGCGGCGACGTGCGTCGTCCTCGGCTGACACGCGCACGGGCCTCCGTACGGGCCACGGGAAAGGCCCCCGGCGACCCTGGAGACCAGGGGCGGCGGGGGCCTTCTCCGTCACGGACGGGCGGGTCAGTGGGCAGCGGCGCCCTGGGCGATCCCGAGGGCCGCGGAGTACTGGGCGACGGCCAGCTTGCCGAGCGCCGGGTAGGCCCCGAGCACCTCGGCGGTGGCGCAGTCGGCCTCCTTGCAGGCGGTGTCCAGCAGTCCGTCGGCCGCCTCCGGGCCGATCAGGTACGGGGCGAGCGCGAGCTGCGTGGAGCCCTCGCCGCGCAGCTGCTCGGCGACGGCGGCCACCGAGCCCTCCTGGTCCAGCGCGGCCGCCTTCACGGGAACGGCGAGCCGGGCGGCGAGCAGCATGCCCGTGATCCCGGCGGCCTGCACGGCCTCCTCGCCACCGGTGGTGGCCAGGACGATGCCGTCGGCGGCGGTGGTCACGGTGAAGAGGCGGGCGCGGTCGGCGCGGGCCAGGCCGGCCTCGGACAGCCGCACGTGCAGGCCCTCGGCGAGCAGCGGGTGCGGGCCGAGCACGTCGGCCAGCTCGGCGGCGGCCGAGGAGTCCATCAGCGCCTGACGGATCCGGCGGAGCAGGCCTCCGTCCGGACCGGCGAGCAGCGGGACGACCACGGCGTCCGGGCCGGTCGGCGCGGGCACCTCGTGGCCGGCGGCGCGGGCGAACTCCGCGCGCGCGGCACGCTCGGTCGCGACGGCGGTCAGCGCGCCGGACAGGGACGGGAACTCGGAGGCGTCGTCACCGTCGAGGAAGCCGATCCGGGCGTCGAGGCCCGGCAGCTCGGAGCGGCCGATGCTGATGATCTCTTCCGCCAGCTGCCGCGAGGCGGCCGAGGGGGCACCGGGCACGGCGAGCACCAGCGCGGGCGCGCCCTCGGGCGCCGCCGCGGGCTCGGGCCGGCGGTGCCGTCCGGTCTGGCGGGGTCGCGGCATTCGTACGGGCAGGCCATTTGCGGGCCCAGTGGGGGAGCTCATGGCGCCGCATGCTACTGGCTTATCGGAACAAGGTGTTCGGGCAGGGCCTTCTCGGGAGGCATCTGTCCGTATTTATCCGATGAAGGGCAGATACCTTCAACTGACTGACGGTAGGCGCCCGGCCACCCGGTTGGACCAGTAGAGTGACACAGCGTGGCACCACGACCTTTGAATGAACTCGTTGAAGCAGGCTGGGCGAAGGCCCTGGAGCCCGTGTCCGGACGCATCGCGGCCATGGGGGACTTCCTCCGCGGCGAGATCGCCGCGGGCCGGACCTACCTGCCGGCCGGCGCGAACGTACTGCGCGCCTTCCAGCAGCCGTTCGACGACGTGCGCGTCCTGATCGTCGGACAGGACCCCTACCCCACACCGGGGATGGCCATCGGCCTGAGCTTCGCCGTCGCGCCGGAGGTGCGCAGG
This sequence comes from Streptomyces sp. NPDC005533, assembly GCF_042871845.1. Classification (NCBI taxonomy): domain Bacteria; kingdom Bacillati; phylum Actinomycetota; class Actinomycetes; order Kitasatosporales; family Streptomycetaceae; genus Streptomyces; species Streptomyces sp. NPDC005533. The sequence continues at coordinate 123,987 of NZ_JBIAJH010000005.1, read as the reverse complement.
CTGCCGGGCAGCCTGGAGAACATCTTCCAGGAGATGAACTCCGACCTGGGACTTCCCCGGCCGTCCAACGGGGACCTCACCCCGTGGACCCGCCAGGGCGTGCTGCTGCTCAACCGCGCCCTGACGACGGCCCCCGGGAAGCCGGCCGCGCACCGCGGCAAGGGCTGGGAGGAAGTGACCGACCAGGCGATCCGCGCCCTCGTCGCCCGGGGCACGCCCCTGGTGTCGATCCTCTGGGGCCGCGACGCGCGCAACCTGCGGCCGCTGCTCGGGGACCTGCCGGCCGTCGAGTCGGCGCACCCCTCGCCCATGTCGGCGGACCGCGGCTTCTTCGGCTCGCGCCCGTTCAGCCGGGCGAACGACCTGCTGGCGCGCCAGGGCACGCAGCCGGTCGACTGGCGGCTGCCCTAGGTCGTCTCTTCCGGATCTTGCCTCGCCCGCGCCGCCCGGCAAGATCCGAAAGAGACGACCTAAGTCGACTGGCGGCTGCCCGGAAGGGCCACGCCCGGTCCGTTTCGACTCTGTCCGTCCCTGTCCGGCCCTGTCCGCATCCGTTCCGGGTGTGAACGGGGAAGGATGGACGAAGGGGACCGTCCGGCGCCCGCCGGCCGCGGTCCCGGGACGGAACGATCGGAGCACAGCCCGTGAGCACGCACCCCCGGAACCCGACCACCACCCCGGACCCGGACCCGGCCACCGGCCTGCGCTGCCTGGTCACCGGCGCGGGCGGCTACATCGGCGGCCGGCTCGTCCCCGAGCTGCTCGCCGCCGGACACCACGTGCGCTGCCTGGCCCGCACCCCGGCCCACCTCAGGGACCACCCGTGGGCCGGCCGGGCCGAAGTGGTCCGCGGTGACGTCACCGACGCGGAGAGCCTGCGCCCCGCCCTGCGCGACGTGGACGTCGCCTACTACCTGGTGCACTCCCTGGGAGCCGGGCGCGACTTCGAGGAGACCGACCGGCGCGCGGCCACCACCTTCGCCACCGAGGCCCGCGCCGCCGGGGTCGGCCGCATCGTCTACCTCGGCGGCCTCACCCCGCCCGGCGTGCCCGAAGCGGAACTCTCCCCGCACCTGCGCTCCCGCGCCGAGGTGGGCCGGATCCTGCTCGACTCGGGCGTGCCCACGACCGTCCTGCGCGCGGCCGTCGTCATCGGCTCCGGATCGGCCTCGTTCGAGATGCTCCGCTACCTCACCGAACGGCTCCCCGTGATGGTGACGCCGAGCTGGGTGGGCACCCGAGTCCAGCCCATCGCCGTACGGGACGTGCTGCGCTACCTCGTGGGCAGCGCCCGGATGCCGAAGGACGTCAGCCGGGTCTTCGACATCGGTGGCCCCGACCTCCTCACCTACCGCGACATGATGACGCGCTACGCGGTCGTCGCCGGACTGCGCCGACGGTTCATCCTGCCCGTCCCCATGCTCACCCCGCGCCTGTCCAGCCACTGGATCGGCCTGGTCACGCCCGTGCCGGCCGCCCTCGCCCGGCCGCTCGCCGAATCGCTGAAGGTGGAAGTCGTGTGCGCGGAACACGACATCCGGCAGTACGTGCCCGACGGGCCGGGCACGCCCGTCCCCTTCGATCGCGCCCTCACGCTCGCCCTGGAACGGGTCAAGGAGGCACGCGTCACCACCCGCTGGTCCAACGCCTCGCTGCCCGGCGCCCCGAGCGACCCGCTGCCCACCGACCCCGACTGGGCGGGCGGCAGCCTCTACACCGACGAGCGCGAGCAGTCCGTCCCGGCGACCCCGCACCAGCTGTGGCGGGTCATCGAGGGAGTGGGCGGGACGAACGGCTGGTACTCCTTCCCCCTGGCCTGGGCGGTACGCGGCCAGCTCGACCGGCTCGTCGGCGGGGTGGGCCTGCGCCGCGGCCGGCGCGACGCCGACCGGCTCCGGGTCGGCGACACGCTCGACTTCTGGCGGGTCGAGGAGATCGAACGGGGACACCTCCTGCGGCTGCGCGCGGAGATGCGGCTCCCCGGACTCGCCTGGCTGGAGATGCGCGTCGACCGCGATGCCACGGGCGGCACTCTCTACCGCCAGCGGGCCCTCTTCCACCCGCGCGGCCTGGCCGGACAGCTGTACTGGTGGAGCGTGGCGCCGTTCCACGCCGTCGTCTTCGGCGGCATGGCCCGCAACATCGCGCGCACCGCCGAGAAGACGGCGGAAGAGCCCGCGCCGGAGAGCACCGTGAGCACGGCGGGGCCCGTGGTGCATCCGGGAGGCGACGTCGGGCGGAAGTGAGGGCGGCAAGTCCGCACGCAGCCCACCCGCCGCCGCCCCGCGCGCCCGCCGGGTGGCCGATCGCCGGGAGTGGCGCCATGAGCTCCGTCGTCCTTTTCACCTCCGACCTCCGCCTGCACGACCATCCGGCCCTGAGCGCCGGCCTGGCCGCCGCGCACGACGTGGTGCCGCTGTTCGTCCGGGACCCCGCCGTGGACCGCTCGGGGTTCGCGGCGCCCAACCGGCTCGCCTTCCTCGCCGACTGCCTGGCCGACCTCGACTCCGGCCTGCGCGACCGCGGCGGCCGGCTCGTCGTACGCACCGGGGACACGGTCGCCGAACTGCACGCCGTGGCGCGGCAGGCCGACGCGGACGAGGTGCACATGGCGGCGGGGTGCTCCCGCTTCGCCCGCGACCGCGAGGCACGGCTGAGGCACGCCCTGGAGTCCGACGGACGCCGCCTCTACGTGCACGACGGGGTGACCACGGCCGTGCCGCCCGGCGCCGTCACCCCGCAGGGATCCGACCACTTCGCCGTCTTCACCCCCTACTTCAGGCGCTGGGCCGCCGAGCCGCTGCGGACGCCCCTCGCCGCCCCCCGGGCCGTTCGCGTGGTGAGCGGGGTGCGCTCCGAGGCGTTGCCGTCACGGGCCTCCGTGGCGGACGTGTCCGAGGGCCTGCCCACCGGTGGGGAGCGGGAGGGCCGCCGCAGGCTCGGCAGCTGGCTGTCCCGGCTCGCCGACTCCTACGAGGAACGCCATGACGACCTCGCGGGCGACGCCACCTCCCACCTGTCGGCGTACCTGCACTTCGGGGCCGTATCGGCCACCGAGGCCGTGCACCGGGCGAACGCCCGCGGCGGCACGGGCGCCGGCGCCTTCGTACGGCAGCTGTGCTGGCGGGACTTCCACCACCAGGTGCTCGCCGCCCGGCCCGAGACCGCCACCGCGGACTACCGGACCCGACAGGACCACTGGCGGCGCGGCCCGGAGGCGGAGGCGGACCTGCGGGCCTGGCAGGAGGGACGGACCGGCTACCCGGTGGTCGACGCCGCCATGCGCCAGCTCGCCCACGAGGGCTGGATGCACAACCGGGGGCGCCTGATCGCCGCCTCCTTCCTCACCAAGACGCTGTACGTCGACTGGCGCGAGGGCGCCCGCCACTTCCTGGACCTCCTCGTGGACGGCGACGTGGCGAACAACCAGCTCAACTGGCAGTGGGTGGCCGGGACGGGGACCGACACACGGCCCAACCGGGTCCTCAACCCCGTCCTCCAGGGCCGGAAGTACGACCCGCAGGGGGCCTACGTCCGCCGCTGGGTCCCCGAGCTCGCGGGCCTGCCCGCCGGAACGATCCACGAGCCGTGGAAGCTCGTCGGCCTGGAACGGGAAGCCTGCGACTACCCCGACCCGATCGTGTCCCTCGCCGACGGACTGGCCCGCTTCCGCCACGCCCGGGGCCGCGACTGACCCGGCGCGGCCCGCGGGCCGCGGCCCGCGCCGGAGCCCAGGACGACGCACGAACGATGCGAGTTGAAGCGCCTCCTCCCCGCGCCGGAGCCTGAGGGAGCGGGAGCGGCCGAGCTCCCGGCAGCGGCGAGGAGGCGGAGTCGTCATGAGCGCAGCAGCCGGCACGACTGAGGTGCTCCCGGGCCCGGTCCCGGGTGGGGCCTCGGGCGCGCTCCGGGACCCGCTCTCGGACGAGGAGGTCGGCCGGGGGATCGGGCGGGGCGACGCGGACTGCTTCGCCCTGGCCCACCGACGCTGGGGCCGCCTCGTCCACCACCTGGCCGCCCGCACCCTCGGCGACGTCCGGGAGGCGGAGGACGTCACCCAGCAGGTCTTCCTCGCGGCGTGGTCCGGCCGCGCCGGCTACCGCCCCGAGCGGGGGCCCGTCCCCGCCTGGCTCGTCGGCATCGCGCGCCGCAAGATCGCCGACGCGCTCACCGCCCGGACGCGGCGGCTCGACCTGGCCGCCGCTGCCCGAGCCGCCGTGCCACCGGCGGCCCCGGCCCCCGACCGGTGCGAGGGGGCGCTCGACCGCCTCCTCGTCACCCGTGAACTCGCGCGGCTGCCGCGCGCCCAGCGCGAGGTCCTGGCCCTCGCCTTCTACGCCGACCTGACCCACGTCCAGATCGCCGACCGCACGGGTCTGCCCCTGGGGACGGTCAAGAGCCACGCGCGGCGCGGGCTCCAGCGGCTGCGCGGGGCCCTAGAAGGCGTCGTAGAGCCGGGAGACGTGGTCGAGCGCCTCCCGCAGACCACCGGGGCGCAGCATGCCGGGTCCGGGGGCGCGGCCCGCCCAGCCCGGGCCGGCGAGCAGCATCACGGGGTGCGTGCGCGCGCCCTTGACCCCGAAGGCGCTCGCGGCGACGTGCCGGGCCAGCGCGTGGTCGGCGGTGGAACGGGCCTGGGACCAGAGCACGACGGCGGCCGGTCCCGTGCGCCGCACGGCGGCGTCCAGTGCCTCGGCGGGGACGGCCGCGCCGAACATCCGGGCCGGCAGGCCGCGTTCGCCGAGCCCCGCGGCCAGCGCCTCCAGCGGCAGGGTGTGCTGGTCGGCCGGAACGCAGGCCAGCAGCACCGGGGGAGCCTCGGTCCGCCGTACCGGGGCGGGCGCCACGCGCCGCAGGGCGGTGGAGACGTGCCAGGACAGCAGGTGCTCCACCTCGATGTAACGGTCGCCGGAGGACTGCCACTTGCGCCCCACGGCGTGCAGGGTCGGCACCATCACCTCCTCCCAGACGGTGACGAGCCCGTGGTCCGCCATGAGGCCGCCCAGCAGCGAGTCCAGGGCCGGTCCGTCGAGGCGCACGGCGGCGCGGGCCAGCCCCCGGCTCTCCCGCACCGCGTCCCGCTCCGCCGGCCCGTCCGGTACGGCGCCGGAGGGCACGAGGCCGTCGGCCGGTCCCCGGCGGGGAGGCTCGGGCCGGCTGACCGGACGCGCCCCGGGCCTGCGGTCCGCGACCCCGCCGGAGCGCCCGCCCCGGGCCGCCCCGACGGCCCGCGCCGCCTCGGCGGGGGGCACGCCGGAGGCGGTCAGCCGGCACATCTCCTCCAGCATCGCGATGTCCCCGGGGGTCCAGCGCCGGTGCCGCCCGTCCTCGCGCGCCGCGGGGCCGATGCCGTAGCGCTGGTCCCAGGACCGCAGCGTGGTCGGGGACACGCCCAGGTGGCGTGCCACCGCGCCCGTGGTGAGGCCAAGCGTCGTCTCGGACATGACCCCACCGTACGACGCACGAACGATGCGCGTGCGCCGTCACCCGCCGATGGTCGCCGCCCGCACGCACAGCACGTCCGGCAGGTGCTCGGCCAGCAGCTGCCAGCTCTCGCCGTCGTCGTGACTGGCGTACAGCTCGCCGTTGCGGTTGCCGAAGTAGATGCCCGCGGGGTCCGCGTCGTCCGTGCACAGGGCGTCCCGCAGGACCGTGCCGTAGTGGTCCCCGGAGGGCAGCCCCTTCGAGAGCGGCTCCCAGCTCTCGCCCGCGTCCCGGGTACGGAAGACCCGGCACCGGTGCTCGGCGGGGACGCGGTCGGAGTCGGCGTTGAGCGGGAAGACGTAGGCGGTGTTCGGCCGGTGCGGATGGGCGGCCACCGCGAAGCCGAAGTCGGAGGGGAGGCCGCCGCCGATGTCCGTCCACCGGCCACCGGCGTCGTCGCTGCGGTAGACCCCCCAGTGGTTCTGCAGGTAGAGCCGGTCCGTGTCCCCGGCGTCCCGGGCGATCTTGTGCACGCACTGGCCGTACTCGGGGTGCGGATCCGGCAGGAACACCGCGGAGACCCCGTCGTTGGAGGGGGTCCAGCTGGCCCCGCCGTCCGTCGTGCGGAACACGCCGGCCGTGGAGACGGCCACCGTCACCGCGTCCGGGTCGCGGGGATGGGTGATCACGGTGTGCAGGCCCTCACCGCCGCCGCCCGGTACCCAGTCGCCACGGCTCGGGTGCTCCCACAGCGGGCGGACGAGCTCGAAGGAATCGCCCCGGTCCGTCGAGCGGAACAGCGCGGCCGGCTCCGTCCCCGCGTACACGACGTCCGGGGCCTCGGGCCCGGCCGGCTGGAGCTGCCAGACCCGCTCCAGCGAGGCGCCCGTGTCCTGGGGGAACTTCACGGCGGCCGTAGCCGGTTCGTGCCAGGTGGCCCCGAGGTCGTCGGAGCTGAAGACGGACGGCCCCCAGTGCGTGCTGTCCCCGCCGACCAGCAGCCGGGGCGCCGGCCCCCGCCGGTCGACGGCGACCGCGTAGACGGCCTGGGCGTTGAAATGCGGCCCGTCGAACTCCCACGGCCCCTCCCCTCGTCGGCGACCGACGAAGAGTCCCTTCCGGGTTCCCACGAGCAGCAGCACATCAGGCATGGCCGGTACCTCCGGACCTCGTCGTCCCTGCGGGGCGTTCCGTCATGAAGCGTCTTTCCGGCCAGTCTGCACCCACCCTCTGACAGCGGCCCGGCGGACGGCACCGACCCTCTCCATAGCTGATCGATACCGATCATTTACTCTCCGGAAATCGTTGCTACTTGAACGTGGGCGTTCTGAATGGGTTGACTTCAGGCCAGTGCACTGTTGCTGTCGCCGTACGCGAGAGGACCCACGTGGCCACCGAGCACCTGTCACCGCTCGACCTCGCCTTCTGGCGGATCGAATCCGCCGTCCACCCCATGCACCTCGGCGCCCTCGCCGTCTTCTCCGCCTGCGCCGCCGGGCCCGGCGGCGCAGGCGGAGAAGACGGCGGCGCGGGAGCCGCCGAGCGCGCCGCCGCACTGCTCGCCGCCCGCTGCGCCACCGTGCCGGGCCTGCGCCGCCGGATCCGCGACGTGCTGCTGCCGGTCGGCGCGGCCGCCTGGTCGCCGGACGCGGCCTTCGACCCGGCGCGGCACGTCTTCCTCGTCCGCACCGACGAGGCGGACCCGCACGCCGCGGCCGGCCCGCTGATGGCCCGTCCGCTGGACCGGGAACTGCCGCCCTGGGAGGCCCACGTGCTGGCCGGGCCGGACCCGGACTCCTTCGCGGTGCTCTTCAAGTTCCACCACGCACTCGCCGACGGCCTGGGCGCGCTGGCCCTGGCGGCCGCGCTCTTCGACGAGGGGCCGGCCCCCCGGCCCCCCGCACGCCCGGTCCCCGAGCAGCGGGCCGGCTCGGCCCTGCGCCGGCTCCCCGGGACCCTGGCCGCCCGCGTTCAGGACGTCGGCCAGGCCCTGGAGATCGGGGCCGCCGTGGCCCGCGCCGGGCTGCCGCTCGGCGTCCCCCCGGCCCTCACCGCGGATCCGGCCGGGCCGGGGACCCGGGCCGTCGCGGGCCTCGCCCTCGACCTGGACGAGGTCAATCTGGTCCGCAAGGCCGCCGGCGGCACCGTCAACGACGTGCTGATCTCCGTGGTCGCCGGGGCGCTGCGGCGCTGGCTGGAGGAGCGCGGCGATCCCGCGCCGACCGGACCCGGCCCGCGCGCCCTGATTCCCGTGTCCCGCCGGGGCCGGCCCGGTGCCGGCGGCGGGAACCGGCTCTCCGGCTACCTGCTGCGGCTGCCGCTGGCCGAGCGCGATCCGCTGCTGCGCCTGGACCGGGTCCGTGCGGCGATGGACCGCAACAAGGACGCCGGGCCCGCGCGCGGCGCCGGGGCCGTCGCCCTGCTCGCCGACCACGTCCACCCGCTGGGCCACCGGCTCGGCGGCCCGCTGGTGGCGCAGGCCGCCCGGCTGCTCTTCGACATCCTGGTCACCAGCGTCCCGCTGCCGGGCTTCACCTTCAGCCTCGGCGGCAGCCGGGTCCGCGAGGTCTACCCGCTCGCCCCGCTGGCCCGCGGGCAGTCGCTGGCCGTCGCGGTGTCGACGTACAAGGGGACCGTCCACTACGGGCTGGTCGCCGACGCGGCGGCCGTCCCCGACCTGCACGCCCTGGCGGGGGCGCTGCGCGCGGAACTCGACGCGCTTGTACGAGAAGTCTCGTAGTACGAAAGAATTCGTAGTACGGTGAGTCTCGAACTCAGCCGCCGATCCACGGCGCGCCCGGTGACCTCTGGAGCCCTGATGAGTGCTGCCCCCGCCGCCCCTGCCGCCTTCGCCGCCCTGTTCACCCCGTACGACCTTCGCTCGGTCACCGTCCCGAACCGCGTGTGGATGGCGGCCATGTGCCAGTACAGCGCCGAGCCGTTCGGCCCGAACGCGGGCGTGGCGAACGACTGGCACTTCGCGCACTACGCCGCCCGCGCCGTCGGCGGCACCGGCCTGATCATCCAGGAGGCCACAGCGGTCTCCCCGGAAGGCCGGATCACCCCCTACGACCTCGGCATCTGGAACGACACCCAGGTCGAGGCGCTGTGCCGGATCACCTCCTTCCTCAAGGCCCAGGGCGCCGTCCCCGGCGTCCAGATCGCACATGCCGGCCGAAAGGGGTCCACCGACCGCACCTGGAAGGGCGGCGGCGCGGTCGGACCCGAGGCCCACGGCTGGCAGCCCGTCGCCCCGAGCGCCGTTCCCTTCGCCGAGGGCGGCCACGTGCCGCACGAGCTGACGGTCGACGAGATCGCCGGGATCACCGCCCACTTCGCGGCCGCCACCGAGCGCGCGCTCGCGGCGGGCTACCAGGTCGTCGAGATCCACGGCGCCCACGGCTACCTCATCGGCGAGTTCCTCTCCCCGCACAGCAACAAGCGCACCGACGCCTACGGCGGCTCCTTCGAGAACCGGACCCGCTTCGCCCTCGAAGTCGTGGACGCCGTACGGGCCGTGTGGCCCGAGGAGCTCCCGCTGCTCTTCCGGATCTCCGCCACCGACTGGCTGGAGGCGGACGGCTGGACCGCCGACGAGACGGTACGGCTGGCCCGGCTGCTCCAGGAGCACGGCGTGGACCTCCTCGACGTCTCCACCGGCGGACTCGCCCCCGGGGTGTCGATCCCCGTAGGCCCGGGCTACCAGGTGCCCTTCGCCACCCGGGTCAAGGAGGAGACGACCCTCCCGGTCGCCGCCGTCGGCCTGATCACCGAACCGGAGCAGGCGGAGAAGATCCTGGCCAACGGCGAGGCCGACGCGGTCCTGCTGGGCCGGGAGCTGCTGCGCGACCCGTACTGGGCCCGCCGCGCGGCCGCCGAGCTGGGCGCGGAGACCCGTACGCCCGAGCCGTACCACCGGTCCTGGTGACGGCGGTGCGGCTCCGGCGGCCGGCCCACGGCGGAGCCGCACCCCCCGTTCCCGAAGATTTCCGCGAGTGCCCCGACTCCTTCGACGGCTCTCGTACGATGGGGGCCCGCAGCAAGCCGAGTGAGTGGAGCAGGGACATGACGGAACGGGACGCCGGCCGCATCCTCGCCCACCCCGAGGCGGCTCAGATCCGGCTGGAGGGCGTGCTGCACGCGCTCTCCGACCCGGTCCGGCTCTCCATCGTCCTGGACCTGGCCGCCTCGGCCACCGACCTGGCCTGCTCGTACTTCGACCTGCCGGTCACCAAGTCCACGACCACCCACCACTTCCGCGTCCTACGGGAGAGCGGAGTCGTGCGCCAGACCTACCGCGGCACCACCAAGCTCAACGCCCTGCGCCGCGACGACCTGGAGGCCCTCTTCCCCGGCCTCCTGGACAGCGTCCTGACGGCGGCCGAGGCCGAGTCGGCGCGGCTCTCCCCGCACACGGCCTAGAACGAGGCGTCCCAGCGGTGGAGCAGGCCGCCGTCCGGGCCGAAGACGTCCATGCGGTAACCGTGCGGCAGCGTGACGCCCTCGCTGAGCGTCAGGTACGCGGTGATGGACGCCGCCTGCCGCTCGAACCGGGCGTGGTTCGTGTCCGGGTTGCGGGTGTGGACGACGAGCAGGGGCGACGACCCGTCCGGCCCGGGCACCCGCTCGATGCCGTACACGTCGCCGTCGCCGCCCGCCCGCCGGTAGCGCTCGGCGAGGGCCGCGGCGTCCGCGGGAGCGGCCGTACTCGTCACGGTGGGGCCCGGTGCGGGCGGGCCCGCCCGATGGGCCCCGTCCGTGCACCCCGACAGGACGGCGCAGGCCGCCAGGACCACCGCAACCACGAGAGCTCTTCCGCGCATCACGGCAGCACTCTATGCGCGACGCCCCCTACGCGAGCCCCGCGGCGCCCAACAGCCCAGGCCAGTCGGGGATCTTGACGGAGCGGCGGCCCAGGGCGCGGCCGAGATCGGATTCGGCCGTCTCGATGGCCTGCCAGCCGGGCCACTCCACCGGGTGCAGGCCGGCTGCCCGCAGGGCGTCCAGCGGGTCCCCGGGCAGCTCGCGCCGGGCCAGTACCGCCGCGTCCTGGAGCAGCGAGGACACGGTCTCCTTCGCGCACGGCCGGTTCGTGCCGATCACCCCGGTCGGGCCGCGCTTGATCCAGCCCGCCACGTACTCGCCGACCGAGGCCCGACCCGCGCGGAGCACCCGGCCCGCCGCGTGCGGCACCGTTCCCTTGGCGGGGTCGAACGGCAGCCCGGCCAACGGGACGCCCTTGTACCCCACCGAACGCAGCACCAACTGCGCCTCGACGTCCTCGTGGACGCCCGTCCCGACGACCCCGCCGAGCCCGTCGGGGGCGGTCCGCTCGAAGCGCATCCCGGTGACCCGCCCGTCGGGCCCGCCGAGGATCTCCACCGGACGCAGGTAGAACCGCAGCGCGATGCGGCGCGGCTCCCCGCCCGGAGCCGCCTGCGCCCAGCCGCGCAGCACCTCCAGGTTCCGCCGCGCCACCGCGGGCAGCGCCGCGGCCGCGCCCGGATCGGTGTACGTGGGGTCGAGTGCCAGCTCTGCGGGGTCCGCCCGGGCCTCCACCCCCGGCAGGGTGCCCAGCTCGCGCAGCTCCTTGGTGGTGAACCTGCCCTGCGAGGGGCCGCGCCGGGCCACCATCGTCACCCTGCGCACCCCGCTGTCCGCGAGCGCGCCGAGCGCCGGTTGCGGCATGTCGGTCGGCGCCAGTTCCGCCGTGCCGCGGGCCAGGATCCGGGTCACGTCCACCGCGACGTTGCCCGCCCCGACGACCACCGCCGCGTCCACGCCGGGCAGGTCGAAGACCTCGTCGACGGCATCGGGGTGGCCGCTGTACCAGGACACGAAGTCCGTCGCGGAGTGCACCCCGGCCAGTTCCTCGCCGGGGATCCCCAGCAGCCGGTCCCGCGCCGCGCCCACGCAGTACACGACCGCGTGGTACAGCTCCAGGAGCCGCTCCGTGGACAGCTCCGCCCCGCCGACCTCGACGTTCCCGAGGAAGCGGATCCGCTCGTCCTCCAGGACGGTGCGCAGGCTGCCCTGCAGCGACTTGATCTTCTCGTGATCAGGGGCGACCCCGTACCGTACGAGCCCGTACGGGGCGGGCAGCCGGTCCAGTACGTCGACCCGCACGCCGGGCACCTCGCGCTGCTGGACCAGCGTCTGGGCCGCGTAGACCCCGCTGGGACCCGATCCGACGACGGCGACACGAAGCACGGCGGAGCTCCTCCCGCAGGTGGTCCCAGCATGACACCGGCCCCCTGCGCCGTCAGCCCATCGCGCGCATCCGGTGGATTTCGGCGCTCTGCGTGGCCACCACCTCGGTGGCCATCTCCTCGACCGCCACGTTGTTGCCGGCGGCCAGCACCTCGCCGGCCATCTTCAGGGCGCCCTCGTGATGGGCGGTCATCAGGGTCAGGAAGAGCCGGTCGAAATCGGCGCCCCTCGCCCCGGTCAGCTCCTTCAGTTGCTGCTCCGTCGCCATGCCCGGCATGGCGGTGTGGTCGTGCCCGCCGGAGCCCCCGGACGGGGCAGGGTGGACGGCCAGCCACTTCTCCATCGCCCCGATTTCGGGCCGCTGGGCGGCCGAGATCCGTTCTGCCAGCCCCTTGACCCCGTCCGCCGCGGCCCGCTCCGGGGCCAGCGCGCTCATCGTCAGCGCCTGCCGGTGGTGTTCGATCATCCGCTGCACGTAGGCGCGGTCGGCGGCGTTGGGGCTGTCGTCGGGCTTGGCCTTCGCGGCCTGCTCGGGCGTGAGCGTGCGCGCCTTCTCGCCCGGGCGGCCGGGGGCCAGGACCACGGCCCCTGCGTCCGCGGCCCGGTCCGCTCCGTCGTCCTCGCCCTGGCAGCCGGCGAGCGTCAGCAGGAGGCCGGCGGTCGCCACCGCCGCGGCGCAGCGGCGGATCAGCGCGGTAGGCGCTTCGCGGCCCCGGAGGGCTTTTGCCATGTCCATGAAGGGAAGATACTGCCGGGGTCCTGGTTCCGTCCCCCGTGGGCGGAACCGATCGGACTCCCATGGGAGGGCACAGTGACCTCACTGCACACCAGGAGAGTGCGGAACAGGAGGGTGGGGGTGGCCGTCGCGGCGGCAGGGCTCCTCACCACTCTCCTGGCGGCCGGCCCGGCGTCGGCCACCCCCGACCCGGGTGACCTGACACCCGGCAGCGGCGGCCAACAGAGCGCGAACTCCGTCTTAGGCGGCGAACCGGCTCCGGGCGACATCCCGGGCCAGGACGAGATCGTGCACAGCCGCAACATCAAGCACCTGGCCAACATCCCCAGCACCGATCCCACGAACATCAACTCCGACCTGGCCTTCCAGGGCAGGTACGCCTACGCGGGCAGCTACAGCGGCTTCACGATCTACGACATCGCCCGTCCGAACGCACCGAAGACCGTCTCCCAGGTGCTCTGCCCGGGCGGCCAGAACGACGTCTCCGTCCTCGGGGACCTGCTCTTCCTCTCCACCGACTCCTCGCGCAGCGACGACTCCTGCACCAGCGTCTCGCAGCCCGCGACGGAGAAGTCCTCGTGGGAGGGCATCAAGATCTTCGACATCAAGGACAAGAAGAACCCCAAGTACATCAAGTCCGTCGAGACCGCCTGCGGTTCCCACACCCACACCCTGGTGCCGGGTGACAAGGACATCTACCTCTACGTCGCCTCGTACTCCCCGAACGAGGCCTTCCCCGACTGCCAGCCGCCGCACGACGGCATCTCCGTGGTGAAGGTCCCGAAGAAGGAGCCGACGAAGGCCGCGGTCGTTGCCTTCCCGGTCCTCTTCCCCGACGGCGGCAACCCGGGCGGGCCCACCAACCCCGGCGTCTCCAAGACCACCGGCTGCCACGACATCACCGTGCTGCCCTCGAAGAAGCTCGCCGCCGGTGCCTGCATGGGCGACGGCATCCTCTTCGACATCAGCCGTCCCGAGCAGCCGCGGGTCATCGACCGGGTGCAGGACAACGTGAACTTCGCGTTCTGGCACTCGGCGACCTTCAACGAGAAGGCCGACAAGGTGGTGTTCACCGACGAGCTGGGCGGAGGCGGCGGGGCCACCTGCAACGAGGCCACCGGACCGAACCGCGGGGCCGACGGCGTCTACGACATCACCGGCCGCGGCGACCAGCGCAAGCTCGTCTTCCGCAGCTACTTCAAGATCCCGCGGCACCAGGCCGACACCGAGAACTGCGTGGCCCACAACGGCTCGCTGGTCCCGGTCGGCGACGGCCGCGACATCATGGTGCAGGCCTGGTACCAGGGCGGCGTGTCCGTATGGGAGTTCACCGACTCCACCCGGCCCCGGGAGATCGCGTACTTCGAGCGCGGCCCGCTGACGACGGATCGGCTCGGAGTGGGCGGGTCCTGGTCGGCGTACTACTACAACGGGCACGTCTACTCGAACGACATCGCCAAGGGCCTCGACGTGCTGCGGATCGACGACTGGCGCACCGACAGCGCCAAGTGGGTGTGGATGGACCGGCTCAACGTGCAGAGCCAGCCCGCGTACCACTGACGCCCGTGTCGCTAGGGGTGTGAAGGAAACGTTCCGCCGGGCGGCCCGCCGTCCGGCGGAACACCGAGCTCCCAGTCCAGCCCGTAGCGCTGGAACAGCTCGGCCCGCAGCCGGGCCTGCGGCATCGGCGCGCCCGGCAGCAGGACCGCCACGACCGCCCCCATCAGCAGGGCCCGCAGCAGCGGATAGTCCGCGTCCACGTCCGTCGAGCCGTAACGGGCGACGGTGTCCCGCAGCAGTTCCGCCAGCCGCTGCTGCTCCGGACACCGCACGAACCCCTCGGCGGCGAGGATGCCCGCCATGTGGGTCCGCATCAGCAGCGGCTCGTCACGGGCCAGCCCGAGGATCGCGTCGATGGCGCGCGCGAGCCGCTCCCGCCCGTCGTCGCTCCGCGGCTCCCGCTCCAGCGCCGCGTGCAGGGTGCGGTGCATCAGCCGGTGCACCGCGGACTGCAGCAACTGCCGTTTGCCCGGGAAGTAGTACGAGACCAGGCCGCGGGCGGCGCCCGCCCGGTCGGCGATGGCGCCGAGGGTCGTCGCCTCGTAGCCGCGCTCGGCGACGAGTTCGACCGTGGACTGGAGCAGCCGCTCCCGGGAACGTCTGCGCAATTCTTCATTGACCGATGCGCTGCGCGGGACCATGCTTACTCCTGCGTTGACTGGCTCAGAGCCAATATACTCAGCGCACGGGGTCGCCTGCTCTGGGTGAAACGGGGGATCGCCCAGGGCAGGTACCCCGCACCCGCACCCCTCACCGGTCCACCGCGTCGGAGCCGCGCCGGCGGCCGGATCCGGTCGTCGCGAGGGCCACCACGACCACGCCCAGCAGCCACCCCGCCAGGACGTCGGACGGCCAGTGGACGCCGAGGTAGACGCGGGTGAAGCCGACGCCCAGCACCGAGACCGCGGCCACCGCCCAGGCGGTGGCCGGCGCCCACGCCGGGAGCGGACGGGGGAGGAGCGGGGGGAACGGGCGGGAGCCCGGCCGGGGGAGCAGCCACAGGAGCATGCCGCACACCACCGTCGCCGTCATGGCGTGCCCCGACGGGTAGGCGGCGTAGTGCGCCGAGTCCACCGGATCCGGCCACACCGGCCGCTCCCGGCCCACCAGCGCCTTCAGCCCCTGCTGCACCGCCGCGGCCAGCACGGCGGCCAGCGCCACCCGAAGGGCCCGCTCGCGGTCGCCGCGCCACCACAGCAGGACGCACGCGACGGCGGCCAGCGCCCGCATGGTCCAGGGATCCCACACCCAGTCGGTGAGCACCCGCATGACCTGCGTGACCCCGGGATGGGCGACGGCGTGGGCGTGCAGGTCCGCGGCGACCCGGCCGTCGAAGGCGAGCAGCGGCCGCCACCGTGCCACCACCAGCGCCGTCAGGACCGACGCGAGCAGCGCGGCGAGGACGCCCGCCCACCGAAGGGGGTTGTTCCGCATGAGTGGATCCTCGCACCGACGCCCGGATCGCCGGGCCGCGGCGCGGGCGCGCCACGCGGGCGCGCTACGCCAGCGCGCTCAGCCCCGGCACGAAGGCCACCAGCACCGGGATCACCGGGACCAGCGTGGCCAGCGCCGTCAGGCGCAGCCGGCGGCCCGCCGACAGCCGGGGCGTGGCCGCGAGCAGCCGCCGCACCCGCTCCGGGACGTGCGCCTGCGGGGTGGAGGCCCCGAACACCCCCCGGTCCTCGTTGAGTCCGACCAGTGCCAGCGCGATCGTCAGCCGGCCGAACCGCCGCGAGGCCACGTCGTCGGCGGCCATCTCCACCAGCCGGTGCATCTCCGCCTCGAAGGCCGCGAAGACCGGCACCTGCGGGAAGCCCCGGGCCAGCGCCCGCGAACAGTGCAGCAGCCAGTCGTGCCGGGCCGCCGCGTGCCCCTGCTCGTGCGCCATGACGGCGTCCAGCTGGCTCCCCTTCAGCCGGCCCAGCGCCGCCGTGGTCACCACCAGCTGCGGGGCCGCTCCCGGCAGCCACCAGGCGTCCGGCCGCGTGCCCTCCAGGACGACGAGCCGCGCACCCGAGGGGTCCTCCCCGGGCAGCAGCGGAGCCCGCACGAGCAGTTCACTGCCCTGCGCGCGCCGCCGGGCCCGCGCCCGCAGCACCTCACCCGTCAGCATCGCCCCGGTCCACAGGGCACCGCCGGCCAGCCCGAGCGCGGTGACCGCGGCCCAGGGCCCGCCGGAGGCGCCCAAGGCGTACGCGTCGACCACCCCGTGCGGGGCGGAGGCGAACAGCCGGCCCCGGACCGCCTGCCAGGCGGCCGCCGCGCTCAGCAGCATCGACAGTCCGAAGCACAGCAGCACCGCGCCGACCACGCACTGCCAGGCCCAGAGCGCGACGACGGGTTCTCGCTCGGGCCAGCGGGCCCGGGCCAGCAGACGGGGGGCGAGCACCGCGGTCAGGGCGCCGAGCATCAGGAGAACGGCGGGGACCATCATGTCCGCCAGCCTATGAGCGCGGCACTATCCGCGGGTACGGCCTCGGGCCATTGGTGACGCAGGACACGTCCGCGAGCCGCGTCACATCATCGGCAGCATCGCCAACATGCCGATGCCCATGGCCAGTCGACAGGCGCGGATCAGCTCGGCCGGTCCGCTCAGGCCCCCGGCGACCTGCTGCCCGGCCGCTCCGCCCGCGGCGAGCAGCCGGGTGCCACCGAACAGCACGTACCCGGAGTAGTAGAGGAGGAGCGCCCCGGTCAGCAGCGGCAGCCCGGCGCCCTGCCCGTGCCCGTGGCCGCCCCCGGAGCCCGCCGTCAAGGCCATGTACACCATCGTCAGGGAGCCCACCAGGTGGTGCGTGTGGTGCGCCCCGCCCCGCAGCAGCCACAGGGCGTGCAGGGCCGCGCCGCAGAACACCACCGCCAGGAGGGGAGCCCGCCACCCGGCGCCGTGCGCGAGGGGCACCGCCATCAGCGCCATGCCGAACCCCTTCACCGCCTCCGCGGCGGCCGCGCCACCCGCGGCGCGCGCCCGCCGGAGGCAGTACGCACCGCTCACCGCGCACAACAGGACGAGCAGCCAGGCGGACACGGACACGGAAACGGACACGGAGTCGGGGACGGAGGTGGCGGAACCGTGCACGGCGGAACCTCCCGGTTCGTCGGCGTCACGGGGAGAGATGCCCCTCTCACACGGCGCTCACGCCGCCCCGGGTTACGCTCTCCCTGCCGCACCAGGCATGTCATATGCCACCGCATCGAACGGAGCGCCCGATGTCGACCGCCCAGTCCGCCGCCCTCAGTTTTCGCAGCGCCGTGGAGGCGGACGTACCGGAACTGGTGGTGCTCGTCGAGTCCGCGTACCGAGGGGACGCCAGCCGGGCCGGCTGGACCACCGAGGCCGACTACCTCGACGGCCAGCGCACCGACCCCGACGGGGTCCGCGCCGTCATCGAAAGCCCCGACAGCGTCCTGCTCGTCGTCGAGCGCGCGGGCGAACTCGTCGCCTGCTGCCAGCTCGAACACCGCGGAGACCACGCCTACTTCGGCATGTTCGCCGTCCGCCCCGGGCTCCAGGGCGCCGGTCTCGGCAAGGAGATCCTCGCCGAGGCCGAGCGCCGCGCCCGCGAGACGTGGGGGGCCAAGGAGATGCGCATGACGGTGGTGAACGTACGGGAGGAGCTCATCGCCTACTACGTGCGCCGCGGCTACCTGCGCACCGGCGAGCTGAGCCCCTTCCCCTACGGTGACGAGCGCTTCGGCGTCCCGCTCCGCGACGACCTCGCCTTCGAGCTGCTCGTCAAGGCGCTCTGACGCCTCCTCGGGGAGGCCGGACGTCAGGCGGTGAACCGGCCGGTGCTGCGGATCTCCGGGAGGTCCGTGGCCGCGCCGTCCAGCCCGAGCGCCCGCGCCAGCCGCAGCTGGTCCAGGGTGTTGACCGCCCGGGCGGTCACCCGCAGGCCGGCCGCGTGCGCCGACTCCACCGTCTCCAGGGACAGGACGTGGATGTCCGCGGCGATCGCCGAGGCACCCGCGGCCAGCGCCCGGTCCACGAGACCCCCGGTGCCGCCGCCGGGGGCCGCGTACAGGGTGGTCCGAACGCCGGGCACCAGCCGGGTCACCTCGGTCAGCACCGCCTCGTCGGTGGCGGCCACCTCCACCCGGCCGGTCAGGTCGCGGCGCAGGATCAGTTCCGCCAGCACGTCGGCCGTGGCCCGGTCCCGTACGGACACCTGGAGCGGCACCCGGACCGCGTCCAGGACCTCTTCGAGCACCGGTACGCGCTCGCCCTGACCGGCGTCCAGCTCGCGCAGCTCGGCCAGGGTCAGATCGGCGACGGCCCCGGAGCCGTCCGTGGTGCGGTCGACGTCGGGGTCGTGCACGGCGACGAGGGCGCCGTCCTTGCTCAGCCGGAGGTCCAGGGCGATGACGTCCATGCCGGAACGTTCCGCTCGAACGAACGACCGTACGGTGTTCTCCGGTTCGACACCCATGACCCCGCGGTGACCGATGGTGAGGAAAGTCAAGGTTCTCTCGCTTCCGTCGACGGCGGCTCCCCCGCGCGGTCGCGGTGTCCCTACCGGCCGCGCGTGATGAGGTCGCATGCTAGTGCGCCGAGGGTGCGAAGGGACCGGGCGTGCACGGGCCCGAAAGGGCGTTCAGGCCGCTTCCCGCCAGGGTTGTGGGCCCCGCGGCGGCCGCCGCCGGGCCCACCGCGTCACCCGGGCGTGGGCGCGTCCCCGTCACCTTGACGACCTGCGCCATCGGCGTCACCTCGACGACCTTCGGCAGGGGCCTGCGCGAGCCCCGCCAGGTCGCCGAGCAGGGCCTCGGCCAGCTCCAGTTCGGCGAGGTGCTGCCGCTCGCTCCAGCGCAGCGCGAGGGCGGGGAAGGCCCATTCCGGTACGCCGCCCGCCTGCTCCATGGCCTCCCGTACGGCGGCGAGCTCCTCCCGGGTGCGCTCCACGTGCTCGCCGACCATCGCGCGCAGCCGCTCCGGCTCGGCCAGGTGGCCGAGCCACACCCGCAGCAGCAGCCCGTGCTTGAGCACCGGCGGCCCGGCCTCGGCGGTGTCGGCGGCCCAGTCCGCCAGCGCCGCGCGGCCCGCGTCGGTGATGGCGTAGCGCCGCTTGGCCCGCGCCTCCTCGGGCCCGGAGCGGGCGGAGGCGGCGTACCCGAGTTCCTCCAGACGGCGCAGCTCCGCGTAGATCTGGCTGATGGCCGGCGACCAGTAGAAGAAGCGCAGGGAGGAGTCCGCCCACTTCTTCAGCTCGTAGCCGGTCCGCTCCCCGGGGAAGGAGAGCAGACCGAGCACGGCCCACGCGGTCGGCGGAAGCCCTTGCTTCTTTGCTTCCTGACTACTAGTCATATTACTAATTGAAGTGAGGCCGGGCACGCGACGCAACCCTGGGGGCACAGTGGAATTCTCCGTGATCTTCGAAGCACAGCTTGCCGACCCGACGGTGGAACGGGAGCACCAGGTCATCCGTGACTGCGTCGAGCAGGCCGTGCTCGCCGAACGCATGGGATTCGACCGGATCTGGGCCGTGGAGCACCACTCCCTGAAGTGGTACGCACATATGAGCGCTCCCGAGATCTTCTTGACCTGGGTCGCGGCCAGGACGAACACCATACGCATCGGCCACGGCGTCGTGTGCATGCCCTTCAACTTCAACCACCCGGTGCGGGTCGCCGAGCGGGCCGCCATGCTCGACCTGCTCTCCGGAGGACGGCTCGACCTCGGAGCCGGGCGCGGCGGCACCGAGCAGGAAACCTCGCTGTGCGGGGTGGACCGGGACCGCACCGCGGCGGAGGTGGAGGAGGCCCTGCGGATCATCGGCAGGGCCTGGCAGGAGGAGGAGCTGGAGTACCACGGGGAGCTGATCGACATCGACCCGCACCCGATCCTGCCGCGGCCGGCGCAGACCCCGCACCCGCCGCTGTTCCTGGCGTGCAGCCGGGCCGAGACGCTGGTCCAGGCCGCCGAGCTGGGGATCGGGGCGCTGGTGATGGGCTTCGCCGGACCGGAGTCCATCGCCGGGATGCGCTCCGTCTACGACGCCGCGATCGCCGGCCGGGACGGCAGCCGGTTCGTGTCCACCGTGGTCAACGACCACTTCTCCGTGCTCTGCCCGACCATCGTGCTCGACGACCGGGAGGAGGCGCGCCGGATCGGCGTCCGCGGCCAGCGGTTCTTCGCCCAGGCCATCGGCCACTGGTACGGCGGGGCGGGCGTCCCGGACGAGGCCGTGGTCGCGGGCGCCGACGAGACGGCGGAGATGCGCAGGGCCGCCGAGCAGGTCGTGGCCCGGCTGCACGAGCTGGAGATCCCCGTCCGGCCGACCTCGACGGCGACCTTCAACGCCGACCACGCCTACGGCAGTGCCGATGACGCCATCGCGTACGTGGAACGGCTCAGGGAGGCCGGCGCCGACGAGATCATGTGCCTGATCCAGATGGGCACGGTGGGGCAGCAGGCCTGCCTGGAGACCCTGCGGCAATGGGGGGAAAGGGTCATTCCGCACTTCCGGGGCGTGTGACGTCCCCCTCTGTAGGGCGCTCCGGCTCCGCCGGCCGCCGGCCGGGCGGAGGGCGAAAACGGGCCGCGAGGCCTTGGCGCGCCTGGGCGGAGTGGTCCATTCCACCCTGACGAACGGGAAGACTTTCGGTGAAGTAGGGGGTGTCGCAGGATAATTTCCCGAACCGCCTCTTGAACGGAAGAGCCTCGCACGCATACGCTGCCTTGACGTGAGGTTCTCCTGTGGAGGAAGTGACATGACGGAAACTCTTGTGCCGGGTACCGGCGGGGCCGTGATAACCGCCGGGACGCGGGTGGTCGACCACCCGGCGTGGCCCGAGCTCAAGGCCGCCGTGGAGGAGATCCGCCCGTGGCAGGCCAAGGACGGGTCCATCGACTTCGAGGCCGAGGGCGCCCCCGCCCGGCACACCGCCGAGGCCGCGGTCGGTCGCGTGATCCGCGCCGTCGAGACGCTCTCCCCGCTCCTCCCGCACGCCACCGCGTACCACGAGGCCCTCGTCGCCGACCTGCGCAAGTGGGCCGCCGACGACTTCCGGGTGCCGGACTTCCTCGACTCGCTGCTGGCCTTCCACCCGGCCGCCGAGCGCGCCGACGGGCTCCAGCACCTCGTCGTCTTCCCGATGTACACGCAGAACGGCAACCCGGACCGCAATCTGGAGGCCGTCGCGCTGAAGATGGTGTGGCCCGAGTGGCTCGCCGAGCTGGAGCGCACCCGGTACGACAACCCGCTCTTCCTCGGCATCACCTTCGAGGACTTCACCGCGGGCTACGACACGCACTCCGCCGTGCTCTTCCCGGAGACCATCGCCGTGCGCGAGGCCCCCGAGCGCTTCACCTGGGGCGGCATCTTCTGTGACCGCGAGGCCGCGCGCTTCCGCAAGGTCACCTCGGCCGCCGTCGACATCCTCGGCGTCGAGCTGCCCGCCGACATCGCCGCCATGGTCACCGACCAGGAGCGCTGCGAGAAGGCCTTCGTCCTGTGGGACATGGTCCACGACCGCACCCACAGCCACGGCGACCTGCCGTTCGACCCCTTCATGATCAAGCAGCGCCAGCCGTTCTGGATGTACGGCCTGGAGGAGCTGCGCTGCGACCTCACCGCCTTCAAGGAGGCCGTGAAGCTGGAGTCCGAGGGCAACGAACACGGCCGTGACGTGCAGTACGCCGTCCTCTTCGACCGGATGTTCCGCTTCCCGGTCTCCGGCGACCGCAACCGCAACTACGACGGTCTCGGCGGCCAGCTGCTCTTCGCGTACCTCCACAAGCACGACGTCGTGCGCTGGACGGACAACAAGCTGAAGATCGACTGGATGCGCGCCCCGCAGGTCACCAACCAGCTGTGCGCCGAGATCGAGGACCTCTACCGGGCCGGCATCGACCGCCCGAAGCTGGTGCACTGGTTCAAGGCCTACGAGCTGGTCTCGACGTACCTCGCCCCGCACCCGGGCTCCAAGTGGGCCAAGGGCCCCGACGCCCTCGACATGACGCAGCCGCCGCGCAAGCTCGTCGACGACGTGCTTCCGGACGAGTTTCCGCTCAGCATGTTCTTTGAGGCGCTCGCCAAGAAGCTCAAGAGCACCATCGCCTCGACCAAGGGCATCACCGCTCTGAACTCGGAGAACGCCGAGCGGGTCAACGCGTGAGCACTCGTCCACAGGAGGCTGCACAGATGAACGGCTCCGGGAACGGCAACGGAAAGCTGCACGGAGCGGTGGTGGCGGTGGCCGGGGCCGGCGGGCCCGCCGGCCGCGCCACCCTGCTCCGCCTCGCCGAGGCGGGTGCCGTGGTCGTCGCGTCCGACGCCAACCCGGCGCGGCTCGCGGAGGCCGTGGACGCGGCACGCTACGCCCACGGCGGCTCCACCATCACCGGTGACACCGTGGACCTGCTCGACCTGGCCGCCACCCAGGCCTGGGCCGAGCAGACCGAGAAGGAGTTCGGCCGGATCGACGGGCTCGTCCACCTCGTCGGCGGCTGGCGCGGCAGCAAGACCTTCACCGACGTGGACCTCGCGGACTGGGACTTCCTGGAGAAGCTCCTCATCCGCACCGTCCAGCACACCTCGCTGGCCTTCCACGACGGACTGCTGCGCAGCGACCGCGGCCGCTACGTCCTGGTCAGCCAGTCCGGCGCGCACAAGCCGGTCGCCAACAACGCCGCGTACAACGCGGGCAAGGCGGCGGCCGAGGCCTGGACCCTGGCCATGGCGGACTCCTTCCGCAAGGTGGGGGGTGACGAGGGCCCCGGTGCGGCAGCTGCGATCCTGGTCATCAAGGCACTGGTGCACGACGCGATGCGCGCCGAGCGTCCCAATGCGAAGTTCGCGGGCTTCACCGACGTGAAGGAGCTGGCCGAGGCCATCGCCGGCGTCTGGGAGCGGCCCGCCACCGATGTGAACGGACAGCGTCTGTGGCTCACTCCGCAACCGTGAGAACCGATGCCGGCAAGACCGATGCCCGGCGCCACCACGATCCGGCGGTGCGCGGTTTCGCGAGCGACAACTACGCGGGCGTGCACCCCGAGGTGCTCGCCGCCGTCGCCCTGGCGAACGGCGGCCACCAGGTCTCGTACGGCGAGGACGAGTACACCGAACACCTGCAGAAGATCTTCCGCAGCCACTTCGGTCCGTACGCGGAGACCTTCCCGGTCTTCAACGGCACGGGCGCCAACGTCGTCGCCCTGCAGGCCATGACGGACCGGTGGGGCGCCGTGATCTGCGCCAAGAGCGCCCACATCAACGTGGACGAGGGCGGCGCGCCGGAGCGGATGGCGGGCATCAAGCTGCTCGCCGTCCCCACTCCGGACGGCAAGCTCACCCCCGAGCTGATCGACCAGGAGGCCTGGGGCTTCGAGGACGAGCACCGGGCGATGCCGCAGGTCGTCTCCATCACGCAGAACACCGAGCTCGGCACGGTCTACACGCCGGACGAGATCCGTGCCATCTGCGAGCACGCGCACGGCCTGGGCATGAAGGTGCACCTCGACGGTGCCCGGATAGCCAACGCCGCGGCCTCGCTGGACGTGCCGATGCGCACGTTCACGAACACCGTCGGCGTGGACGTGCTGTCGTACGGCGGCACCAAGAACGGCATGATGTTCGGCGAGGCCGTGGTCGTGCTCAACCCGGACGCGGTCCGGCAGATGAAGCACATCCGCAAGATGTCGATGCAGCTCGCGTCCAAGATGCGGTTCGTGTCGGTGCAGCTGGAGGCGCTGCTCGCCAAGGACCTGTGGCTGCGCAACGCCCGGCACGCCAATGCGATGGCGCAGCGGCTGGCCGCCGGCGTGCGCGAGACGGACGGGGTGGAGATCCTCTACCCGGTGCAGGCGAACGCGGTGTTCGCACGGCTGCCGCACGAGGTGTCGCGGCGACTGCAGAAGCGTTACCGCTTCTACTTCTGGGACGAGGCCGCGGGCGACGTCCGCTGGATGTGCGGTTTCGACACCCAGGAAGAGGACGTGGACGGCTTCCTGCAGGCCCTCAAGGAAGAGATGGCGCGCCAGGCCGTCTAGCACGTGTCTCCGGGCGGGACCGGATCGAGCCGCTGATGGCGCCCATCCGGTCCGTGGGCGACGGTGGGTGACCACCGTCGCTCCCCTGAGGCCGTCGCCGGGCGGTACCGTACGGACGGGCCCCGGCGTGATCCGCCGGCTCAGGTCGAGGCCGTCATGCCGTGGGCCCGCGGCGGGGAGAGCCGCTGAAGTGAGGACGCCGTCATGACGACCGGCAGATGGCTGTGGATCTCGGTTCGGCGCTACGTCCTGACCGCCATCATCGCCTGGACCATCGCTGCTTCGGTGACGCCCGCCCTGGGTGGCGACCCCTTCCTGGGGGAGTTCGCGCTCGAGATGAGCGTCGGACTCGTCGGCGTCCCCCTCCTGACGATCGCGACCACGTTCGTTCTCGTACTGCTTTCGGGTCGGCGCTTCGAACCGCCGACGGGTGGCCCCCTGCGGATCCGGGGCGGCTGGATGGTCGTCCTGCCGCTGCTGGTACTCCTCCCGGCGGCGCTCCTCATGCCGCTGCACTACCTGATCGTGCTGGGCGCCCAGTTCGCCTACGTGATCTGGATCCTGCCGTGCGATGACGCCCTCGACACCGCGGACGTCCTGCGCTCGCTCGCCGACCCGGCCGTGCCGGCGCACCAGCGGGCCAGGATCGCACGCGCGGTCGCCGAACTCCGGACCAGGCCGGTCGTCGAAGCCCTGGTGGCCGCTGCGGAGGACGAGGAACCGGAAGTCGCCGAAGCGGCACTGGCGAGCCTCTGTGCCATATGGCAGCACGACGGCGTCGTCGGCGAGGACCTGCTGCTGAAGCTGACGGACCGGAACCAGGTCCACGTACGGGCGCTGGGTGTGAAGGTGCGTAGCCCCTGGTAGGAGGAACACCTCCAGCCGACTGCATGAATATTCCTTCGACCGTAAGTCTATTGATCTGCGGTCGGGGGTCTGCCTATGCTCCGGGGCATGCAGCTGATCCAGCAGAACCCTGACATTCACGCCTACTTGGCGTCCGACGAAGCCGTCGACCATTGGCATCCCCTCGTGCAGGAAACCGCCGAGGCCCTCTGGTCCACCACCGGTGACGCATATTCATACGCCAAGGCCGCCTTCGAGTTCGTCCGTGACGAGATTCCCCACTCGGCCGACTCCGGGGACGTGCGGGTCTCCTGGCGCGCCTCCGACGTCCTCGCCACGCGCAACGGCATCTGCTACGCCAAGTCCCATGCCCTCGCCGCCCTGCTGCGCGCGCAAGGCATCCCGGCGGCCCTGTGCTACCAGCGGCTGACCGACGACGACGGATCGAACCCGCTCGTCCACGGCCTGGTGGCCGTCCGCCTGCCGGGCGGCACCCGGTGGTCCCGGCTGGATCCGCGCGGCAACAAACCCGGCGTGGACGCGCAGTTCAGCCTGGAGACCGAGCGGCTGGCCTTCCCCGTCCGGCCGGAGCTCGGCGAGATCGACCACCCCGAGCTGTACGCCGCCCCGCATCCGGCCGCGCTGGGCGCCCTTCAGGGGGCCGCCGACCGGCCGGAGTTGTGGACGAAGCTGCCGACGGCCCTCTGACGTTCGGTCGATAGGAAGGTTTCCTGTCTGACATCGTTGTCAGATTGGCATGGGCATGAGTAGATTCGGCTGCGGAATCCCCCACGGAGACCCCCGGAATCCCGGAATCCCCCACCTCCGACCGGAAGGCGCTTCATGCGTTACGGAGTTCCCGCCGGGCTGGCCGCCCTTGCCCTCGGCCTGGCCGCAACCCTCGCCCCCGCCCCCGCCGCAGTCGCCGGAACGCCCCGAACCGCGGCCGCACCCGCGCAGTTCGCCCACCCCGGCGTCCTCAACAGCCACGCCCAACTGGACTTCGTCCGCACGCAGGTGCAGGCCGGCCGACAGCCGTGGAAGGCCGCCTACGACCAGATGCTGGCGAGCAAGTACGGCTCCCTCTCGCGCACGCCGAAGCCGCGCGAGGTCGTCGAGTGCGGCTCGTACTCGAACCCGGACATCGGCTGCTCCGACGAGCGCGAGGACGCCATCGCCGCCTACAGTCACGCCCTCGCCTGGTACGTGACACGGGACGCCAAGTACGCCCGCAAGTCTATCGAGTTGATGGACGCGTGGTCGGCGAAGATCAAGGACCACACCAACAGCAACGCCCCGTTGCAGAGCGGTTGGGCCGGCTCGACCTGGCCGCGCGCCGCCGAGATCATCAAGCACACGTACACGGGCGGCTGGCCGAACCAGGGACGCTTCGCGACCATGCTGCGGGACGTCTACCTGCCCGAGGTGATCAACGGGCGGCCGAACAGCAACGGCAACTGGGAACTGATCATGATGGACGCGGCCGTCGGGATCGCCGTCCACCTCGACGACCGCGCGAGCTACGACAGGGCGATGGGCACCTACCTCGGCCGCGTCCCCGCCTACTTCTACCTGGCCTCCGACGGCGCGCAGCCCGCGTACCCGCCGCGCTCGTCCATCGACACCCGCGCCGAGCTGATCGACTACTGGCACGGCCAGAGCACCTTCGTGGACGGCCTCGCGCAGGAGACCTGCCGGGACTTCGGCCACACCGGCATGGGGATCGCCGCGGCCATGCACGTCGCCGAGACCTCACGGATCCAGGGCCGCGACCTCTACCCGCAGTTCAAGGACCGCTTCCGGCACGCCCTGGGCTTCCACGCCACGTACGAACTCGGTGCGGCGGTGCCCTCCTGGCTCTGCGGCGGCAGCCTGGCCAAGGGCATCGGCCCGGCCACCGAAGTCGGCTACAACGCCCTGCACACCCGGCTCGGCGTCACCATGGAGAACACCCGCAGGCTCACCGAGGGGCGGCGCCCCGCGGGCACCGAGAACCACTTCGAGGCCTGGGAGACCCTGACCCACGCCGAAAACCCCCACTGAGCGGGCGCGGTGACGGCCTCCGGGACCCGGCCGGGGTCCCGGAGGCCGTCACCGTACGGGAAGTGCCCCCGGGGGTCAGCCCGCTTCGCGGACCTGGGCCGGCGTCGGGGCGGTGCCGCCCAGGTGGGCCGGCAGCCACCAGGAGTCCTCGGGGCCGGCGGGCTTGGCCGGGTAGGCCCGCTGGGCGGCGTCCAGCAGCTCCTGCACGCGCTCGCGCAGCCGGCGCGTGATGGCTCCGGCGTACTGGTCGGCGGGGGCGTCCATCGGCTCGCCCACGCGCATCGTCACCGGGATGTGGCTGCGCTTGAGGTTCTTCGGGCGGCCCTTGGTCCACAGGCGCTGGGTGCCCCAGAGCGCCACCGGGATCAGCGGGACGCCGGCTTCCTGCGCCATCCGGGCCGCGCCCGACTTGAAGCTCTTGAGCGTGAACGACTGGGAGATCGTGGCCTCCGGGAACACCCCGATGATCTCGCCGGACCGCAGCGAGTCCAGGGCGTGCTCGTAGGCGGTCTCACCCTGCTTGCGGTCGACGGGGATGTGCTTCATCGCCCTCATCAGCGGGCCGGACACCTTGTGCCGGAACACCGACTCCTTCGCCATGAAGCGCACCAGGCGCTTCTGCGGCCGCGCCGTCAGGCCGGCGAAGATGAAGTCGAGGTATCCGATGTGGTTCGACACCAGGACCGCGCCGCCCTTGCGGGGGATGTTCTCGGTGCCCTCCATGTCGATCCGGATGTCGAGGGCACGGAAGAGTCCGTGCGCGGCGCCGATCACGGGCGGGTAGACGAGCTCAGCCATGCTGGGGAGACCCCGCTTTCTGCCTGGGGAGGTGCTCCCGGCCGGAAGTTACGGAAGCGTAGGTACGCGACCATGGGGATCGTGCCCCATACGAGGGCTGCTGGCCAGCCCAGAGGCCCGTGCCCGGAGAGATTCTCATCACGCCGGGAATGCCGTACGTCTCCAGGATGCTCCGATCCACGGACGAGCGTACGAGCATGGCGTACGCGGACGAAGACGGCGAGGGGAGCGCGGGTGTGCGGGCGGGAAGACGGACCGGACCTCGGGCCGGGCGGCGCGCGGGCCCGGCTGGGGGCCGCGGAGCTGGGCGCGGAGCCGGGGGAGCGGGCCACCCTGGTGCAGTTCTCCAGCGCGTTCTGCCAGCCCTGCCGGGCCACGCGGCGGATCCTCGCCGAAGTCGCGGCGATGGTCGACGGGGTGGCGCACGTCGAGATCGACGCCGAGGAACGGCTGGACCTCGTGCGGGCCCTCGGGATCGAGAAGACCCCCACGGTGCTCGTCCTGGACGCGGCGGGCCGGATCGTCCGGCGGGCGGCCGGGATGCCGCGCAAGGTGGACGTGATCGCCGCACTGGGGGCCGCCGTATGACGGGCGGCGCGCGCACCGGCCCCGCGGCCGGATCCGGCGCCGCGGCAGCGGGCGCGCCGGTGCGCGCGCCCGCACGCAGCGTGACGCGCCTGACATCTGCCCGATCCCGCTTGACTGTGTCCACGGGAGATCGCCAGGCTGGCGGCATGCGGTATGAACTCCTGCTCTACGGGCGGGTCCATGTGGACCTCGTCCGCCACGCGAGCGCGCGCTGTCGGAACAGCTGAACGTCCCCGGCCCCCGATCTCCGACAGCGCCCGCGCGTCCCGCGGCAGAAGGCAGAACCCTGATGACTGCTCCGACGGTCCCGACGGTCCAGACCGCTCCGTCCCTCCGCTCTCCCCGTGCCGCCGGTTCCCCTGGCTCCGGCGACACCCGTCCCGGCTCGCCCGACCTCCTGCGCTCCGTCTTCCGGCAGCACGCCGCCGGAGTCGCCGTGATCACCGCCCGGGACGGTGCGCGGCCGGTGGGCTTCACCGCGACCTCGCTCAACTCGGTCTCCGCCGACCCGCCGCTGCTGTCCTTCACCATCGGCACGGGGGCCTCCAGCTGGCCCGGGGTGCGCGACAGCGAGTACCTCGGCGTCCACATACTCGGCGAGCACCAAAGGGAGCTGGCCGGGCTGTTCGCCCGGAGCGGAGCCGACCGTTTCGGCGGGGCCACCGGCTGGCGGCCGGGGCCGCACGGGGTCCCGGTGCTCGACGGCGTACTGGCCTGGCTGGCCTGCCGGGTGGTGGCACGGGTGCCCGCCGGCGAACATCGTGTGATCATCGCTGAGGCGGTCGCGGGGGATCCCGCGGGTGAAGGCCGCCCGCTGCTGTACCACCAGGGGCGCTTCAACGCGTTGCGGGACTGAATCGTCCCTGCTTGGCAGGGGTTGGGTGGCGTTGGCCAGATCACAGTTCAGCAGCCTTGCGACTTGGCAGCGCCCCCTGTGTACTGACGAGTAACATTCCCTTCGGAGCGCGGGCCGCCCCGACCGGGATCCGCCTGACAAGGCGCCTATGCTGCCTGCACAAGGCGGTATCAGAAAAAAGACGATGCGGTAGGAGAGCCGGCGTGAGCCTGAGGATCGTTGTCTGTGTGAAGTACGTGCCCGACGCCACCGGCGACCGGCACTTCGCCGATGACCTGACGGTCGACCGCGACGACGTCGACGGTCTGCTGTCGGAGCTCGACGAGTACGCCGTCGAGCAGGCGCTGCAGATCGCCGAAGAGGCCGACGACGCCGAGATCACCGTCCTGACGGTGGGCCCCGAGGACGCCAAGGACGCGCTGCGCAAGGCGCTGTCGATGGGCGCCGACAAGGCCATCCACGTCGAGGACGACGACCTGCACGGCTCCGATGTCATGGGCACCTCGCTGGTGCTCGCCAAGGCCATCGAGAAGGCCGGCTACGACCTGGTCATCACGGGCATGGCGTCGACCGACGGCACCATGGGCGTGCTCCCGGCGATCCTGGCCGAGCGCCTGGGCGTCCCGCAGGTCACCCTGCTCTCCGAGGTCAAGGTCGAGGACGGCACCGTCACCGGCCGCCGTGACGGCGACACCGCGAGCGAGCAGCTGGAGGCCTCCCTCCCCGCGCTCGTCTCGGTGACCGACCAGTCGGGCGAGGCCCGCTACCCGTCCTTCAAGGGCATCATGGCCGCCAAGAAGAAGCCGGTGGAGTCCTGGGACCTGGAGGAGCTGGAGATCGAGGCCGACGAGGTCGGTCTGGAAGGCTCCTGGACCGTGGTCGACGCCGCGGCGCAGCGCCCGGCCCGCACCGCCGGCACGATCGTCAAGGACGAGGGCGAGGGCGGCAAGCAGCTGGCCGAGTTCCTGGCCGGCCAGAAGTTCATCTAAGAGCTTCGGCCAACCCCTCCATAGCCCCCAGACACTTCGCAATCGCAGGAGAGCAGTCCCATGGCTGAAGTTCTCGTCTACGTCGACCACGTGGACGGCGCCGTCCGCAAGCCCACCCTCGAGCTGCTGACGCTGGCCCGCCGCATCGGCGAGCCCGTCGCCGTCGCCCTCGGCGCCGGTGCCGAGGCCACCGCCGCGGTGCTCGCCGAGCACGGCGCGGTCAAGGTCCTCACCGCCGACGCCCCCGAGTTCACCGAGTACCTCGTCGTACCGAAGGTGGACGCGCTCCAGGCCGCCTACGAGGCCGTCTCCCCGGCCGCCGTGCTCGTCCCGTCCTCCGCCGAGGGCAAGGAGATCGCCGCGCGCCTCGCCGTCCGCATCGGCTCCGGCATCATCACCGACGCCATCGACCTGGAGGCGGGTGACGAGGGCCCGGTCGCGACGCAGTCCGCCTTCGCCGCGTCGTTCACCACCAAGTCCCGCGTCTCCAAGGGCACCCCGGTCATCACCGTGAAGCCGAACTCGGCCCCGGTCGAGGCCGCCCCGGCCGCCGGCGCCGTCGAGGCGCTCGCCGTCACCTTCGGCGCCCTGGCCACCGGCACCAAGGTCACCTCCCGCACGCCGCGCGAGTCGACCGGCCGCCCCGAGCTGACCGAGGCCGCGATCGTCGTCTCCGGCGGCCGCGGTGTCAACGGCGCCGAGAACTTCCACATCATCGAGGAGCTCGCGGACTCCCTCGGCGCGGCCGTCGGCGCCTCGCGCGCCGCCGTCGACGCCGGTTGGTACCCGCACTCCAACCAGGTCGGCCAGACCGGCAAGTCGGTCTCCCCGCAGCTGTACATCGCCTCCGGCATCTCGGGCGCGATCCAGCACCGGGCCGGCATGCAGACCTCGAAGACCATCGTCGCCATCAACAAGGACGCCGAGGCCCCGATCTTCGACCTCGTCGACTACGGCGTGGTCGGCGACCTCTTCGCGGTCGTCCCGCAGCTGACCGGCGAGATCCAGGCGCGCAAGGGCTGACCTGGGCTTCTCTTCGTAGCTTCGCTTCTTCGGGGCCGTGTGGTGTTTCTCACCGCACGGCCCCGAGTCGTTCGTCCCACGCGTCGGAGGGACCATTGACGGAGCGGAACCACGTGACTAAATTCTGCTATGCGGATCTAAGCTTCCGTGAAGCGGAAAAGAGGAGAGTGCACGATGGGTCAGCAGGAGAAGGTGGCGACGAGCCTCGCAGGCGCGGTCAGCGAGGGCATCAGCGCCTCCCTCGCGCCGGTGGACGCGGAACTCGCGCGCCACTACCCGGGCGACCCCGGCACCCGTCAGCCCATCCACACGGTCTACGTCCCCGGTGACGTCTTCGCCGCGGACACCATCCGCTCCTGGGGCGACCAGGCCCTCGCCGCGCTCGACGAGCACGCCCCGGACGCCGCCACCTTCGCCAAGGTACTCGGCATCTCCGACGAACTGGCCGTACCGGTCTACGACCGCGTCCGCGCCAAGCTGGCCAGTGAGCCCATCGAGGACCTCCGCGTCGACTTCGAGGACGGCTTCGGCGTCCGCTCCGACGAGGAGGAGGACCAGGCCGCCGCCCGCGCCGCCCGCCTGATCTCCGAGGCGTACTCCAACGGCACCAACGCCCCCTACATGGGCATCCGCATGAAGTGCATGGAGTCCAACGTCCGCGACCGCGGCATCCGCACCACCGACGTCTTCCTGTCCGGCCTGCTCGCCCACGGCGGCCTCCCGGACAACCTGGTCCTGACCCTGCCCAAGGTCACGTACGCCGAGCAGGTCACCGCCTTCGTCAAGCTGCTGGAGGCCTTCGAGACCGCCCGCGGCCTGCGCCCGGGCCGGATCGGCTTCGAGATCCAGATCGAGACCAGCCAGTCCATCCTGGCCTCCGACGGCACCGCCACCGTCGCCCGCATGATCGAGGCCTCCAAGGGCCGCGCCACCGGCCTGCACTACGGCACCTTCGACTACAGCGCCTGCGTCGGAGTCTCCGCCGCGTACCAGGCCAGCGACCACCCCGCCGCGGACCACGCGAAGGCGATCATGCAGGTCGCCGCGGCCGGCACCGGCGTGCGCGTCTCCGACGGCTCGACGAACGTGCTGCCCATCGGCACCACGGAGAAGGTCCACGAGGGCTGGAAGCTGCACTACGGCCTGACCCGGCGCGCCCTGGCCCGCGCCTACTACCAGGGCTGGGACATGCACCCGGCGCACCTGCCGACCCGCTACGCGGCCGTCTTCACCTTCTACCGCGAGGGTCTGGAGGCCGCCGCCGCGCGCCTGAAGGCGTACGTCGCCAAGATCGAGGGCGACGTGATGGACGAGCCCGCCACGGCGAAGGCCCTCGCCGGCTACCTGGTCCGCGGCCTCGACTGCGGCGCGGTCGGCGCCGAGGAGGTCACCGCCCTCACCGGCCTCACCCGCGCGGAACTGGACGCCTTCGCGATCCCCCGCCGCTCCGCCACCCTGAAGGCCACCGCCTGACCCTGACCCTGACCCTGACGCAGGTGCGGGGCCCGGCCGGAACATCCCCGGTCGGGCCCCGCGCTGCGTTCGGGGTTGCGTCACCTCGGCGGGGGACCGACCGCGCCGACCGTGCTCCGGGGGTTCCGGGCCGCCGGTGGGGCCGTTCCCGTCCTGCGGACCCTCATCCGCCGTACGGCGGGAGTTCGCCCGAGCCGCGGGGGATCAGGTGGGTCGGGAGTTCGGTGCGGGTCGTGGGGAGGGTGGCTCCGGACAGGCGCTGGAAGAGGCGGTCCGTGGCCACGCGGCCGAGGGTGGCCGGGTCCTGGGCCACCACCGTGATGCCGGGGCGGAGCAGGTCGGCCAGTTCGAAGTCGTCGAAGCCGACCAGGGCCACCGGGTGTTCCCGGGCCGCGAGGACGCGCACCACCGTGACCGTCACGCGGTTGTTGCCCGCGAACACGGCGGTCACCGGATCCCGGCCCGCGAGCATCGACCTCGTCGCCGTCGCCACCCGGTCCGGCTCCGTGGAGCCGAGGGAGACCCAGGAATCGGCCACCGGCAGGCCGGCGTCGGCCATGGCGGCGCGATAGCCGCGCAGGCGTTCCGTCGCCGTGTGGATGCGGGGGTGGTCGCCGATGAAGCCGATCCTGCGGTGGCCGCCCGCGATCAGGTGGGCGACGCCGTCACGGGCGCCGCCGAAGCTGTCCGAGAGGACGACGTCCGCGTCGATCCGCCCGGCCGGGCGGTCCACGAACACAGTGGCCACACCGGCCCGCATCTCCGGCTCCAGGTAGCGGTGGTCGTCGCCGGCCGGGATCACGATCAGGCCGTCCACCCGGCGGGCGCACAGGGCGAGCGCCAACTCCCGCTCCCGGTCCGGGTCCTCGGCGCTGGAGCCGTTGATGAGCAGTGCGCCGTGCGCGCGGGCCACCTCCTCGACGGCACGGTTCAGCGGCCCGTAGAAGGGATCGGCGAGGTCCTCCAGGATCAGCCCCACGGTGGCCGTACGCCCCTTGCGCAGGACGCGCGCGCTGTCGTTGCGGCGGAACCCCAGGGCGTCGATGGCCTCTTGGACCCGCTTCTCGGTCTCGGGGGTGACCCCCGGCTCGCCGTTGACCACCCGCGACACCGTCTTCAGGCCGACGCCCGCCTGGGCCGCCACGTCCTTCATGGTCGGCCGGTTGCCGTAGCGGGGATCGAACGGGCGACGGTTGTGGGGCACGGTCGTGAATCCTCCGGAGTCTCAGGCGGCGCTGTGACCTTGAGGATAAGCACTCGGCCGAGAGTGAGGTTTCCGTGGCAGGGTGGTGCGGGCAAGCCACTGGGGGCTCCGGACGAGCCATGGGGAGAGGGGTAGACGTGATTGTCTGGATCAACGGCACCTTCAGCGCGGGAAAGACCAGCACGGCCCGCGAACTGGCCGCAATCCTGCCGGACAGCACCCTGTTCGACCCGGAGTTCATCGGTGACGCGCTGCGCGTGCTGCTGCCGGCCAAGCGGCTGGCGGAGGTCACCGACTACCAGGACCTGCCGAGCTGGCGGCGGCTGGTGGTGGACACGGCGGCGGCGATGCTCGCCGAGCTGGGCGGGGTGCTCGTCGTACCGATGACGCTGCTGCGCCAGGAGTACCGGGACGAGATCTTCGGCGGGCTGGCGGCGCGCCGGATACCGGTGCGGCACGTGCTGCTCGCCCCTGCGGAAACGATCCTGCGCGAGCGGATCGCGACCCGGGAGGAGCCGGGGGATCCCGACCAGGTCGACCTCCGCGTCCGCCAGTGGGCCTACGACCACATCCCCGTCTACCAGCAGGCCCTCGGCTGGCTCACCGGTGACGCGCACGTCATCGACAACAGCAGCCTGACCCCGCGCGAGACGGCGCAGCGGATCGCCGAGGCCGTCCGCTCGGAGACGGCCCCGGTCTGCGACATCGTGCAGACCCCGGAGCCCACGCGGGAGACCGTGGCGGCCGGGGTGCTGCTCTTCGACGAGCAGGACCGGGTCCTGCTGGTGGATCCGACGTACAAGGCCGGCTGGGAGTTCCCGGGCGGCGTCGTCGAAGCGGGCGAGGCCCCCGCCCGCGCCGGCGTACGGGAGGTCGCGGAGGAACTGGGCCTCGTACTGGACCCGGCGCCCGGCCTGCTCGTGGTCGACTGGGAGGCCCCGCAACCGCCCGGGTACGGGGGGCTGCGCCTGCTGTTCGACGGCGGCCGCCTCTCGCCCGAGGCGACGGCCCGGCTCCGGCTGCCGGGCCCCGAACTGCGGGCCTGGCGCTTCGTCACGGAGGCCGAGGCCGCCGACCTCCTCCCGGAGCACCGCCACGCCCGCCTGAGCTGGGCCCTGCGCGCCCGGGAACGGGGACGCCCCCTCTACCTGGAGGCGGGCACCCCGGTCGGCTGAAAAACCCCGGCGCCGGGCGGGCGGGAGAGGTAGCCGGGGCGCCCGAGTGGCGCCGTCAGGAGGGAGTTGCGGCAGCCGCCTTGACCAGTGCGGCCGCCGTGTCCACCGTCAGCGGATCCCCGTGGCCGAAACAGGCGATCGACGGGGAGAGCCCCGCCAGACGGTGGAAGGAGTCGATCGCCCGGGCCCGGTCCACGTTGAACACGCCCGGCATCAGCGGGCCGACGGCGGCGACGCAGTCGCCGGTGAACAGCACGCCGTGGCGCGGGAGGTGGATCCCGACGCTGCCGTCCGTGTGCCCCGGGGCGTGGACGACGTACGCCCCGTCCCCGAAGCCCAGCGCCTCGCCGTCCGAGGGAACGTACCGCCCCCCGACGTACGCACGGCCGCCCCGCTGCGACACGCGACTTCATCGGGAGCGAAGTACGCCCAGGGCTCAGTCGGCCCTGGGCGTACACGCACGCGTACGAGGGGTCAGACGCGCTTGGACTCCGCGTAGTTGACGAGGAAGAGGGCCTCCGCCACCGACAGGCGCTCCAGCTCCCCCGGCGACACGCTCTCGTTGACCGCGTGGATCTGCGCCTCCGGCTCGCTCAGCCCGATCAGCAGCATCTCCGCCCGCGGGTACAGGGACGTCAGCGTGTTGCACAGCGGGATCGACCCGCCCATGCCGCTGATCTGCATCTCCTGCCCGGGGTACGCGGCCTCCAGCGCCGACCGCATCGACGCGTACGCCGGGCTGTCGGTGTCCGCCTGGAACGGCTGGCCCTGGCCGACCACCTCGAGTTCGAGGCGCGCCTTCCACGGCGTGTGCGCCTCCAGGTGGGCCTGCAGCAGCTTGATGGCCTCCGCGGTGTCCACGCCCGGCGGCACGCGCAGGCTGATCAGCGCGCCGGCGCTCGCGTGCACCGAAGGCGTCGCCCCGACCACGGGCGGGCAGTCGATGCCGAGCACCGTCACGGCCGGGCGGGCCCACAGCCGGTCCGCGACCGAGCCCTCGCCGATCAGTTCGACCCCGTCGAGGACCTTGGCGTCGGCACGGAAGTCCGCCTCCGGGTACTGCAGACCGTCCCACACCGCGTCCGAGGCGAGCCCGTCCACGGTCGTCGAACCGTCCGCGGCGCGCAGCGAGTCCAGTACGCGGATCAGCGCGGCCAGCGCGTCCGGGGCGGCGCCGCCGAACATGCCGGAGTGCAGGTTGCCGCCCAGCGTGTCGATCTTCACCTTGAGCAGGCACATGCCGCGCAGCGTGGCCGTCACCGTCGGCAGGCCGAGCCGGAAGTTG
This sequence comes from Streptomyces sp. NPDC005533, assembly GCF_042871845.1. Classification (NCBI taxonomy): domain Bacteria; kingdom Bacillati; phylum Actinomycetota; class Actinomycetes; order Kitasatosporales; family Streptomycetaceae; genus Streptomyces; species Streptomyces sp. NPDC005533. Next base: position 87,789 of record NZ_JBIAJH010000005.1, on the reverse strand, counting down.
CCCGCGTCGCCGATGACGATGGTGTCGGCGGTCAGCAGCTCCGGGTGCGCCTCGGCGTACTGCTGGAGGCCGCCGGTGCCCTGCTCCTCGGAACCCTCGACGATCACCTTCACGGCCACCGGGACACCGCCGTTGGCCTTCAGCGCGCGCAGCGCCAGCAGGTGCATGATGAAGCCGCCCTTGCAGTCGGCCGCACCGCGCCCGTACCAGCGGCCGTCGCGCTCGGTCAGCTCGAACGCGGGGGAGATCCAGGCCGCGTCGTCCAGCGGGGGCTGGACGTCGTAGTGCGCGTACAGCAGCACGGTCGGCGCGCCCTCGGGGCCGGGCAGGTAGCCGTAGACGGACTGGGTGCCGTCCGGGGTGTCGAGCAGCGCCACGTCCTGGAAGCCCTCGACGCGCAGGGCGTCGGCCACCCAGTTCGCGGCGGCCTCGCTCTCGCTCTTGGGGAACTGTGCCCAGTCCGCGACCGACTGGAAGGCCACCAGCTCGGTCAGCTCCTGCTTGGCGCGGGGCATCAGCGAGGCGATGGTCTCGGCGATCGGATTCTGGGACATGGGCACGCTCCTTTTGGGTGCGACGTTGTTCTCCGTGTACGCCGCCCGCATCCGCGGGGTGTGCGTATGCCGGGTACGGCGAAAAAGACAGTTCCGATCCTCGCACAGCGGGGCGGCGCGTCGTCTCGCCGTAGGATTTCCCCGGCATCGGAGCAACCGGGTGATCAGGAGCGGCAACACATCGTGAGCAGCGACGACGACGTACGCGACGCAGGGTCCGGCGCAGGCGAGGGCGCGGGCCGGGGCGAGGGCGCAGACGCAGGCGTGGACGCGGGACAGGCCGACCAGAAGGCGGTCGACGAGGCGGGCGACGAGGCGGTCGACAAGGCGGGCGACGAGGCGGCCGACGGCGCCGTCGGCGAGGCGGTCGGCGAGGCGGCGGGGGAGAGCGGCGGGACCGGCGAGGTGTGGGACGTGGTCGTGGTCGGGGCCGGACCGGCCGGTTCCTCGGCGGCGTACGCGGCGGCGACGGCCGGGCGGCGCGTCCTGCTGCTGGAGAAGGCCGAACTGCCCCGCTACAAGACCTGTGGCGGCGGCATCATCGGCCCCTCGCGCGACGCCCTGCCCCCGGGCTTCGTCCTGCCCCTCAAGGACCGCATCCACGCCGTCACCTTTTCGATGGACGGGAAGCTGACCCGCACACGGCGCTCGAAGCAGATGCTGTTCGGGCTGATCAACCGGCCCGAGTTCGACGCCGGGCTGGTCGCCGCCGCCGAGAAGGCCGGCGCCACCGTCCGTACGGGCACCGCCGTGGCCCGTGTCGAGCAGCACGGCACCGCGGTGCCCGACCGGCGCACGGTCGCCGTCGTCCTCGCCGACGGGGAGACCGTCCTGGCCCGCGCGGTGGTCGGTGCGGACGGCAGCGCGAGCCGGATCGGAGCGCACGTCGGCGTCGAGATGGACCAGGTGGACCTCGGTCTGGAGGCGGAGATCCCCGTCCCCGAGACGGTCGCGGAGGACTGGAAGGGACGGGTGCTGATCGACTGGGGCCCGCTGCCCGGCAGTTACGGCTGGGTCTTCCCCAAGGGCGACACCCTCACCGTCGGCGTCATCTCGGCCAAGGGCGAGGGCGCCGCCACCAAGCGCTACCTGGACGACTTCATCGCCCGGCTCGGGCTCGCCGGCTTCGAACCGGCCGTCTCCTCCGGGCACCTGACCCGCTGCCGCAAGCCCGACTCGCCGCTCTCGCGCGGCCGGGTCCTGGTGGCGGGCGACGCGGCGGGGCTGCTGGAGCCGTGGACCCGGGAGGGCATCTCCTTCGCGCTGCGCTCGGGGCGGCTGGCGGGGGAGTGGGCGGTGAAGATCTCCGAGGCGCAGGACGCGGTGGACGCGCGTCGGCAGGCCCTCAACTACGCCTTCGCGGTGAAGGCCGGGCTGGGCGTGGAGATGGGCGTCGGCAAGCGGATGCTGACCGTCTTCGAATCCCGGCCACGGATGCTGCACGCGGCGATCACCGGCTTCCGTCCGGCGTGGCGGGCCTTCGCCCGCATCACCCGGGGGTCGACGACCCTGGCCGACCTGGTGCGTACGTACCCGCTGGCCCGCAAGGCGCTGCACATGCTGGACGCCAGGCAGGCGGCGGCGGTCGCGGCGGCCGGCGACGGCGGCCGGAGCCGGGACAAGGACTAGCGCCGGGGCCGGGGCCGCCCGGGCCCGACTGGTGGGGCGGCGTGGACCTGGACGAGGCCGAGCGGTCGGCACAGGTCCGCGCGGCCTTCGGACGCGGTGAGCGGCGGGTTGGTGTGGGTGGCGGCACCACCCGCGGGAACGGCTGGTCGAGCGGCTGCGAACGGCCGCTCGGCTGAGCGGGCGCGGGCCGTCGCCGCGTAGGGGTGGCCACAGCCGGGCGCCGGGGGCAGGGGCGGGGGCGGGGGCGTGGCGGTCGTGTGCGTCGCGCATCCGCAGCTGCGGACTCCGCGGGGTCAGTTCGCCACCGTGATCCGGAAGACCGGGTGGTCGGCGGCGGCCGCCTGGAGTTCCGCGTCGGAGGACTTCGCGGAGATGCCCTGGAAGAACCGGTCGACCTCCCAGCCCCACTTCTCCAGGTAGGTACGCAGGACGGCGGCCTGCTGGACCGGGTCGGTCAGCTCGGTGGCGGTGAACGTACGCGCCTTGCGCCCCACGCGCAGCTCGCCCCCGCCCGCGACCCGCATGTTGCGGACCCACTGGGAGTGGCCGCGCGCCGAGACCAGGTACTGGGCGCCCTCGTACGTGTGCGGGTTGACCGGGATCCGCTGCATCTTGCCCGACGTGCGCCCGCGCACCGACATCTCGGCGCTGCCGGCCAGGCTGATGCCGATGCGGGCCAGCTTCCCGAAGACGGAGTTGAAGCGGGTGGCGAGCGGGCCGGCCTGGACGTAGTACGGGGTGGGCGCGTTCATGGTGACCTCCGGGGTCGTTTCCGCCATTGAGAGAGCACCGCTCTCCCTGAATCCAGTCTGCACGGATCGGTGCACCAAATCAAGAGCACTGCTCTCCAAATAGAGCGGTGGCCCGTTTTCTGTGCAGTGCTCCGCATGCGTGGCACACTGGCCCGCATGAACACCGTGCGAGGGGCCAGGGAACGGGCCCGCATCGAGGTCACCGCCGCCATCAAGGACGAGGCGCGCCGCATGCTCGCGGCCGAGGGCGCCGCCAAGCTCTCCCTGCGCGCCGTGGCCCGCGAGCTGGGCATGGTCTCCTCCGCCCTCTACCGCTACTTCCCCAGCCGCGACGAGCTGCTCACCGCGCTGATCATCGACGCGTACGACAGCATCGGTGCCGCCGCCGAGGAGGCCGATGCCCGCGCCCTCGCCGCCGGCGCACCGCCCCGCGCCCGCTGGACCGCCGTCTGCGGGGCGGTCCGCGCCTGGGCGCTGGAGCACCCGCACGAGTACGCCCTGATCTACGGCTCCCCCGTGCCCGGCTACACCGCCCCCATGGACACCGTCGGCCCCGCCTCCCGAGTCGGCAACGCCTTCATCGGCATCCTCCGAGCCGCCCACGAGGGGCGCGGCCTCGCCCTCCCGCCACTGCCGTCCGCCCTGCGCCCCGAGGCGGACCGGATGACCGCCGACTTCGCCGAGGGCCTGCCCCCGCAGGTCACGGCCGCCCTGGTCGCCGCGTGGGCGCAGCTGGTCGGCCTCGTCTCCTTCGAGCTGTTCGGCCAGTTCAACCGCGTCGTCGAGGACCGCGCCGCCTTCTTCGCGCATGCCGCCGATCAACTGGCGCACGGGGTCGGCCTGCCCGCCGTGTGACGGGAGGGGGCGGAGGGGAGGTCGAGGAAGGTGGGGGCACGGGGGGCGCGGGGAGCGTGGGGATCAGGTCACGGCCGCTTCCGGAGATTCACATGATGAGGCGATGAGTCGCTCTTCTGTTCCTCACACCAATGCGGGCGGATCAGCCTTGACCGATGGGCCGCCCGTCTAGTGTTCCTGAGGTCGCCCCCTGCCGCCGGAGGAACGTTCATGCCTCGCGCCGTGAAGGCCTTGTATGCCGTCCTGGCCACCCTCTTACTGGCCGCGCCGGCGCCGGCCGTCACCGCGTCGGCGCGCAACGCGCCCGTGATCGCGGCCGAGGCCCCGGCGCCCACCCCGCCTCCCATGCCCCGGATGCCCGGCGTGCGGGGCCTGGAGATCGGCGTTCCCGCTTACGTCCCGGCGAACGACCGCATGCTGACCGACCTCACCGCCACCGGTCCGGCCGCCTCGGTGGTCGTGCTGAACCCGGGCAACGGCGACGCCCCGTTCGACGCGCCCTGGCGAGCCCGCGCCGACGCCCTGCGCAACCGCACCACCTCCACCGGCGACAGGACCAAGGTGCTCGGCTACGTCCACACCGACCACGGCAAGCGCGACGTCGCCGCCGTCAAGGCCTCCGTCGACAACTACCTCAGGACCTCCGACGGCCGCCTCCACGTCGACGGCATCTTCTTCGACGTGGTCAGCCGCGACTGCGGCCCCGCCAACGCCACCCGCGACCACTACGCGGAACTGCGCCGGTACGTCCAGGACACCATGAGCGCCGTCGACCCGGCCGCCCCCGACCTCGTCGTCAACAACCCCGGCACCGCCATAGCCGACTGCTACCTGGAGCCGGGCCGCCGCACCGCGGACGTCTTCGTCACGTTCGAGGACACGTACGCCGCGTACACCGGCGCCGGCTGGCTCGGCGGCAACGTCTTCGACCCGCTCGCCGGCTACCGGTCCGGGGCCGAACTCGACCCGAGCGGAACGGCGTTCTGGCACCTGGTCCACGACGTCCCCGACGCCGAGGCGATGCGTGCCACCCTGCGCACCGCCTTCGACCGCGGCGCGGGCTACGCCTACGCCACGAACACGGTCATGCCCAACCCCTGGAACACCGGCCCGACATGGAAGTACCGCGCGCAGACCACCTACGCCGCCACTCTCGGTTAGTCCGCGGGCCCGGGATATCGGGGGGCGGCGTTCGTCGTCGGGTGGCAGGCTGGCCCGATGCCTGCCTGGACCCCGTCGCCGACGCTGTTCGACAACCTGCGGTACCTGCTCAACGAGTGGGATCCGATCGGCGTCGCCGATCTGTCGCGGGACGAGTACGACTGCATGCTCGTCCCCTTGTTCCGGCGTCTCCACCGCGGCACCACCCGGGCGGAGCTCGGTGAGTTCCTCTGGTACGAGCTGGAGGACCACTTCGGTCTGGACCCGGTCATCCACGGGACCGACGCGATGGCGGACCGGCTGGTCGCCTGGTGGGCCGCGGTGGGCCCGGCCGGGGCCTGACGGTTCAGCGGCCGTCGTTCTCCGAGCGGCGGGCGAAGCGCCCCAGGACGTGGGTGATCCGGAGGAGGAAGACCGCGCCCGCCGCGATTCCTCCGGCCACCGCCAGGGCGTGACCGGTCGCGGCGGAGAGGGAGAAGGCCGGCGCGGGCCCGTACACCGCGCCGAAGACGACAGCGGCCGCGAAGCCGGCGCTGACGAAGGCGTAGCCGATCTCGATCGTGATCGCGTCCCGGTCCGCCTGTGTACGTCGCCCCATGCGTGCAGTGTCACAGCGCGCACGGTGCGCCACAAGGAAGCCCCCCCACGGCGAGGCCCGCGCAACGGCGAGGCCCGCGCGGCCCAGCTCCGCCGCCCGGCTCAGATTCCGGCCGTCTCGCTCCACAGCCGGGCCAGCGCCACGTCGCCCGTCACCCCAGGCCCCGCCAGCGGCAGCCGGTTCCACAGGGCCGCGTAGAGCCAGGCCGCCTCCCCGGTCAGTTCGCAGTCGGCCGCCTCGCCGGTGTGGCCCGGCACCGTCCGGGCCGGCTCCGGCGACAGGTGCACGGTCCACACCGCGCCCGTGTCGGCGGCCCGGACCCGTACCACCCGGGGCTCCGGGGTGCGCACCCGGCTGCGCGGCCGGGCGTGGAAGCCGGTCAGCAGCTCGTCCACCCCGTTCTCCGCGAACTCCGGCTCCACCGCGGAGAACGCCACGCCCCGCGCGGCTTCCGCGTCCATCCGGTGCACGGTCGTCTCGTGGGCCTGGCGCCGCGCCCAGAACGCCAGCGGCGACGGCGGCGCCGTCGGGAGGAAGGTCCAGCACTGCACGTCGGCCGGGGCCTCGGTCAGGGTGCGCACCAGGTCCGCGTGGCCCTGCCGGAACCACGCCAGCAGCTCGCCGTCGGCCAGTTCCGGCGCGTCCGGGAAGCCCACCGGCTCCAGCCGCCGCTCCGCCACGTACCCGGCCGCCCAGCGGTGCACCGACCCGGTGTGGCGCAGCAGATCGGTGACGCGCCAGCCCGGACAGGTGGGGACCGGGGCGTCCGTACCGGCCTGTTCGGCCACGTCGGCGAGCAGCTCGCCCTCTCGTGCGAGGGTCTTCACAAGTTCGGTGATCTCCATACCGGGTGTCTTATCAGCCCGCCCGCGACAATGGGGTACATGAATGGGGAACTCTTCCCGCGCGAGCGGACCCTGATCGCTCCCGGGGCCGTGCACGTGCCCGACTGGCTCGGGGCCGAGCGGCAGGGCGAGTTGCTGGCGGCCTGCCGCGCGTGGGCCCGTCCGCCGGCCGGTCTGCGCACCGTACGGACCCCGGGCGGCGGAGTGATGACCGCCAGGCAGGTGTGCCTCGGGCTGCACTGGTACCCGTACGGGTACGCCCGCACCGTCGTCGACGGGGACGGGGCGCCGGTCAAGCCGATGCCGACGTGGCTCGCCGACCTGGGGCGGGAGGCGGTGGCCGCCGCCTACGGGGACGCCCAGGAGCCGCCCGGCCCCGCCGAGACCTACGACATCGCGCTGATCAACTTCTATGACGGCGACTCCCGCATGGGCATGCACCGCGACGCCGAGGAGAAGTCCGCGGCTCCGGTGGTCTCGCTCAGCCTCGGCGACACCTGCGTCTTCCGCTTCGGGAACACCGCCTCGCGCGGCCGCCCCTACCAGGACGTGGAGCTGCGCAGCGGGGACCTCTTCGTCTTCGGCGGCGCGAGCCGGCTGGCCTACCACGGAGTGCCGAAGGTCCTGCCGGGCACCGGCCCCCGGGACCTCGGGCTGACCGGGCGGCTGAACATCACACTGCGCGTCGGCGGGCTGGGCTGAGCGGCGGCGTCCGGCACCCTCCGATCATGCGAGGATCGATGCCATGAACGGCAACGGGGCCCCGCCGCGGGTGGGGGATGTGACCACGCCATCCGCGTCCACGACCGCCACGCGGAGCAGACTGGAACGCGGTCGCGGCGCGCTCGGGCCGGCGCTGGAGCTCGTGCACACCGGCCGCGCCCCGACCCGCGCGGTCCTGACCGCCGAGCTCGGGGTCACCCGCGCCACCGCCGGAGCCGTCGCCGCCGAGCTGGAGGCCCTCGGGCTGATCCGCGTGGACTCCCGCCCCGGCGGGGCCGGCGGCGCCCAGGGCCGCCCCTCGCATCGCCTCTCCGTGGCCGAGGACGGCCCGGTGGCGCTCGCGGCCCAGGTGCACTCGGACGGCTTCCGGGCGGCCCTGGTCGGCCTCGGCGGCCGGATCGTGGCCACCGCGCCCGGCAAGGTCACCGTCTCCGCCGACCCGGCCCAGGTGCTCGGCGCGGTCGTGGAGGCCGGCGCCGAACTGCTGGCGGACAGCGGCCGCCGCTGCGTCGGCGCGGGGCTCGCGGTCCCCTCGGCCGTAGCGGAGCCCGAGGGCACCGCGCTGAACCCGCTGCACCTGGCCTGGCCGGCCGGTTCTCCCGTACGGGCCATCTTCGCGGAGTGCGTGAAGGCGGCCGGCATCGACGGCCCCGCCCTGACCGGGAACGACGTCAACCTCGCGGCCCTGGCCGAGCACCGGCACGGCGCGGGGCGCAGCGCGCAGCACCTGCTGTGCGTGGCCACCGGGCACCGCGGCGTCGGCGGGGCGCTGGTGCTGGACGGCCGCCTGCACAGCGGCAGTTCGGGCCTGGCCCTGGAGGTCGGCCACCTCACCGTGAACCCCGAGGGACGGGCCTGCCACTGCGGCGGCCGCGGCTGCCTCGACGTCGAAGCGGACCCCCTGGCCTTCCTCACCGCGGCGGGCCGCAGCCCCGGCCCCGAGGTGTCGCTGCTCCAGCAGGCCCGCGACCTGCTGCGCGACGAACCCGCCGAGCCGGCGGTACGGGCCGCCACGGAGGAACTGATCGACCGGCTCGGGCTCGGCCTCGCCGGCCTGGTGAACATCCTGAACCCGGACCGGATCATCCTGGGCGGCCTGCACCGAGAGCTGCTGCACGCCGATCCGGAGCGGCTGCGCGCCGTGGTCGCCGACCGCAGCCTGTGGGGGCGCAGCGGCGGCGTACCGATCCTGCCGTGCACCCTGGACCACAACAGCCTGGTCGGCGCGGCGGAGCTGGCCTGGCAGCCGGTGCTCGACGACCCGCTGGGGGCCCTCGCCTAGGCCGCCGAGCGGCGAGCGGCGAGCGCTGCCGGGCGTGGGGCGGGGCGTCGGGGGCCGGGCTAGGCCGGCCCGGCGCCCACCGGCGATGCCACCGGCACGCCCGTGCCGACGGGGCTCGGGTCGAGGACTCCCGGGTCGACGGAGACGACCACCGTCCGCGCGGGTTCCCGTACGGGCCTGGTCTCGATCCGTACCGGCTGCGGGGGCGCCGCCGGGGCGGGGGCCGCCGCGAGCGAGAACCACACCACCTTGCCCGGACCGTCGGGTCGATGCCGCGCGCCCCAGGACTCGCTGAGCGCCGCCACCAGGGCGAGGCCGCGTCCGCAGGTCTCCAGCGCGCCCGCCTGCGTCTCGTGGAGCACCGGGAGCCGCGGATCGCTGTCGATCACGGAGACGGTCAGACGCCCGAGGCGCAGTTCGATCTCGACGACGCAGGTCTTGTCCGGCTGCGCGTGGCGGTGGACGTTCGAGAGCAGTTCCGTCACGCCGAGCGCAGCCCGGTCTATGAGCGGATCGAGCTGCCAGTGGCGCAGCTGTGCAGAAACGATTCTGCGGATTTGGCCGATCCGCGACGGCAAGGCCTGCAGTTCGACGACGCAGTGCCTGCGGGAATGACTGATCACGGCTGCGACTCCCCGACATGAGTGTTACGGGTGCTGCACCCTCGGTAATGCTCCACCAGGGTCACCCACGGTGCCGCACAGTGCAACCGAACGCGATCGAAAGCCATGTGCATGGAACCCCAAAGCGAACGTTTGTGCAGGTGGGGGAGGTACATTGCAAAAGGAGGGGCGAATTACACCCATGAAGGAGCGCGGCGCATGAGCACCACCGGCACCACCAACAGCACCGGTACGACGGCCACCACCATCGACGTCGACCGCAGCGACGCGGACTACCGCGCCTGGCTGAAGGAAGCCGTCCGCAAGGTCCAGGCCGACGCGAACCGCTCCGCGGACACCCACCTCCTGCGCTTCCCGCTCCCCGAGGAGTGGGGCATCGACCTCTATCTCAAGGACGAGTCCACGCACCCGACGGGCTCCCTCAAGCACCGCCTCGCGCGCTCGCTGTTCCTCTACGCGCTCTGCAACGGCTGGATCCGCCCCGGACGCCCGGTGATCGAGGCCTCCTCCGGCTCCACCGCCGTCTCCGAGGCGTACTTCGCCAAGCTGATCGGTGTCCCGTTCATCGCCGTCATGCCGCGCACGACCAGCCCGGAGAAGTGCCGGCTCATCGAATTCCACGGCGGCGAATGCCACTTCGTGGACGACTCGATGAAGATGTACGAGGAGTCGGCGCGGCTCGCCGCCCGCACGGGCGGGCACTACATGGACCAGTTCACGTACGCCGAGCGGGCCACCGACTGGCGCGGCAACAACAACATCGCGGAGTCGATGTACCAGCAGCTCAAGCTGGAACGCTTCCCCGAACCCGCCTGGATCGTGGCGACCGCCGGCACCGGCGGCACCTCGGCCACCATCGCGCGCTACGTGCACTACATGCAGCACGACACCCGCGTCTGCGTCCCGGACCCGGAGAACTCCTGCTTCTTCGACGGCTGGACCGACAACGACCCGCACGCGAGCAGCGATTGCGGGTCCCGCATCGAGGGGATCGGCCGGCCGCGGATGGAACCGAGCTTCGTGCCCGGCGCCATCGACCGCATGATGAAGGTCCCGGACGCGGCGAGCGTCGCCGCCTGCCGGGCGCTGGAGACGGCCATAGGGCGCAAGGCGGGCGGCTCGACCGGCACCGGCGTGTGGAGCGCCCTGAAGATCATCTCGGAGATGGTGGCGGAGGGCCGTACCGGCAGCGTCGTCACCCTGCTGTGCGACCCGGGCGACCGCTACCTGGACAAGTACTACTCCGACGAGTGGCTGGCCGCCCAGGGGCTCGACATCGCCCCGTACGCGAAGACCATCGACACCCTGCTGACGACCGGGGTCTGGCGCGAGCCGGCGGCGGCCTGAACCGCCGGTCCCGCCTGTGGCGCGCCCGTGACCGTCCGGGGACGAAAACGCCCTGGTCGCAGCCGAGTCGGCTGGTTACGCTGTGCGGACTTTCGGGTGGGGCGCAGCGGCGGGGGAGTCATGACGGGCATCGAGTACCACAGACCGGAACGGGACGCGCGTGACCGGGCCCGGGCCGGCGCGGTCGAGGCGCGGACGAACCGGAACGGCGCGGTCGAGGCGGGGGCGAACCGGACCGGCGCGGTCGAGGCGCGGGCGACGCGGCTCGACTGCCCGAGCTGTGGCCGCTCGGACGAGGTGCGGGCCGTCCCCGCCATCTGCGTGAGCGGCCACAGCAGGTACCGGGAGGAAGCCGGCGGCCACCGGGGCGTCAGCACCCTCGCGGTCGTCCCACGGCTGGCCGAGGCGCTGGCCGCCGTCCCGCCGCCGCCCGTGACCGCGGGGCGGACGGCGCTCGGCGTGGCGCTGGTCCTGGTGTCGATCGGTACGTTCATCGGCGGCGCGCTGGGCGGTCACTGGTTCGCCGACGCGCCCGCGGCCGAAGCGGACCACGGATCGACGACGCTGTGGGGCGGCGCCACCTGGGCCACCGCGCCCGAACCCGAGGCCGAACTCCTCTTCCTGGCCTGGATCTCGGCGTGCGCACTGCTCGGGGCGGCCCTGCTGATCGCCTCGGCCGTGCGGACCCGACGGGCGTTCCGGGCCCGGATCGAGGCCGGCCGGGACGCCGCCGAGGAGGTCTGGTCCCGCGGCTGGTGCTGCGCGCGGTGTGCGGTGGTCCGTCTCGGTACGGGTCCGGCGATGACCCTCCCGGAGTTCCGCACCGCCGTCTGGGGCGCGGGGGGCTACGGGGACCTGGCCGAAGTGCACCGCGCCGGCGCCGCCGTTGGCGGGCCCGGCGGCTACTGATCCGCCGCGCGCCGGGCGGTGAGCCGCGCGTCCAGCGTGCGGACCGCCGTGCGGAAGGAATGGCCCAGCCCCGGGCGGGCGGCGGTCAGGCCGAGACGGAACGGGCCCGAGCCGTCCGCGGCGAAGGTCCAGCGGACGTGCGTGCCCGAGCCGGCCGGTGTCAGCCGCCACTCCTCCACCAAGGCCTGGACCCCGGGGGCGTTGGTCGTGTCGACCCGGTACGCGTAGCGCTGCCCGGGATCCGCGGCCATGATCGTCTCCTGGAACCGCACCCCGCCCATCAGCCTGACCTCGCGGCCCGCGCCGCCGTGCGTGGGCCGGGCCAGCGTCACCGCCTTGAACCAGCCCGGCCAGCCCGCCACTTCCTCGGCGAGCGCCTCGTACACGGCCTCGGGCGGCGCCCCCGTCCCGGTGGCGAAGACCAGCCGGATCGGCGCGTCGTCGATGAAGTCCAGCCCCACCGGACGGAGTCGGCGAGCCATGGCGGTACCCCCTGGGACGAGGTTCGGGATCTGCGTGGGCGTCACCATAGCCGGGCGCCCCCGATATGTCCGCTGCGATCGCGCACGGATTCCCGGCCCGGTCCGCGGACCCGTTCCGGTCCCGGCGCGCGCACCCCGCGCGGGTGATTCCCCCGCGCGGGGCCTGGGCACGGGAGGCGGCCCGCGGGATGCTGGATCCGCGCCGATCCCGCCCCGCGAGCGGAGGCCTCCGTGCCCGACCGTCCCACCCCAGACCCTCCCCTCGCCCTCGAACTCCTCGTCCACGGAGTCGCCGGCGCCGCCCCCGGCGAGCTGCTCGGCGACCCGCGCACCGTCCGCGTGTCCGGCGACTCCACCGCCGCCGTCTTCCGCCGCACCGAGGACGCCGACGCCGAAGCGCACCCCGAGCGGTACGCCGGACGGCCGGTCCCCGAGGCCTACTGCTGGTCCCGGCTCACCTCCGGCAACGGCGCCCGCGCCCTGTGGCTGCTGCTCCTGCCGTTCATGGTGGCCAACCTCGCCCACTGGGCCCGGCCGGCCACGCCCGCCGCCGACCCCGCGCCGCGCGCCGTGCGCTTGTACGGGGTGCTCGTACGGATCCTCGCCCTCAGCCTGACCGTGCTGCTGATCGCGGCCGCCTGCGAGGTGGCGCTCGACCTCTTCGCCTGGCAGTGCGAGGGCACCGACACCTGCACCCGCTCCCGAACCCGGCTCGGCTTCCTCGCCCCTGGAGGCAGCTGGTGGGCGCAGCCGGGGCGCCGCCTCGCCCTGGGCGCACTGGCCCCCGCCGCGCTGACCGGGCTGCTGTGGTACTTGTCGAACCGCACCTGGAGCGCCTACGAGTCCCAGCCGCCGCCCGCCGGCTCCGCCGACCCGGACGCCGCCTCCGGGACGGCGCCCGCGCTGGGCCGCCCGGGATTCTGGTACGGCCGCCGGATCGTGGCCCGGCTGCGCGCCGCACACACCGCCGCCGGGCTGCTCACCGTGGCGGTGGCCGTCGCGGTCCCCACCGCCCGCTACGACAGAGGGGCGACCGCCCCCGTACTCGAAGCGTTCGGCCGGGTCATCCTGGCGCTGCTCGCCGCCGGCGTCGTGACCGTGGTCTGGGTCGTCTGCCGGCGCGGCCGCTCCGAGGCCCGTGCCGACCACCGGCTCGACCGGGCCGCCGTCACGCTGCTGCCCGGCGCGGCCCTCGCCCTGCTCGCCGCCGTCGTCCTCCACGCCTGCTGGTCGCGCCCCGGCTGGGTCTCCACCGGGCGGCTCCCCGGGGACCTCGCCTTCGGGGTGCTCATGCTGGGGCAGGGCTGCTGCGTGCTCGCCCTCGCCGCCGTCGCCCGGTCCCTGCACCGGCGGGCCCCCGATCCGGCGGCCGCCCTGCACGGCCTCGGCGGACCCGCCGTCGCCATGCTCGGCTGCGCGCTCGGCGGGGTGATGTCCGGCGGGGTCGCCCAGCGCGTCGCCGACTGGCTGGACGGCGGGGCCACCCCCGGGATGCGCGGCGCCCCGCTGCCCGGGCCGCCCGTGCTGCTGTCGTGGCAGGCCGCCGTGTTACCGCCGATGCTCCTCGTACTGGCCCTGCTCGGCGTCTGGTGGGCGGTGCGCGGAGCCCGTGCCCGGAACCGGCTCGCCGCGGCCGTGGCCGCCGAATATCCGGGGGAGGCGCCGGACGGGGCCCGCAGCCGCCGGATCGCCGGGGCACGGACCGCGGCCGCGCTCACCGACTCCGCGCCCTGGTTCGTCGCGGCCGTCTCGGGCATCACCCTGGTGCTCGGCGCGGGCGCCCTCGCCGGGGCATGGCTCACCGGACAGGTCCCGGGGGAGGCGGCCCGTGGCACCGGGCCGCTGTGGGAAGGCGCCGCACGCGTCGCCCAGGACTCCGGGTCCTGGCTCATCGGCCTCGGCATCGCCGTCTTCGTCACCTGGGGCCGCCGCGCCTACCGGGACCCCTCCGCCCGCCGGACCATCGGCACCCTGTGGGACGTCGGCACGTTCTGGCCGCGCGCCGCACACCCCTTCGCGCCGCCCTGCTACGCCGAGCGCGCCGTCCCCGACCTGACGTGGCGGATGGCCGGCTGGACCGGCCGCACCGGCGGCCGCCTGGTGATCTCCGGCCACTCCCAGGGCAGCGTCCTCGCCGCGGCGGCCGTCTGGCAACTCCCGCCGCCCGCCCGCCGCCGGGTCGCGCTGCTCACGTACGGCTCCCCGCTCGGCCGGCTCTACGGCCGCTGGTTCCCCGCCTACTTCGGCCCCGGCCCGCTCGCCGCCCTGCACGACGAGGTCGACTGCTGGCGCAACCTGTGGCGCGCCACCGACCCCATCGGCGGCCCGGCGCTCCCCGGCGCGGGGCAGGACGTGGACCGCGGCCCGCTCGCCGACCCGATCGCCTACGGACGCAGCGTCCGCCACCCGCTGCCCGCGCCGATCCTGGGCCACTCCGACTACCAGGCCGATCCGGCCTTCGCCGCTGAACGCGCGTCCCTGCTGGCCCGACTGGACGCCGGCGCGCGGGACCGGGGGTCCCGCCCGGCGGCAGCCGGGGGCGTACCCGCTCAGCAGGCCCCTGTCAGCAGGGAGCGGGCAGCGCCGGCAGGGGAGGGAGATCCGCCGGGTACAGCAGGGTGAGCTCGTCCGTACTGGGCTCGGACAGTTGGGCCACCCGGCCCGCGTGCCGCTCCACCATCGACTCGAAGGTCTGGCGCGCGGTGCGGCCGTTGCCGAAGGCCGGACCCTTCGGCAGCTCGGTGAAGTACGCCAGCAGGGCCTCGGAGGTGCCCTCACCGAGCCGGTACTCGTGCTCCTCCGCCTGCTGCTCGACGATCCGCAGCAGTTCCCCGGGCCCGTAGTCGCCGAAGGTGATGGTCCGGGAGAACCGCGAGGCCACACCGGGGTTGACGGTCAGGAAGCGGTCCATCTCCGCCGTGTACCCGGCGACGATCACCACCACCGCGTCCCGGTGGTCCTCCATCAGCTTCACCAGGGTGTCGATCGCCTCGCGCCCGAAGTCCCGGCCCGAGTCCTCCGGGGCCAGCGCGTAGGCCTCGTCGATGAACAGCACCCCGCCGCGGGCCCGCTCGAAGGCCTCCTGCGTGCGGATGGCCGTGGAGCCGATGTGCTCGCCGACCAGGTCCACGCGGGACACCTCGACCAGGTGACCGCGCTCCAGCACCCCCAGGGAGGCGAGGATCTCGCCGTACAGCCGGGCGACCGTGGTCTTTCCCGTACCGGGGGAGCCGGTGAAGACCAGGTGCCGGCGCACCGAGGCGGCCTTCAGGCCCGCCTGCTGCCGACGCCGGCCCACCTCGATCATGTCGGTGAGCGCGCGCACCTCGCGTTTGACGCTGTCCAGGCCCACCAGCGCGTCGAGCTGGCCCAGCACCTCGCCGGAACCCCGTGCGGCCGCCGCCGCGCCGTCCTCGGGCCGGTCCGCGGGCCGCGGTACGGGCGCGGACGCCTGGGCGGGCCGCGGTACGGAGCTCTGCGCCGCCGTGACCGTACGGATCCCCGCCTGCGCCCCCGCGAACCCGCCGCCCGAGGCCGACTGGGCCGCCAGGCGCGGGCCGGACTCGTCGCTCGTGCACTCCTCGGCGAGCGGCCCGTCCTCCGCGAACTCGTATCCCCCGCGGGCGCAGCGCTCGGTGTGGCAGCGGGTCAGCGTGGTGCGGCAGCCGTCGATGACGTGGAAGCCGAAGCCGGAACTGCCCGTCACCCGGCAGGCGGTGAAGGTGCCGCGGCCGCCCGCCGACACGTAGTACCCGGCCTCGGCCGGGGAGGTGACCGTGCACCGCTCCAGCGTCGGGTCGGCGCCCTTGGTGACGATCACACCGGTCTGCACGGCGTCGATGGTGCAGTTGGCGAGGGTGCCGCCGCTGCCGTGGTCGCGGAACCAGGCGCCGGTGGCCGCCTCGCGGATCCGGCAGTCGTCGAGCTGCGCGGTGGCGCCGTCGCTCACCGAGACGGCGGTGTTGCGGACCTGGGACAGGTCGCTGTCGACCACGTCGACGCGCGAGCCACGGTCCAGCACGAACAGCGCGTCGGGTACGTCGTGCACCCGGCAGGAATCGAGGGCGACGGTGGCGCCGTCGCTGATCCACACCGCCGGATAGTCGCCCGTGCTGTCGTGGATCTCGCAGGACTCGGCGTCCACCCGGGTGCCCGGGTCCCACACGGACAGACCGTTGCGGCCGAATCGGCGGACCGTGGTGCGGCTGAGGGTGAGCACCGAACGGGACCGCAGGTCGACGGCGTTCTCCGGAATGTCGTGGATGTCGCAGCCGGCCAGGGTGAGGACCGCGTCGGTGTCCAGGGTGACCCCGTCGGCCGAGGTGCGGTGCACCGCGCAGTCGGTGAGCCGGGCCGTGGCGCGCGCGGCGATCTGCACGCCCGCGCCCTTCACCTCGTACACCTCGCAGCCCAGCGCCTCCAGGCCCGAACCCTCGCCCGTGACCCCGATGCCGGCGCCCGTCGCGTGGTGGATGCGGCAGCGCTCCAGCCGGGGCCGGCCCCCGCCGCGCACCGAGACGCCGGTCTGCCCGGCGGCGACGACCTCGCACTCCTCGAACACCCCGCCGCCACCGTCCAGTACGGCGATCCCGACGCCGGCCGGGTTCTCCACCGTGCACCGCCGGACCAGGGGCCGGGCCCCTGCTCCGCGCACCTCGATGCCGGCCGCCGAGTGGGTGCTGACCCGCAGGTCGGTGAGCTCGGGGCAGCCGTCCTCCACCAGCAGCGCGGGCGCCGCCCGGTCCTGGCCCTCCAGGTACAGGTCCTGGACCACGGCCGAGGCGCGCACGGTCAGCGCGACCCCGTCGAGCGGGGCGATCCGCACCGACCCCAGCCCGCCCTCGGGCCCGCGCAGGGTGACGGCGTGGTGCAGCACCAGGTTCTCGCGGTAGGTGCCGGGGGCGACGGTCAGCACGTCCCCGTCGCCCGCGGCGGCGAGCGCGGCGGCCAGCGTCGGATACTCACCGGAGCGGCGCCGCCACCGCGAAGTCCCGCCGTGCGTCACCTGGACCGTGCCCTGAACCATGGTGCTGTCGTGCCCCCACCCTCGTACTCGCGCTGCCGATGCGACCGAAGCCACTGAAGTCTGAAGCCACCCGGAACCACTGGAGTCACCGGATCCGCCGCGGCCGTTCCGTGTGGTTCAGATCCGTCGAAACGGCCGGGGCCACCGAAACCGCCGGTGCGACCGATCCGGCGGCTCCACCGTAGCGCGCGCGGAGCCGAAGAGGTGCCAGGTCAACTGCCCGCGCCCGCTCGACCGAAGTCCGGTCCGGCGGCCGCCCAGGCCCGGTCCAGACGTATGTACCGCCGATGCACGAGCCGTCGTACGACCAGGCGGCGGACCGTCTCGCCCAGCGCGGCCACCCCGATCGCGGCGGCCAGGCCGACCGTCCCCGCGTGGAAGGCGGCCGTGGACGGGTCGAGCGGCCGCCCGACCAGCCGGCCGTGCGCATCGGTCCATATCCGGAACCGGTCGCCGGCACGCGGCGGTTCCTCCGCGGCCGGCACGGTCCCCTCGTGGCTGCTGCCGTCCGGCCCCGTCCACGAGGCCACGATCTGCGTACGCCGCGGGGCGGTCCGCTGCGCCGACGGGTCGGCGGACACCTGCGCCTGCGCCTCCGCCGCCGACACCGGCCCCGGCGCGGGCCGGACCACCACCGCCGGCACGAGATGCCGCTCCTGCCGCTGCTCCTGCGCGGCCTGCCGGAGGGTGCCGTCCACCCTCACGCCCGCGACGCATCCGATGGCCGGAGCCACCACCAGCACACACACCAGCGCGGCGAACGCCACCCACGCCTCGAAGAGATCGGTCGGCCGGCGCAGCGGATTGCGCCGCCAACGCCACACACCCATTGCTGTCCGCACGGTCCGGCTCCCCCAACTTGTGCCAGTCTCCCTCTGCCCATGTGTTCCCGACTGATCCAACGGCCTGGTCGTGCCTGTTGGTTCCAGCTCGGATACGGAGCCCCCCGAAGGTGTCATTCCGAGCCGGCTGGTCAGTGCCGGCGCGTCGTTCACCCTCTTCGCACCATGTGTCTCATTCCAGGACGCGGACCTCGTCGCCGACGCGCACCGTGCCCAGCCGCACCGGCACCAGGAGCCGCCCGAACGCCAACGACCGGCCGATCCGCCGGTGCTTCCCCAGGGTCTTCAGGGGTTCCTTGCCCCGCTGCGCCGTCTCCTGGTCGGTGGTGGTGACGACGCACCGGCCGCATTCCCGCGCGCCGCGGAAGACGGCGTCGCCGATCGCGATGCGCCGCCAGCCGTCCTCCGCCCACGCCTCGGTCCCCGATACCACCACATTGGGGCGGAAACGGTTCATCGGCAGGGGGCCCTCCTCGGGGTGGTCCCCCTGTGCGATCAGCGAGTTGAGCGCGTCCAGCGAGGCGAGGGTGGTGATCAGCAGCGGATAGCCGTCGGCGAGGCTCACCGTCTCGCCGGGCAGTGCGTAGTCCGGATCCACGGGACGGCGTAGGGCCGGGTCGTCCAGATGCACCAGACGCACCGGCTCTTCGAGGTACGCGCTGAACCAGTCGGCCGCGGCGCTCGCCGCGACCACGGTCTCGACCTTCTTCCCGAACAGGACGACCGGCTCCAGCGGGCCCGGCTCGGGCTCCTCCACGACCAGCTCCGTCATGCCCGGAGCGGTCACCGCGATCCGGCCGCCGGGCACCGGGCGGGCCGCCGCCAAGGCCAGCCGCGGATGTCGGCGTTGGGTGATGACGGTGCCCTCGGTGTCGACCAGCGCCCAGCGCCGGTCCCCGGACAGACCCCAGGGCTCCACGGCCACCTCGTCGGGAGCGATCCCCGCTACCGATTTGACGGGATGGATGTGGAGCGCCCGGACGTGCAAGTTCGACATGGGGGAATACTGCCAGCCCCCACCACTACCCGGCGCCTCCCGGTGGCCCGGTCAGTAACCACGCCCCTGGTACTGACGGCCGTACGGGTCCTCGTACGAGGCCGCCGGCACCGGCGCGGGCACCTGCATCGGCCGCGGCGCGGCCGGACGCATGGCCTCGTAGCCGGTGGCCATGGCGGCCGGGCGGGGCTGCTGCGGCTGGGGCTGCGGCACGTATCCGGTCCGCGCGGGAACCGGCTGCTGCTGAGGGATGTACGGGGCGGGCGCGTGCTGGAGCGGCATCGGCTGCGGAGCGGCCTGCTGCTGGTACGGGTACCCGTACCCGGGGGCGTTCTGTTGCTGGGGAGCCGGCGGCAGCGCGGGCAGCGCCGACGCCAGGGCCGGCAGGTACCCGCCGCTCGAATAGCCGGCACTGGGGGACTCGTAGGCAGCCGGAACGCGGATCGGGGCGATCTGCGGAGTGCCGCGTTCGGCGACGAGGGAGTCGTAGATGGGGGTGTCCGGGAAGGAGGGCGCGGAGTAGTAACCGCCGCCATAAGTGGAGCGGGGGGAGGTCATGGGACCTAAGTTAAGCCCACGACTTCACGGGGTCCATAGCGAGGTTCCGTCAACACCGCCCTGACCTGCATCTTCGCAGGTCAGGGCCTCACCTTTCACTTGACGTTCACGTGCACGATTCGCCACTTCCACCCCACCTTGTTCCTACTCGTACTCACCGGTTGGGTGTTGCACCGACTTCGTGCTGACGCAGCGTCACAACGCGGTGACCTCGTATGACGCTGTGTCGGGCAGCAGTTCGTCGTTTCACGCGTCGCTGGGACGGGCATAGGTACGGCCCTTCCAGGACGCCCCGCGGCCCCGGTAGTGCTGAACGGCCGAGTCGACGGTCATCAGGAGGTACAGCAGGGCCGTGAACGGAAGCAGCGGCGCGAGCGCGGCGGGCTGCCGGTAGTAGCGCAGCATCGGCAGGTACGTGCCCGCCATCAGGAGCCAGGCGAGGCCCCCGGCCCAGGCGGTCGCCGGCCGTCCGGCCGCGAGCCCCGTCAGGAGGGCCGCCGGGGGCACGAGGTAGACCAGCACCAGCCCGGCGACCGTCCCGGCCAGCAGGAGGGGCTGGTGGCGCAGTTGGGCGTAGGCGCTGCGCGAGACCATCCGCCACAGGTCGGCGAGCGCCGGGTACGGGCGCACGCTGTCCACCCGCTCCGCCAGTCCGAGCCAGATCCGGCCGCCGGAGCGCTGGACCGCGCGGGCGAGGGAGACGTCGTCGATGACGGCCTGGCGGATGCCGTCGGGAATCCCGGCGCGCACGGCCGTCCCGGTGCGCAGCAGGACGCAGCCGCCGGCGGCCGCCGCGGTCCGGGCGGAGGGCCGGTTGATCCGGCGGAAGGGGTAGAGCTGGGCGAAGAAGTACACGAACGCCGGGACGACGAGCCGTTCCCAGAGGCCGACGACGCGCAGGCGGGCCATCTGGGAGACGAGGTCGAGGTCGGCGGAGGTCGCGGCGGCGACGAGTTCGCGCAGGCTGTCCGGCTCGTGCGCGATGTCGGCGTCGGTGAGGAGCAGGAAGTCGGGCTCGGTGGGGTGCGCGGTGCGGGCGAGCGAGATGCCGTGGCGCAGCGCCCACAGCTTGCCGGTCCAGCCGGGGGCGGGGTCGCCGGGGGAGGAGACCGTGAGCGGCAGCCCGGGCTGCCCGGCGGCGAGCCGGAGCGCGAGGGCGCCGGTGCCGTCGGTACTGCCGTCGTCGACGAGGATGACCTCGGCCTCGCCGGGATAGTCCTGGGCGAGGAGCGAGGGCAGGCTGCGGGGCAGCACCTCGGCCTCGTCCCGGGCGGGGACGACGATCGCGACGGACGGCCAGTGGGTGGGGGCGGTGCGCGGGGGGAGGCGGACGTCGGTCCGCCAGAACATGCCCTGGGCGAGGGTGAGCCAGAGCCAGGCGGCGAGGGAGGCGTAGGCCGCGCAGGCGGCGGTGAAGAGGCCCATGTCGGCAGTGTGCCGGGCCCGGGCGGACGTGTCGCGCATCGGCGGCACCGGGAGCGGCGGCCCTGACCGTCTCGGACGGATCCGGCTCCCTGGGCCGCCGCCGGGAGGTGCGCCGGGCGCCGTGCGGTGCCGTGCGGTGCCGGGCGGGGCGGGTCTGCGGGTGCCTCCCGGCGGTGGCCGGCGGAACGATGCGGGCTGCCGCCGGCGAGATCCGAAAAAAGGAACGACCTCGCCGGGCGGGCGAACGGGGTGCGCCTGCGGCCGGGCCGCCGGTCCCCAGCGGGGCGCGCGCGGCGGCCGACGGTCCCGGGCCGGGGGTGGGTGATCGGCGTGGTCGCCCCGGCCGGTCCCTGGAGTCGCACGCCCCGGCCGCTGGCCTGATCGCCGAGCCCGGAGGGGCGGTGCAGGCAGCCGCGCTGCTTGCGGCCCGCGGCTGGCGACGCTGGCCGTCCCGGGGGTGGTTCGGCTGCCCACTCGGGTGGGTCCCGGGGCCGAAAGTCCGGGCCCGTTCTGATTTTCGAGGCCGGAGCGGCCGGGCTGCTTGGGGCGGCCCTGGCTGGCGACGCTGGCCGTCCCCGGGGGTGGTTCGGCTGCCCACTCGGGTAGGTCCCGGGGCGAATGTCCGGGTCCGCTGTGGTTGTCGAGGCCGGAGCCGCTGGGTGGCTTGGGGCGGCCTTGGCTGGCGACCCTGGTCGGCTGGGTCCCGGGGGGCGAATGTCCGGGTCCGCTGTGGTTGTCGAGGCCGGAGCCGCTGAGTTGCTTGGGGCGGCCTTGGCTGGCGACCCTGGTCGGCTGGGTCCCGGGGGGCGAATGTCCGGGTCGGCTATGGTTTTCGAGGCCGGAGCGGCCGGGTTGCTCGGGGCAGCCGCGGCCGGCGGCCTGGCCATCCCGGGGGTGGTTCGGCTGTCGTCCCGGGTGGGTCCCGGGAGCTCATGGCCGAGTCCGCTGTGGTTTCGAGGACGGAACGGCCGGGTTGCTTGGGCAGCCCCGGCCGCTGGACTGCCGTCCCCGGTGGGTCCCGGGGGCGAATGTTCGGGTCCGTTCGGGTTTTCGAGGGCGGAGCGGTCGGCGGCTTCGGCCCTTCGCAGGGGTGGCTGGGGCGCCGTCCCGGTGGTTCCCGGAGTCGCGTGGTTGGCGATGGAGGGCTCGGGTGGAGTGGGGGTCGACTAAGGTGGCCCGGTGAAGATCGCGCTCATGGACTCCGGAATCGGCCTCCTTGCGGCGGCCGCGGCGGTGCGCCGGCTGCGGCCGGACGCGGACCTGGTCCTGTCCTCGGACCCCGACGGGATGCCCTGGGGGCCGCGGACCCCCGCCGGCATCACCGAGCGGGCGCTCGCGGTCGCGCGGGCCGCCGCCGAGCGGCGCCCGGACGCGCTGATCGTGGCCTGCAACACCGCCACCGTGCACGCCCTGGACGCCCTGCGAGCCGCGCTGGAGCCCGCCATCCCGGTCATCGGGACGGTACCGGCGATCAAGCCGGCCGCAGCCGCCGGCGGACGTGTCGCCATCTGGGCCACCCCCGCCACCACGGGCAGCGCCTACCAGCGCGGGCTGATCCGCGACTTCACCGACGGGGCCCGCGTCACCGAGGTGCCCTGCCCCGGGCTGGCCGACGCCGTGGAGGCCGCCGACGACGCCGCCGTGGCGGCCAGCGTGGCCGCGGCCGCCGCACTGACCCCGGCCGACGTGACCGACGTGGTGCTCGGCTGTACGCACTACGAGCTGGTCGAGACCGTCATCCGGGCCGCCCTCGCCGCGCGGACGGGGGGAGCCGAGCTCGTCTTCCACGGGTCCGCCGAGCCTGTCGCAGTCCAGGCGCTGCGCCGCGTCGGCGCCCGGCCGGAGCCCGCCCTGCCCCGCACGGGCGGACTGACCGTGCTGCGCAGCGGGCGCGAGGGTTCGCTGCCCGCCGCCGCGCTCACCTACGCCGAGGGCCGACTGCTCGCGGGTCAGGGCGCGCCCGTCGGCTGACCGGCGCCGACTGATCAGAAGAAACGAGACGGACCGTCTTGCTCATCGCTCGAACGGCGTTCAGGGTTGTGCCTGCAAGGAGACGAAACGACTCGTCTCATGTAGAAGGGATCGCCCTTGCGTGCTCCGCTCGCCTCCACCCAGATCGTCCTGTCCGAGGTCACCAAGAGCTACGACACCCGTGTCGTCCTGGACCGCGTGAGCTGTACGGTCCGGCCCGGCGAGCGGGTCGGCGTCGTCGGCGACAACGGCTCCGGCAAGTCCACCCTGCTCCGGCTCCTCGCGGGGCGCGAGCGCCCCGACCACGGCGAGGTCACCGTCACCGCCCCCGGCGGCGTCGGGCACCTCGCGCAGACCCTGGACCTCCCGCCGACCGCCCGCGTCGGCGACGCGGTCGACCTCGCCCTCGCCGACCTGCGCGCTCTCGAACGCCGGATCCGCGCCGCCGAATCCCGGCTGCACCGGGCCGGTCCCGAGGAGCTGACCGCGTACGGGGACCTCCTCACCGCCTACGAGGCCCGCGGCGGCCGCGATGCCGAACGCCGCGTCGCGACCACCCTGCGCCACCTCGGCGAACGCCGCGCGCTCGACCCGGACCGGCGGCTCGCCACCCTCTCCGGCGGCCGGCGCTCCCGGCTCGCGCTCGCGGCGACCCTCGCCGCCGAGCCGGAGCTGCTCCTGCTCGACGAGCCGACCAACGACCTCGACGACGAGGCGGTCGGCTGGCTGGAGGAGCGCCTGCGCGCCCACCGGGGAACCGTCGTCGCCGTCACCCACGACCGGCTCTTCCTCGACCGCGTCACGACCGCCGTCCTGGAAGTGGACGGGGGTCACCGGACGGTCCGCCGCTACGGCAACGGCTACGCCGGGTTCCTGACCGCCCGCGCCGCCGAACGGGCCCGCCGGGAAAGGGAGTACGAGGAGTGGCGCGAGCAGGTGCGCAGTGCCGAGCGGCTGGCCGACACCAACATCGGACGGTTCGCCGCCATCCCGCGCAAGCTGCCCCGCGGGTTCAGCGGAGCCGGCGCCTTCCGGGCCCGCTCCCGGACGCACGGCGCCGCCGCCCGGATCCGTACGGCCCGCGAACGGCTGCACCGGCTGACCGAGAACCCCGTTCCGCCGCCCCCGCGGCCGCTCGTCTTCACCGGCCGCTTCACCGAAGGCGCCGCAGGCGTGGTGGAGTTGACCGGGGCGGCCGTGCCGGGACGGCTCGAACCCCTCTCCCTCACGCTCGCGCCGGGGGAGCGGCTCCTCGTGACCGGACCCAACGGCACGGGAAAGTCGACCCTGTTGCACCTGCTGGCCGGTGAACTGGAGCCCGTACGCGGCCTCGTACGGACACTCCCACGCGCGGGGCTGCTCCGGCAGGACGACCGGTGGGCCCGTGAACCCCGTTCGGCCGTGGAGATGTTCGGCGAGGAATGCGCCGAGCAGACGGCCCGGCACGGTCTGCTCGCCCCGGACGACCTCGTCCGGCCGGTACGCACCCTCTCGGCCGGTCAGCGCCGCAAGCTGGAGCTGGCCCGGCTGGTGGCCCGCCCGCTCGACCTGCTGCTCCTCGACGAGCCGACGAACCACCTGGCCCCGGCCGTGGTGGAGGAACTGGAGGCGGCCCTGGCCCACTTCGGCGGCACCCTGGTCCTGGTCACGCACGACAGGCGGCTGCGCGCGGCCTTCCGCGGCCGCCGCCTGGAGCTTCAGCGGGACCCGGCGGCCGCCATCCGGCCGGCCGCCGCGAGCCGCTGAGCCGGCGCCCGCAGGTCGTCCGCCGCCAGGACCCGCTCCCCGAACCCGGGCAGCGGCACGTGGAGCACGGCCGTCCAGGACTCCGGCACCGCCCCCTCGCCGTACCGGGCCCCGGCCAGGGCGCCCGTCACGGCGGCCACCGTGTCGGTGTCCCCGCCGAGGTCCACGGCGGCCCGTACGGCGTCCGCGAACCCCGCCGCCCGGGTGTTGACCTGGAAGTGCAGGGCCGCCGCGAGGACCCACGGCTCGCCGTTCGTCAGCACGTCCTCGGTCTGGAGGCCGATGTCCTTGGGCTGCCCCGCCGCCCACCGTCGGAACCGGGCGAAGATGTCCGGGAGTTCGAGGCCACCCCGCTCCAGCAGCGACTCGCCGACCAGCACGGCCATCTGCGTGTCGTCGGTCGCCTCGCCCGGATCCCAACCGCCGCCCCCGCGCATCTCCTCGCCGCGCGCGGTCAGTTGTCCGGCCGGGCCGAACTCGTACGGCGCGCCGAGCGCGTCGCCCGCCGCCGAGCCCAGGACGGCGCCCACGGCACGGTCGAGGCGGGTGGTCACGGAGTCTCCTCGGGGCAGACAGAGGCGAGCAGGGCGCGGGCGAAGCGGTCGAGGTCGTCCAGGCCGGCCGCCGTCAGGGTGGCGGGGGCGCCGGACAGCAGGTGGGGGACGGCGCCGTGCAACGCGAGGGTGAGGGCGCGGGCCCGCTCCGGCCCGGCCGGCAGCCCGGCGGCGTGCAGCAGCTGCTCGTGCGCGGCGAAGTCCCCCGCGGCGATCGGATCCAACAGCGCGGCCAGCCACGGCCGCCGCGTCCCCTCGGTCAGGAGCTCCAGGTACGCGAGGACGCGCGGCCGGCCGGGCCCGGCGACGTCCCGCAGCAGCCCGGCCAGCAGTGCCGCGAGCTGCCGCGCGTCGGCGGGCCCCGGCCCCGCACCGACCAGGGACGCGGGCACTGCCCGGTACTGCTCGACGCAGCGCTCGGCGACGGCCCGCAGCAGGGCGTCCCGGGTCGGGAAGTAGTTCTTGGCCGTGCCCGTGGGCACGTCGGCGGCCGCGTCGACGGCCCGGTGCGTCAGCCCGCGCCCGCCCGCCTCCGCCAGTACGGCGATGGCCGCGTCCCGCAGCCGGTCCCTCCGGTCCTGATTCACCTTGCCAGCCTAGCTACACGCGGTACCACAGATGTAGTACTACGGGTGTGGTAGTCGGCGCGCGGGCCGCGGGCGCGGGCGAATCCGGCGCCCCGACGGCAGCCCGCTCGAACGGATCGAACGCAAGGCGGGCAGCCGGAACTGCTCTTTTCCCGCCCCTACTTGTTCGACGCACTGCTCGCCGAACTCGACGGCTCGGCGGCGTACGGATCGCGTACGGGCACGCGCTCACCGACGCGCTCGTCGGACTGCTCCCCGGCTGAGGGCCGGTGGCGGGCGCGCTGATCCGACCGGGCGAGGGGCAGTGGCGCACCAGCGCAACGTGAGTACGCTGCTACACATGACGGCGCACCCACCGGGTCCGTTCTGGACGGGCCGGGCCTCCAACCGCGTGCAGTGGCTGCTCGCAGCGGCCGGCGCGGCCTGTCTGGCGCTCGGCATCGAGCTCGCCGTCGACAACGCCTGGTCCTCCGGCTTCGTCCCGCTCCTCATGGCGGTGGCCGGCTGCCTCGCCGCCGGGCTGCTCATCCTCTTCGGCACGCTCGCCTTCGTGCACGTCGCCGTCACCATCGACTCCGAAGCCCTGATCGTGCGCTGCGGCCACGTGGGGCTGCCGCGCCGCACCATCCGGCTCACCGAGGTGACCTCCGCCGAGTTCCTTCCGCGGATCACCCCGCAGCAGTGGGGCGGCTGGGGCTACCGCTGGCGCCCCGAGAAGGGGACCGCGGTGATCGTCCGCCGGGGCGAGGGCCTGGAACTGCGCCTGGGCGACGGCAAGCTCTTCACGGTGACCGTCGACGACGCGGAGGACGCCGTCCGCGTCATCCGCACCCACCTGCGCACGCTCGCCCGCTAGGCCGCTCGCCCGCTTCCCGCCGGCCGCCTCAGACGCGGTGGATGCGTTCGACGCCGTACCAGTTCGAGACGCAGGCGGCGACCCAGTCCCGCTCGTAGTCCTCGGTGAAGAAGGGCTCGGACAGGACCCCGATGTACAGGGGCCGGTAGCCCACGTCCGTGGCGCCCTGCGCGGTCTCGGCGAGGATGCGCGAGTTCTGGGCGTCCCAGGCCACCGAGCGGGCGACCGTCGTGGTGGTGAGGCCCCGGACGCTCGGGACGAGCGCGGTCACCGAGGCCAGCGCCAGGCAGGCCGCCGCCACGCCGGCGGTCGCGAGGGACGCGTCGGCGGAGCGGCGGTCGGCGAGCCACCGCCCGCCCCGGGCGCCGAGCAGTGCGCCGTAGCCGCAGAGCGCGAGCTCCATCGGCACGATGAAGTTCGTCCAGGCGCGGCCGAAGGTCCACCCGTTCGGGCCGTAGCCGCTGTGCAGCCCCACGACCACCGCGAACGACCCCAGCACCACCACCGGGACGGGCAGCAGCAGCACGGCGGTCAACGCCCGGCGCGGGACGGGCCGGCGCGGCTCCCGCTTTCCGGCCGCCTGCCCGCGCACGCAGCACGCCAGGCCCAACAGGACGCCGACGGCCGCGGCTCCGAGGTACGCCCACTGTCCGGTGACGACGTCCCACACGCGCAGCCAGTCCGCGAAGGCACCCCGGAGTTCCCCCGCGGAGAGCATGGACTCCTGGTCCAGCCGCTGGGCCCGCCGCCAGCGGGCGCCCGGGGAGGTGTACAGCACGGCCATGCCGAGGACGAGGCCGCAGCACCACACCAGGCACCAGCCGGCCGGGAGCCAGTTCCGCGCCAGACCGAACCGGGGCACGCAGACCAGCCCGACCAGGCCGGCGAGCAGGGCGCTGACGAGGGTGAACGGCTCGCTCAGGGTGCCGAGCGCGAAGGCGATGAGGAACGCCGAGACGAAGCCGGTCACGCGGGCGGCGCCGCGGGGGCGGCGCACGGTCCACAGGGCCAGCAGGACCGCCCACACGCCGATGACGCTCGGCAGGGTGTGCGAGATCGTCGCCGGGGCCCACAGCAGCACCTGGTAGCTGTGGGTGCCCGCGAAGTAGATGAGCGCCTGGACGACCAGGGCGCAGGCGGTCAGGACCAGCAGCCGGGGTCTGCCGCCGAGCAACCGGACGAGCTCACGCCCCAACAGGACCAGACCGACGGTGAAGAAGACGACGATGACCGTCGGCAGGACCTTGGTGCCGGCCGGTCCGTCGCCGTAGACGACGCCGCTCAGGAAGGCGTTGGCGATCCTGCCGTTCTGGGTCCGGTAGAAGTCGGACGTGATGCCGAGGACCCCCAGGTCGCGGGTCTTCCACGCGGCGCACCAGTCGTCGGACGTGGGCCGCACGTAGAGACCGAGGAAGCAACCGACGGCGACCAGGGTCCCGGCCGCCGCGACGAGCGTCGCCCCGGCCGCCCGGAAGACCCTGCGCAGGGCGGGGCGGGGACCCGTTCCCCCGCCCTCCGCGGGACCGGGGGCCCGGACGTCCTCGTCCTCCATCGCAGCCGTGCTCATTCACCACCTCTTCGCGGTGGGGACCCCGCGGCGGGGACCCGGGAACCCCCATCGTGTGCACGGCCCGCCGCCCCCTGCATCCCGGGTGGGCCTGGACGGGCGAGTACGGAGCGGCCCGGCACCCGACGGGACGGGAGGACGCGCCGCCCTCGGTCACCCGGGCGGCGGGCGTTCCGTGGCAGCCGCCGCCCGGTTCTCCCAGGATGGGGAAGCCGGGTCCGCACGGACCCGGGGCCGGCGGAGGGAGTGGCGATGCCCGGTGTCCTCGGCTGCTGGGCGGTCGCCACGGCGGCCTTCGCGAGCTTCGCCGTCCCCCTGTGTCCCGTGGGCAGTCACGCGCCCCTGTCGGCCCTCGTCGCGCCCACCGTCGGCCTGCTCTCCAACACGACCGCCGCCGAAGGGGTTCCGCCGGCCGTCGCCGAGGGTGCGCGGTACGTCGACGGGAGCAACGTCCTGCTGCTGGCGTCGGGCCGGTGGAAGTACCTGCCCGCCGGCCGGAAGACGTCGCTCGTGGTCCCCGACGGCCATCCGCCGGCCGTGGGGCAGATCGCACAGAGCCGCGCCTGGCTGGCCTCCGGCCGGGTGCCCGGCAGGTCCGCGGCCCAGCGCGCGGCGGCCGAGCGGGCCCTCCTCGCGATGCGCGCCCTGCTGCGGCCCAACGGCGCCGTGGCCGCGGGGTGGAGCCCGGGCTGGCAGTACTCCTGGCCGCGCGACTCCAGCTTCGCCTCCGCCGCGTTCGCGCACACCGGCCATGACGCGGAGGCCTACCGGATCCTGCGCTACAGCGCCGCGACCCAGCGCGCGGACGGCACGTGGGAGGCGCGGACGAGGCTCGACGCCTCCGGGCCGCCCGACGGCAGGTGGTGGCAGCTCGACGCCAACGGCTGGGTTCCGTGGGCCACCTGGCAGTGGTACCGGACGGCCCCCTCGGACACCCGCCGCCTTCGGCTGGCCGCCCTTTATCCGATGATCCGCAAAGCGGCCGACCGCGCGGCGGCCTCCCTGCGGGCGGACGGCCTGCCGCCGGCCTCCCCCGACTACTGGGAGCTGACGACGGCCACCACGAACATCGGTACGGCCGCACCGCTGCTCGCCGGCCTCAACGCCTCCGCCGACCTCGCCCGGGAGGTGAACCGGCCGGACGACGCGGCGCGCTGGGCCCGGGCCGCGCGGCGGTTGTCGGCCGGGATCTCCGCGCGGTTCGCTCCGCTGGGGTACCAGCGCACCGTCGACGGACGGCACGGCCGCGACAGCGCGGTGACGTTCATGGCGCCCCCCTTCAACACGGCGCCCGCCGGTCTGCCCGGGGCGCTGGACGCCACGTACCGGGCGCTGCTCCTGCCCAACGGGGGCCTGACCCCCGGCAACGACGCCACGGCGCCCTGGGGCGGGAACGCCTGGACGCCCAGTACGGCGCTCTTCGCGCTCGCCTGGGCCGCCACGGGGCGGCCCGCGAAGGCCGCACCGGTGCTCGACTGGTTGCTGGCCAAGCGGAACGCGCTCGGTGAACTGCCGGAGAAGGTGGACAAGGAGGGCAGGCCCGCCTCGGTGGCTCCGCTCGCGTGGACGGGCTCGATCGCCGTCCTGGCCCTCGTGGCCCTCGACGGCACGGCGCTCCCCGCCCCGCCCCCGCCGTCTTGAGGCAGGCTCAGACCGGGTCCGTGCCGTCGCCCGGCGGCGGTGTGGTGCGCAGCCGCTCCAGTGCGGCCAGCAGGTGCCGGTAGGCGTGCCGTTCGGCCGCCACCGCCCGGCCGAGCGGCGGGTGGTGCGGATCACGCAGCGAGCGGGCCCGCGCCGCGGCCGCGAGCCGGAGCCGCCTCGCCCGGTCCACCTCGTTCCGGGCCGCGAGGTACGCGTCGTCGAGGAGCCGGTGGTCGAGGACCTCGGCGAAGGCGCGCTCCGCCAGGGCGTCGAGCCGGTCGAGGCCGTCGGAGCAGCTCGCGGGGGTCTGCCCGGCGCAGCTTTCGTCGAGGGCCCGGGACAGCGATCCGACGGTCGCGCCGAGCTCCGGATACCCCCACGTCGGCGCCGCGTCGTTCCGGCACCCGGTGGCGAGGGCCAGCAACACGGCGGCGCAGGCCACGGCGCGGACCCTTCCCGGTCCCGCGCTCCCGCGCGCGGTGGAGCAAGCGGTCATGGGAGCTCCGATCACCGGCGCTGGGCCGGTCAGCCGGTCA
This sequence comes from Streptomyces sp. NPDC005533, assembly GCF_042871845.1. Lineage (NCBI taxonomy): Bacteria > Bacillati > Actinomycetota > Actinomycetes > Kitasatosporales > Streptomycetaceae > Streptomyces > Streptomyces sp. NPDC005533. Next base: position 57,723 of record NZ_JBIAJH010000005.1, on the reverse strand, counting down.
GCCCGTCGGGAGCCGGCCGCGGCCGCGTCCCGACGTGGTGCCCGCCATCGTCGCCCGCCCCGGTCGGCGCTGCCACCCGGAGCCGCGGGAGCGAGAGGTTCAGCGCCCGGCCTGTACCACCGTCGAGGGCTGGACGGCGTGGTGCCACGGGGTGGAGGGCGGGCGGCTGCCGGGGGCCTCGGATCCGGCCGGGGGAGCCGTCGTGACGTGGAGAGCGGCGTCCAGGCCGAGGGCCGCGGCGAGGACCGTGCCGTCCGGCTCCGCCACGGCCGCCGGTGCGCCCGTGTAGAGCATCTGGGACTCGTACCAGGACGGCGCGTCGCCCGGGCCCGACACGCCGATCGTGCCCGTGCCGGCGCGGCCGGCCAGCAGCCCGCCCGTCACGCCGACGGCGCCGTAGCCGCCCTCGCCGCCCGCCTCGGTGACCGGGGAGAACGTCGGCGCGGGCCCGCCCGCGCGGGCCAGGCTCGTACCGACCGTGCCGGTGCCGGGGTGGCGGAACCAGAGGCGGACCACGTCGCCCTGCGGGCTCGCCGAGAGCGGACCGGTGGTCGCCGGCAGACCGGTCGGGAGGGGGCCGCCGGACGGGGCGTCCGGCGTCGGCTGGACCCAGGCCAGTACGGACTGGGCCGTGGCGGCGTAGACGTGGCGCCGTCCCGCCGCGTCGGTCGCGGTGACCGGGTCGCCCTGCAGCGCGGCGCCGCCGAGGGACCGCCACGCGCCGAAGGCGCCGTCCGGGGCGTCCTGCGCGCGGGCGCGCAGGGTGCGCCCGGAGTCGCGTACGTAGAGGGTCATCCGGCCCGCGCGGTCCACGGCCACGGCCGGCGCGCTGATCGCCGAGGTGCCGGATATGTCGTCCGTGTCGGGGGTACCGAGCGACTGCCACGGGCCGAAGGCGCCGCCCGGCGCGCTCTGGACGGCGTACACGACGTCGCGTGCGTACTCCTGGGGTGCGGTGCCCAGGGTGGTGCGGGTGCCGAAGACCGCGATCCTGCCGTCGGGGAGGCGGACGGAGGCCGCGCCGGCGTCAATCCCGGCGCCGGGGAGGAACTCGGGGCCGCGCCAGGCGGCCTCGGGGCCGCTGCGCGACCAGTACGCCATCCGGCCGTCGAGGACGGCGAAGGCCCACAGCCGTCCGGACGCGCCTTCGGTCATCCAGGAGGTCCCGTCGCCCCGGCTGTAGCGGATGGTCTGGTTCCAGCCGGCGCCGGTGGGCCGGGTCGCGGTCTTGCGGTCGCCGCAGCCGGCGGCGCTGCCGCACCAGTCCTGGTGGTCGGTCCAGGCGTAGGTCTTGAGGTAGCCGAGCTTCTCCTCGGCCGCCTGCGGATCGAGCGTCGGGGGCAGGGAGCTGTTGGGATAGCTCACGTAGTTCTGCACCGAGAAGTGCGGCCGGTCCGTGGAGCGCGCGTAGCGTTCGGCCGCGGCCTGCACGAAGCGGGCGCCGTACATGTGGTCCTGGTGGTCGAGGAAGGCCCCGCCGCCCTGCGCCCGGCCGGGCGTGGGGTCCTGCGTCCGTATCGTCGTCGGCCGGAACCGCGCGAAGACGTCCGCTATGGCCTCGACGGCCTGGTCCTTCGTGTACGAGAACCCGCTCTTGACCGGCGTCCCGGAGGTCAGCTGGGAGCCCAGGGCGGGCACCTTGCCGTCCCACAGGCCGCGCAGGCTGTCCGGGTTGTCGCCGGAGATGCTGCGGGCCTCACGGAGCTGCATCCATATGAGGTTGACCTCGGGCCGGGCGACGAGCACGTCCACCTCGGCGCTCCCGCCGCCGGTGGTGGGTATCGAGGTGCGCTGCCAGGCGCTGGTGCGGTCGCCGGTGGCCATCTGGGCGTAGGCGGCCCGGATGCCGTTCTGCCGGGCCTCCGCGTAGGCGGCGTGGTCGGCGGGGCGTGCCGGGTCCTCCAGGTGCGGGCTGTGGGCCTCGTTCCTGCCGTCGGACTCGCCCGAGGTCAGGTACACCGTGGCGACCTTCACGCCCGTCGATATGGAACGGCTCAGGTCGGGGTTCATGAAGAAGAGGTCATCGTCGGGGTGGGCCACGACGTGGAGGACCGTGCCTTCGGTCACACTCGGCCGGACGGCCGCCTCGGGAGCCGCCGGCTCCGGTGCGTTCCCGTATCCGTAGGCCCAGGTGGTCACCCCGGCGGCGCCGATGGTGAGCGCGGTGAGCAGGGCCGCGAGGCGGGTGCGGCTGGCCAGGGACATGTACGACGCCTTGGGGATCGGTCCGGTGCGGAATTCCGCCGTGGGGGTGAGTCGGTGTCCCGATGGCTCCACCGCTTCCGGAGACGACCGGCCCCGATTATGCCCCGCGCGTTTGCGACTGACACACCCTCAAACGGCATATGGAATAAGTCGAGTTGAATGCGGCCTATGTGCTGGATATCCCATTTGTCACTACTTGGGTGGTGGTCATGGCGGGCCCGGACCGGCCCGGCCGCTTACCCGTGTCCGAGGCGCGGGGACGTACACTCCGCCAGATGAGCAGCAGTGTCACCCGCGCGGCCGGGAACGAGCCCTCGCAGCCCGCCGACGGAGCCGCGGCCGAGGCCGCGCCGCCCCACGCCACAGCGCCCGGCGACGCCGCCGCGGCCCCCGCCCGGCGCGGGGGAGCCCGGCTGGTGCGCTCCGTGCTCGCCGCCCTCTCCGGTGTGCTGCTCTACCTCAGCTTCCCGCCCCGCCCCCTGTGGTGGCTGGCCCCTCTCGCCATCGCCCTGCTCGCCGGCTGCCTCCACGGCCGCCGCGCCCGGGCCGGATTCGGCCTCGGCTTCCTCGCCGGCCTCGGCTTCCTGCTGCCGCTCCTCGTCTGGACCGGCGAGGAGGTCGGCCCCGTGCCCTGGCTGGCACTGGTCGCCCTCGAAGCCCTCCTGATCGGCCTCACCGGCCTCGGCATCGCCCTCGTCAGCCGGCTCCCGGCCTGGCCGCTGTTCGCCGCCGCCGTCTGGGTCGCGGGCGAGGCCCTGCGCGCCCGGGCGCCCTTCGGCGGGTTCCCCTGGGGCAAGCTCGCCTTCGGGCAGGCCGACGGCGTCTTCACCCCGCTCGCCGCGCTCGGCGGCACCCCGCTGCTCTCCTTCGGCGTCGCCCTCTGCGGATTCGGCCTCTACGAAGCCGTGCGCACCGCCCGCCGGCACCCCGGCCGCACGACCGCCGCGCTGACCGCGCTCACCATCGCCGCACCGATCGGCGCCGGACTCGCCGCCCGCCCGCTCGTCTCCGACGCGGCCGAGGACGGCACCGTCGTGGCCGCCGTCATCCAGGGCAACGTGCCGCGCCTCGGCCTCGACTTCAACTCCCAGCGCCGCGCCGTCCTCGACAACCACGTCAAGCGCACCATCCAGCTCGCCGAGGACGTCAAGGCCGGCCGCGCGCCGAAGCCGGACTTCGTCGTCTGGCCGGAGAACTCCTCCGACCTCGACCCGTACGCCGAAGCCGACGCCCGCGCCGTCATCGACGAAGCGGTCAAGGCCATCGGCGTGCCCGTCGCGATCGGCGCCGTCGTGTCCCCGGAGACGGGTCCGCTGCGCAACACGATGATCCTCTGGGATCCGGTCGCGGGCCCCACCGCGACCTACGACAAGCGCAAGATCCAGCCCTTCGGCGAGCGCATCCCGATGCGCTCCTTCGTCCGGCTCTTCAGCGCCGACGTGGACCGGGTGCGCCGGGACTTCGGCCCCGGCAAGGACCCCGGGGTCTTCGACATGGCCGGCAGCGGCGTGGGCATGGTCACCTGCTTCGAGGCCGCCTTCGACGACGCCGTCCGCTCCACCGTCCGGGACGGTGCCCAGGTGATCGCCGTGCCGAGCAACAACGCCACGTTCGGCCGGACCCAGATGACCTACCAGCAGCTGGCCATGGACCGGATCCGCGCCGTCGAGCACAGCCGGACCGTCCTCGTCCCCGTCACCAGCGGAGTCAGCGCGGTCATCCGCCCCGACGGCAGGATCACGGCGCAGACGAGGATGTTCACCGCGGACGCCCTGGTCGCCGAGATCCCGCTGCGCTCCACCCGCACCCCGGCCACCGTCGTCGGACCGCTGCCCGAGTACGCACTGCTCCTCCTCGCCGCGGGCGGCTTCGGCCTGCTCCTGGCCCGACGGACCCGCGCGCGCCGGGCGGAGTGAGACCGGGGCCGGCGCCCAGGGCCTCGTAGGGTCGGGGGATGACCACTCCCGATTTCATCCGCGCCATCCGCGCCACCGCCGGGCACCAGCTGCTCCTGCTCCCCGGGGTCACGGCCATCGTCCTCGACGACCTGGGCCGGGTGCTGCTCGGCCGGCGCTCCGACACCGGCCGGTGGGCCGTGATCGGCGGGATCGCCGAACCGGGGGAGCAGCCGGCCGAGACCGCCGTGCGCGAGGTGTTCGAGGAGACGGCGGTGCGCTGCGTCCCCGAGCGCGTGGTGCTCGTCCAGATGCTGGAGCCGATCACCTACCCCAACGGCGACCTCTGCCAGTTCCAGGACATCACCTTCCGCTGCCGCGCGATCGGCGGCGAGGCGCGGGCCAACGACCACGAGTCCCTCGAAGTGGCGTGGTTCGAGGTGGACGCGCTGCCGCCGCTGGACCCCTTCGCCCTGGACCGGATCCACCGCGCCCTGCGCGAGGAGCCCACCTGGTTCGCGGCGCCCGCGGGGATCCCGGAATAGGACGTGTCCGGCAAACCCGCCGGGTGTCGTCCGGCCCACCTGGGGGTGAGCGGGAACGCGCTGTAAGGTTCCGCAGATCCGACGGCGGTCATCGGACCGTCGTACTTTCACAAGGGGTGGTCGAGGGATGGGCGCGGGCAGTTCAGCCGGAGGGCCGCAACCGAGCGACGGCACGCGGGCCGGTGCCGGACACGACGGCCTGACGCGCAAGCGGGCCGCCGGCGGACGCCTGGCGGTCCTCGACGGCGTCCGGGTCCTCGCCGCGCTCTCCGTGCTCTTCTACCACTACGTGGTCCTCGACAGCGCCTGGGGCGAACCGACCGAGGGCGTCTTCCCGGCCGCCCACGGGTTCGCCGTCTACGGCTGGCTCGGCGTCGAGATCTTCTTCCTGGTCAGCGGCTTCGTCATCTGCATGAGCGCCTGGGGCCGGACCGTGGGCGACTTCGCGGTGTCCCGGATGTCCAGGCTGTTCCCCGCCTACTGGACGGCCGTGGCCTTCACCTCCGTCGTGCTGTTCAACTGGCCCGAGGTGCGGAGGATCAAGGCCGGTGACGCGGTGGTGAACCTGTCGATGCTGCAGGCCGGCATCGGGGTCCCGCACATCGACGACGTGTACTGGACCCTCTTCGTCGAGCTCAAGTTCTACGTCCTGTTCGCCGTCGTCGTCATGCGCGGCGTGACCTACCGCAACTGCGTCCTCTTCTGCGGGGTGTGGACCCTCGCCGGCGTGGTGGCCCCCGCCGTCGACAGCGGTGTGCTGTCCTTCTTCGCGGCGTCCTCCGCCTCCCCGTACTTCATCGCCGGCATAGCCTTCCACCTGATGCGGCGCTTCGGGCCGAACGCTGTCCTGTGGGCCGTCGTCGGCCTCCAGTTCCTCCTCGCCCAGCACCACGTGCACGACCGCATGACCGCCAGCCTGGGCCCCGCCGTCACCCAGCAGACACCCGCCTGGCCCGCCCACGTGATCATCCTGCTCGGCTTCACCCTCATGGCGGCGATAGCCCTCGGCGCCCTCGACGGCATCCGCTGGCGCTGGCTCCCGCACGCCGGGGCGATCACGTACCCGCTCTACCTGATCCACATGCTGGCCGGGCTGACCCTGATCCACCACTTCCGCCACGACGTGGCGCCCGTACCCCTGGCCGTCGGCGTCACCGCCCTCATGGTGCTGCTCGCCTGGCTCATCCACCGGTTCGTCGAACGCCCCCTGGGCCGCTTCCTGCGCGACCGGCTGCGGCGCGGCATCCAGGACATCCGCTCGGGCACCCCGGCCCCGACCCCGCTGCGACGGCTGCCCGCGCAGCCCTCCGCGCCCGAGGCGGAACGCATCCCGGCCGCCCGCTAGGCCGGGCTAACCGGCGTCGGCCGCCTCCCGGTACAGCTCCACCGCCTGGTCGCCCATCACCGCGCTGTACGAGATCTCCGGCACGCTCCCGCCGTCCTCGTGGCCGCCGAGCACCCCGGTCAGCGCGCCGTCCACCAGCCAGGGGCTGCCACTGGTGCCGCTGCTGAGGTCGGGGCAGCCGATCCGCCGCTGGGTCTCGGAGAACAGGTCGGTGGTGTTGGCGCAGCGCAGCGGTGACTCCAGGGTCCGCGGGTACCCGATGACCGTCACCGCGGCGTCGTCCGGCTGCTCGGCGGCGACAGGGAAGCCGCCCACGAGGTCCTCGACGGACCCGCTCTGCCCGCCGTCCACCGGTGCCACCGTCGCGAAGGCGATGTCGTCGTCCGGGTCCTGGTCCTCGGTCCAGCCCGGGGCGAGGTACACCCCGGTGAGCCTCCACAGGCCGTACGGGGCTTCGCCGTCCCGGTAGCCCGGGGCGAAGACGGTGGTGTACGGGCTCTCCAAGCAGTGCGCGGCCGTGGCGATCACGTCGCGGTCGTCGCTGCGCACCACGGCCGCGGTGCAGAAGTGCCCGCCGTCGAGCCCGTCCGCGAAGAGCGCGCCCACCCGGTCCGCCGTGGTGTCGGGCCGTGCCCACGCGGTGACCCCGAGCGGCGGTCCGGCCGCGGCGTCGGGCAGGTCCACGCCGAGCAGCGCCGCCATCGCGGTCAGCGCGAGCAGGATCCGTGACGCCCGCCGCGCACGGATGCGCCGGGCCGGCCGGGGGAGCATGCGGTGGATCATGTTTCCACCCTGCCCGCCGAACCTATGTCCGGAGCCCGGTGTTCCGTATGAATCCCCTGTGAATCCCGTGCACCCGGTGTGAAACTCGGACCGGCGGACCCCTACGGCTCACCGCGCCGCTCGTACACCGTCACCCGGCGGCCCCGCACCTGCCGGTCCTCCACCACCGCGAAGTGCTCCCGCAGGACCGCGGCCTTCGCCCTGTCGCGCTCCGCCGACGGGGCCCTCGCGACCTTCGCCGAATCCGTCACCAGCAGCACCCGCCGCTGCCCGAGCAGCGAAGCCCGGATCCGATCCGGTTCCGCCTCCTCGCCCTTGAGCGTCGCCGAGTCGACCGGGGTCCGGGCCAGCGCCAGGTCCGTCAGGCCCGTGAAGGCGCGGGGGGAGACCAGCGCGGTGTCCCGCCGCGCGGCCGGCACGAACAGCACCGCGTCCCCGTCCCGCTTCAGCAGGTCCACCTCGCCGGCCACCGCCAGGACGTCGTCGACGCGGCTGGCCGGAGCCCGCTTGCCCAGCTCCAGCGGCAGCAGGGCCACCACCGCCACCGCGATCACACCCGGCACGAGCAGCCCCGCCGCCCCCGGGAAGCGGGGCGTGCACGCCCGTACGGCCGCGCCCAGCCCGGCGCCGATCAGCAGCGCCAGACCCACCATCGAGAACAGCACGTACCGGTCCAGGAACAGCGGCTGGACCAGCGACAGCCCGATCAGCCCGAGCTGCGGCACCGCCAGCAGCGGCAGCCCCACCGCCGTCGCCGAGAGGCTCTTGCGGTCGGGCCGGTCCGCCCACGCGCCGAGCCCACCGACGGCGAGCAGGATCCCCGGGCCGATCAGCATGTGCCAGGTCAGCGGCGGTATCCACGACACCTGGTCCGACTGGCCCCGGCTGAACAGGATCAGCGGCAGCGCACCCGCCACCGCCGCCGAGCCGTACGCCGCCCAGCGCAGCAGGACCCCGCGCCCGGCCCGCACCCACCACAGGGTCGCCGCGTGCGCCGGCAGGACCAGCAGCGACAGCCAGTTCAGCAGGGCGCACACCAGCACCGTGAGCCCGTACGCCGTCCAGCGCGGCCAGCCCCGCCGCCCGGGCCCGCCCTCGACGAGCGAGACCAGCAGCAGGGTCGACAGTCCGGCCCCGGCCGCGACCAGCGCGTACGGCCGGCCCTCCTGCAGGTAGAACTGGACGGCCGGCAGCAGCCCGAGGGCCAGCCCGCCGCCGAGCCCCGCCCAGAAGCCCGCCAGCCGGCTCCCGAGCAGCGCCACGCACGTCGCGGCGGCGGCGACCGCCAGCACCGACGGGAGCCGTAGGGTGGTCGTACTCGCGCCGAAGACCTCGAAGAGCCCGTGCATCAGCAGGTAGTAGAGACCGTGCACGGCGTCGACGTTCCCGAGCATGCGCCATATCTCGCCGGCCGGCCGCCCCGCCACCTGCCAGGTCGCCGCCTCGTCCCGCCACACGCTGTCCTGCCGGGAGAGCCCCCACAGACCGAGCGCCAGGGTCCACAGGAACGGAACGAGCCGGAGGAGGAGCCCGCGTCGGGCCGCGGATATGTGGCAAAGCATGAAGGCGCTGGGATCCTCGGTCTGGTGTTCGGGCGGAAGCCACCAGTCTATGGACGACACGGACGGTTTCCGGACCGCCTGTTGTGCACGACGGAGCGTGATCGTCCGGTACTGCCGCCCCTAGCCTCGCCGCAGGAGCACGAACGAGGGGCGGTACCCGGTGAACTGGCTCATCCACGACTACCGCGAGAGCGATCTCGCAGCGGTGGTCCACCTGATCGACACGACGGCCGAGCTGGGCCAGGAGTCCGTCTTCTCGCTCGCCGAGTGCATCAGCGCCCTGACCGACCGGCAGCCCTGCGTGGTCGCCGTCCACCAGGGCGTCCCGATCGGCGCCGCGCTCGCCTGCGTCACCGGGGAGCGGGCCTGGGTCATGCGCATCGCGATCGCCGCGGGCTGGCGCGGCCGGGGCCTGGCCAGCGCCCTCCTCGTCGAGCTGGAGCGACGCCTCATCGCCGCCCGCGTCGGCCGCATCGCCTACGTCCTGCCCGAGGAGGACCTGCTCGGCGAGGGCCTGCTCAACGCCGGCTACACCCGGCAGCCCGCCGTCGCCTACTTCGAGAAGACCGAGCCCCTGCACGGCCCGGCCGCCGGACTCCTCGACGACCTCGGCGGCCGCTTCCTCCCCAACGACCTGTGGGCCAAGGTCGCCGGCATGGAGAAGGAGAAGGACCTCATCGAACGGCGCGTGGTGCTGCCGCTCGCCGAGCCCGAGCGGGCCGCCTCGCACGGGGTGCGGCCGCCGCGCGCGATCACCCTCTTCGGGCCGCCCGGCACCGGCAAGACCACCTTCGCCCGGGCCATCGCCTCCCGGCTCGGCTGGCCCTTCGTGGAACTGCTGCCCTCCCGCCTCGCCGACGAGGGCAACCTGGCCGCCGCGCTGCGCGACGCCTTCGCCCGGATCGCCGAGCTGGAGCGCGTACTCGTCTTCATCGACGAGGTGGAGGAGATCGCACCCGTGCGCACCGAGCCCGCGCAGCCCGGCGGGATCCACGGCGTGACGAACGAGCTGCTCAAGCTCATACCGGGCTTCCGGGAGGGCGACGAACGGCTGCTGGTGTGCGCCACCAACTCCATCCGCTCCCTCGACCCGGCCTTCCTGCGGCCCGGGCGCTTCGACTACCTGATCCCGATCGGCACCCCGGACGCCGGGGCGCGCGCCGCGATCTGGTCCCGCTACACGGCGGGGCGCGCGGACGTCGACGTGGCGGCCCTGGTGGCGGCGACCGAGCTGTTCACGCCGGCCGACATCGAGCACGCGGCCCGGATCGCGGCGCAGGTCTCCTTCGAACGGGACCTGGAGGCCGTGGGCGCGCGGGGCGCGGCCGCCGCGCAGCTGGGCGCGACCACGCAGGACTACCTGGCGGCGGTCCGGCAGTGCCGGCCGACGGTGACCCCGGCCATGACGGGCGAGTTCGAGGCGGACATCACGGCGCACGCCCGGTTCTGACCTCCGCCACGCCCCCACGGACTTCCGTCCCCCGGTTGCGGCGGGGGAGGGAACGCGGAACGGCCCGCGGCCACTCCCCGGAGCGGCCGCGGGCCTCCCGCACGCAATGGGCACCCGCGGAACCGGTGCGCGCTCTGCCCAACCGCCGAACTGCCCTGCCCGCTGCCGCCGGGCTCTTCTTCAGGGGCCGCCCGCTACGGGGAGCAGTGGTAGGTGAAGTCCACCGCGGCCGTGCGCGGTTCCGGGGACAGCAGTCGCAGTTCGGCCCGCGCGGGGTAGTCGCCCGCGCCCTGGAAGGTCCACAGCAGGTGCAGCCGGGCCTCGCGCTGCCCGCGCGGCACCCGTTCGGTCAGCTCCTGCGACTGCGTGCCGTCGCTGCGGATCCACCGGTAGGTGAGGGTGCCCGGGTGCCCGTCGGTCCCGACGACGGCGACCACGTCGGCCGTCGCGTCACAGGGCGGTCCCTGGGGATCGGTGCTCACGGCCACGTCGCGGACCTCGATGCCGGGCCCGAACCGCTGCCAGCCGAGGTACGCGAGGACGGCGGCCAGCACCACCGCGGCGAGGGCGTACCGCCGCAGGCCGGCGAGGCGGCGCCGCCGGGGCGCGGCGACGGAGGCCACCACCACGGGGAACGGCGCGGGCATGGCCGCGGTCACCCCGGGCCCGAACCGGAGCACGGACCCCTCGACCCGGTCGGGGGCCACCTCCGGGGCCACCGGGGGACCGGAGAACCAGTGGCTGCCGAGGACGGTGGCGCTGTAGTCGTCGCCCTCGGGGGCGCGCGGATCGGTCATCGGGGCACGTCCTGGCAGCGCAGAAGGTACTGGGAGGCGGACGCGGACCTGTTCCCGGCGGCAGGCTTCGTGGTCACCCGGACGCCGCCGTAGCAGCCGCGGTCGCGGGTGAACGCGTGGGACTTGACCACGGTGACCGGCGAACCGGCCTGGACCGTGAACGACTCCGTGCCGTCGGCGACGGAGTAGGAGCCTTGGGCGCCGCCCAGGAACCACTCCAGCACCACGGTGACCGGTCCGGTGCCCTGCGACGCGACCGAGACGGTCGCGTCGCCCCGGTACACCCCGGTCTTCAGCGACACGTCGACCTTCGTGACCACCAGGGTCGGCGTCGGCGTCGGCGTGGGAGACCAGCTCACCGTCGGCTTCGGGGTGGGGCTCGGCGCGTACGACGGCGACGCGGACGGCGACGCGGACGCGGACGTGGACGGCGAAGGGCTCGGGGACGCCGAGGCGCTGGGAGTCGGCGACGCGGAAGCGGAAGGGGAAGAGGAGAGCGTCGCATTCGGGGTCGGGGACGCCGATCCGGGCGGGGCCGCGCTCGTCGTGGCGAAGGCGCTCAACGCGGAGGCCCCGCCGGGGGACGCCCCGATCGCGTCCGTGGTCAGCACCACCACCGCGCCGAGGACGAGCGCCACTCCCGCCGCGAGCCAGCCGCTGCGGCCGGGCGCCCAGCCCGAGCCACTGCCGAGGGTGGTCGTGGCCACCGCCGTGGTGCCCGCCGCCGGGGCGCCCGCCGAGGGGAACAGCAGGGGCAGCAGCGCGGCCAGCGCCGCCAGTTTGCGCTGCCCGCGCTCCTCCCAGTCGGGCCCGTACGCGGCCAGGGCCACGCCTTCCAGCTCCGCGACGAACGCCTCGGCGTTCTCCGGGCGCTGCTCGGGCTGCTTGGCGAGGCCGCGCCGGATCAGCGGCCGTACGGGCTCCGGGGCCTCGGTCTCCGGGACCGGCGCCTCGATGTGCTGGACGGCGAGCTCCGCGAAGTTCTCCCCGTCGTACGGCTTGCGGCCGGTGAGGCACTCGAAGAAGGTCGCCGTCGCCGCGTACACGTCGGCCGCGGGCGAGGCCGGCCGGCCCTGCCACTGTTCGGGGGCCATGTAGGCGGGGGTTCCGGCCACACCGGGCGTGGTGCCCCGGTTCGCCGCGATCCCGAAGTCCACCAGTTTCGAGGTGCCGTCGGCCGCGACCAGCACGTTCTCCGGCTTGTAGTCCCGGTGGACCACGCCGGTCCGGTGCGCCGCCGCGAGCCCGAGCAGCGATCCCTTGAGGACCACCAGCGCCGCCTCGGCGTCCGCCTGCCCGGACTGCTTGAGCAGCGCGCGCAGCGAGATGCCGTCGACGAGCTCCATCACGATGGCCGCGCCGCCTGGCGCCTCCACGTACTCGTACAGCCGCACCACGTACGGGGTCCCGAGCCCGCCCAGGAGGCGGGCCTCGGCCCGGAACTCCCCGACGAACGCGGGGTCCTCGCGCAGCCGGTCGCTGAGGTACTTCACGGCGACGGCCGTGCCCGTGGCGTCGTGGACGGCGAGCACGACGCGGCCACTGCCGCCCGCGCCGAGTTCCCGGACCTCCGTGTAACCGGGGACCGACCATGCCGCCCGTGTGTCCTTCATCGTTCCCGCCCCCGTCCGGCTGTCCGCCGTGCCGTGCCGTGCCGTGTCCCCCTGGCCGGTCGGTGACCGGCCACCCCCTGGGACACGGTTTCCGGCACGGCCGGTTCCAGACCGTGCGGGGTGTCTCAGGCTGCGGCTCTCATGCCGCGGCCGCCATCGCGCCGATCATGTCGTGCAACCGGTCGGCGGCCGCCCGTCCGAAGGCCGGGTCGTTGATGTGCGTGTCGTAGTCGTAGAGCCGGGCGGCGCTGCCCCGCAAGCCTTCGCGCAGCGCCGTGAACAGAGCCCGGTCCGCGCCGGGGTCATGGTACGGCCCGCCCGGCGATCCGAGCGTGGACAGTCCGCGGAGCGGGACGCAGACCGCCGTGGGGCCCGTCGCGACGCGGAGTTTGGCGGCGACGCGTCGGCCCAGTTCCGTGCATTCCTCCTGGTTCGTACGGATCACCGTGATGGACGGGTTGTGGACGTGGACGCCCCGGTCCAGGACCCGCCGGGGCAGGCTCTCCAGCGGGCCGAACTTCACCATGTCCAGCGCCCCCAGGCTCACCACCTGCGGGATCCCGGCCCGCCCGGCCGCGGTGAGCCGGTCCGGGCCCGCGGTGAGGACGCCCCCGCACAGGTCGTCGGCGAGCTCGCTGAGGGTGAGGTCGAGGACGCCGGCGAACACCCCCTGGCCGGCCAGGGTCTCCAGGGTGCGGCCGCCGGTGCCGCTGACGTGGAAGACGAGCACCTCGTAGCCGAGGTCCGTCAGCCGCTCGCGCGCCGCGTCCACCCCGGCCGTGGTCACGCCCGCCATGCTCGCCGCGATCAGCGGGCGGCCGCCCGCCCCCAGCGGGGGCGGGCGGTGCTCCAGGGAGGCGCGGGCGTAGGCCCTCGCCATCCCGGCGATCGCCTCGACGGCGTTCGCCAGGACCGGTGCGGAGATGCTGTTGATCCCCGCCATGTCCACCACGCTGTACATCATCGTGATGTCCGAGGAGCCCACGTAGGGGCTGACGTCCCCGGACGCCATGGACGAGACCATCAGTTTCGGTACGCCCAGCGGCAGGGCGCGCATCGCCCGGGTGGAGATGGAGGTGCCGCCGCTGCCGCCGATCGCGAGGACCCCGTGCAGCCTGCCCTCGGCGTGCAGGCGTAAGAGCGTCGCCTCCGCGCCGCGGGCCATCGTGGTCACGGCCGCGCCCCGGTCGGCGGCCGCGCGCAGTTCCGACAGTTCCGTTCCCGCCGCCCGGGCGACCGCGTCGCGCGGTACGTCGGCGGGCACCCGGGGTTCGCCCATGATTCCTGTATCGACCAGTACCACTTCGACGCCGGCGCGCAGCAGCCTCTCGCGCAGCCAGCCGTACTCCACACCCTTGGTGTCCAGGGTTCCCACCAGCACGACGTTCGTCATATGTGCAATGTCCACGCGGGTGGGGGTGTTGGCAAGCGCGGGTACCGGTCAGCTCTCAAGGCCTCTCAGGAGCACCAACAGCCGTTCCAGGAAAGGGACCTGAGACTTAATCAGCATCTTTTCGGCCAGTGGCGGTGCGAACCACGACACCCGGTCCAGCTCCGGGAACTCCTGGACGTTCCCGGAGTGCGGGGGCCATTCCATGGTGAAGGTGCCGGGCACCATCAGCTCCGGGTCGAGGTCCGCCTCCACCGCCCAGATGGTCACCAGCTTCCCGCTGGTCAGCCGTACCTCGCCCAGGGGCAGGTACTCGCCCTCCGGCGGGGGCAGCCCGATCTCCTCGGTGAACTCCCGGCGGGCCGCGTTCCGCGGAGTCTCCTCCGGTCCGTACTCGCCCTTCGGGATGCCCCAGCCCCCGGCCTCCCGTCCGGCCCAGAGCGGTCCGCCCATGTGCCCGAGCAGGACCTCGACCCCGGCCCCCTCCTCTTCCGGCCGTCCGCCGGTCCGCCGGAACAGGAGCAGTCCGGCACTGCGCTTGTGCGTCATGGGACCATCCATGCCCCGTGCGGGCGCGGATCAGTGCTCCGGAGTCAGTGGGCGTGCGGGCCCTGCCGGTGGACCGGCCCGTGCGCGTCCGCGCAATGGGAGCCGGACGGGCCCTCGCCCGCGCGGCCCACCGTGAGCAGGGGATCCTGCGCGTGGTCCACCTGGAGGGTGGTGTGCGTGATCCCGTACTCCTTGGCCAGCAGCCCCTCCAGATCGCGGCGCACGGCGTGGCAGTCGCCCGCCGGCTCCACCAGCACGTGCGCGGAGAGCGCCGCCTGGCCCGAGGTGATCGTCCATATGTGCAGGTCGTGCACCTCGGTGACGGGCAGGTGCCCGACGAGCCGGTCGCCGACCGCGTCCGGGTCCACATGGGCCGGGGCGGCCTCCAGGAAGATCCGACCGGACTCGCGGACCAGCCCGTAGCCCGCCCTGACCATCAGCACCACCACCACGAGGGTGGCGATCGCGTCCGCCTGCCGGAAGCCGGTGGTCAGCACGATCAGACCGGCGACGGCCGTCCCGATGAAGGCGAACAGGTCGTTCAGGATGTGCTGGTAGGCGCCCTCGACGGCCAGCGAGGACCGGTTCGCCCGGGAGATGCACCAGGCCGCCGCCACGTTGACGACGATGCCCGCGAGCGCCGTCACCAGGACCAGCCCGCCCTCCACCGGCGGCGGATCCACCAGCCGGCGCACCGCCTCGTACGCCAGCCACACCGCCAGCAGGAGCAGCGTCAGGCCGTTGGCCTGGGCGGAGAGAATCTCCGCGCGCTTGAGGCCGTACGTGAATCCGCCGCGGGCCGGGCGGGCCGCGAGCCGCATCGCGATCAGCGCGAGGACGATCGAGACGGCGTCCGTCAGCATGTGGGCCGCGTCGGAGATCAGGGCGAGGGAGTTGGCCATGATGCCGATGCCCACCTCGACGGCCATGAACGTACCGATCAGCCCCAGGGCGATCGCCAGCCAGCGGCGGTCGGCGTCGGCGGACACGCCGTGACTGTGTCCCGCGTGTCCGCTTCCCTGCCCGGGCCCGTGGCCGTGGTCGTCGTGCGCGTGGTCGTGCCCACTCATGGCGTCCCCCGTCTCATCGCGGCACCCGTGTGTTCGGTTCCGTCGCGTGAAGTGAAGCGCACCCCGGCGCGATGGGCAAAGGCTGCAACGGGGACCGTTGTCATTACCCATAAGAGGCCTCTGACCTGCGACGATGTAGGTGCCCTGCCGGGCGGGCGGGTTCATGGGAAAATCTGCTCATGGTCCAGCGCCCCGGAGTGCCGACCGCACCCGAGCTCGTCCTGGTGACCGACACGGGCTCCGTCGAGATGAGCCCGGGCCGGACGTACCACGTCGGCAGGGACCCGCTCTGCGACATCTGCCTGGAGGACGTCAGGGTCTCCTGGCACCACGCCGTCCTGCGCCCGGAGGGCGACCACTGGACGGTGGAGGACGAGCACAGCACCAACGGCACCTGGGCCGACGGCCGGCGCGTCCACGAGTGGAGCGTCGGCGCCGGCAGTCAGCTACGGTTCGGCGACGCGGAGGACGGCCCGCGCGCCGTCCTCGTCGGTCCCCCGCCGCCGCCGGCCGCCGCCGAGCCCTCCGCCGGGCCGGACGCCGCGTACGCAGGCCGGCCGTCCCGCGTCTCGTCGCAGTCCCGTACCTTCCAGCGGCCGACGACCGTGCGCCCGCTGCTCGCCCGTACCGCCGTGCGCATCGGCCGCGACCCCGAGAGCGACCTCTTCATCGACGACCTCACGGTCTCCCGCCGGCACGCCGAACTCCGCGCCCTCGCCGACGGCGGCTACGAGATCGCCGACGTCGGCAGCCACAACGGCACCTACCTCAACGGCGCCCGCCTCGACCGCCGGGCCGCCCCCCTGCGCCAGGGCGACATCGTCGGCATCGGCCACTCGGCCTTCTGCCTCGTCGGCGACCATCTCGAGGAGTACGTGGACACGGGCGAGGTCTCGCTCGACGTCCAGGACCTGACCGTCGCCGTCGACAAGGGCCGCAAGATCCTCCTCGAGCGGGTCTCCTTCCCCGTCGGAGCCAAGTGCCTGCTCGCCGTCGTCGGCCCCAGCGGCGCCGGCAAGTCCACCCTCCTCGGCGCGCTCACCGGACTGCGCCCCGCCGACCAGGGCACCGTCCTCTACGACGGACGCGACCTGTACCGCGACTACGCCGAACTGCGCCGCCGCATCGGCCTCGTCCCCCAGGACGACATCCTGCACTCGCAGCTCACCGTGCGGCGGGCCCTCGGCTACGCCGCCGAACTGCGCTTCCCGCAGGACACCGCCAAGGCCGAACGCCAGGCCCGGGTGGAGGAGGTGATCGGCGAACTCGGCCTCCAGCAGCGTGCCGACCAGCCCATCCACAGCCTCTCCGGCGGCCAGCGCAAACGCGTGTCCGTGGCCCTGGAGCTGCTCACCAAGCCCTCCCTGCTCTTCCTGGACGAGCCCACCTCCGGCCTCGACCCCGGCATGGACCGCTCGGTGATGCACATGCTGCGCGGCCTCGCGGACGACGGTCGCACGGTCATCGTCGTCACCCACAGCGTGCTCAACCTCGACGTCTGCGACCGCCTCCTGATCCTCGCGCCCGGCGGACGCACCGCCTACTACGGCCCTCCGGAGAAGGCCCTCGCATTCTTCGGCTTCGAACAGTGGCCCGAGGCGTACGAGGCGTTCGAGAACGACCAGAACCGCGACTGGGCCGGGCAGTACCGGGCCTCACCGCTGCAGAGCCGCTACGTCGACGTCACCGCCGGAAGGTCCGCGCTCCCTCCCGCCGGGGAGGCGGCCCGCACGTCCGGCGCCGTGCCGCAGCCGCCGCCCAAGGCCCAGAGCTGGGGCTCCCAGCTCTCCACTCTGATCCGCCGGTACGCCGCCGTGCTCAGCGCCGACCGCACCTTCCTGGCCATCATGATCGGGCTGCCGTTCGTCATGGGCTGCCTGGCCCGCGCACTGGCCGGCAGCGCCCTCACGGCCGAGACGGGCCTGAACGCGCTGTTCATCCTGGTCCTGGGCGGAGTCCTGACCGGCTCCGCCAACGCGGTGCGCGAACTCGTCAAGGAACGCGTCATCTACCAGCGCGAGCGCGCCGTCGGTCTGTCCCGGTCGGCCTACCTGATGTCCAAGGTGGTGGTCCTCGGCGCGCTCACCATCGCCCAGGCCGTGGTCCTCACCGTGGTCGGCCTCGCCGGGGTCGACCTCAACGCCCCCGGTGGCAAGGGGATCTTCCTGCCGCCGCTGGTCGAGATCGCCCTCGCCGTCGCCCTGCTGTCGTTCACCTCCATGCTGCTCGGCCTGATGATCTCCGCCCTGGTGACCAAGGAGGAGGCCACCATGCCGCTGCTGGTCCTCCTCACCATCGTCCAGTCCGCCTTCTGCGGCGCCCTGCTGAAGATCTCCGGCGTACCCGTCCTCGAACAGCTGGCCTGGTTCGTGCCCGCCCGGTGGGCCATGGGAGCGATGGCCACCACCACCGACATCGGCGCGATCGTGCCCCTCAAGATCACCCAGGACCCGCTGTTCGACCACAAGACGAGCCTGTGGCTCCTCGAAATCGGCATGCTGCTCGTCCTGTCCGTGCTGTTCACCGTGCTGGTGGCCCGGATGCTGCGCCGCAACGAGCCCGCGGTCATGAGGAAGTAGCCGCCCATGACCAGCCCCGGTCCGGTCGAGGACTTCCGGCCCACCCACATCGTTCCGCAGGAGGGTCTGCCCGCCTGGGACAGCCCCGACGTGTCCCGCCCCACCGTGCCGCTCGACGGCTTCCTCCCGGTCCAGCTGCTGTCCCGGCGCGGTGACTGGGGCGAGGTCCTGTGCGCCAACGGCTGGTCCGCCTGGGTGGACGGCCGGCTCCTGGTGTCGGTGCCGCAGCCCCCGCCGACGGCCGACCGGCCGCTCGCCCGTACGGAGGACGCGCGGCCGCAGCTCACGCGCGCCGCCGAGGCCCTGGAACGCTACCGGCGCGCCGTGGACGAGCTCGCCTCGGGCAGGACGGACGCCGACTCCTTCCGGCGCACCGTACGGGGGCTGCGGGCCGGGGTGGTCCTGGACGGGGAGGCCGTGTGGGTCTACGACGCCACGGTGGGGAAGTGGCTGTACGGAGACGAGAGCCGCCTGACGACCTTCGCGGTCGTGGCGGCGCCCGGAGCCTCGCCCGGTCCGGCGCAACCGCCGTCCGCAGCCGCCCCGCCGAAGCCGACGCCGACGCAGGCGGGATCCGGGTCCGGCGTCCCCCCGAACCCGCCCCCGGCCGGCGCCCGCCCGGAGCCCGACCCGGAGCACGACACCACCCGGATCGTGGACACACACGACCCCGAAGCCGACTGAACACGACCGCGGCACGGACGCGCTCCAGCGCCGGACCCGCCCCGTCCCAGGCTCTGGCACGGCTTCACCCAGGGCAGAAGGCCACTCCCTTCCCCCCGCGCCCCCGATCCCTAGGGTGAGGGGGTGACCACTCATGCGCCGAACGACTCCCGCGTCATCTCCCTGCGCCCGCAGGCCCCGTCGCCCGGTTCCGGCGGGCCGGCCGGCGCCCCGCGGCGACCCGTGGGGGGTCCCCAGCCACGCGCGCCGAAGGAGCCGCTGTGGCGTGACCTCGTCGGCGACGTGCTGCGGCGCGAGCGGCTCGCCCAGGAACGCACCCTGAAGGACGTCGCGGAGGCGGCCCGGATCTCGATGCCGTACCTGTCGGAAGTGGAGCGCGGACGCAAGGAGGCATCCTCCGAGGTACTCGCGGCCGCCGCCCAGGCCCTCGGGCTCGGCCTCGCCGACCTGCTCCTGCTCGCCGGTGACGAGCTGGCCCGGCACGCCCGGCGCCGGATGGTCCGGGGCCGCACGTCACCGACGCCGCCCACGGCCCCGTACGACGGCCTCTGCCTCGCCGCCTGACCTGGCCGGGCCGGGCCGGGCCGACGGCCGGTACGACGGGGCGCGCCCCCGCCGTACCGGCCGCCTCGGCGGGCGCTCGGCCACGGCCGCGCGGGCTCAGGCGAACGCGAACCGTCGGCTCAGCACCTCGTCGGCGAGCCCGTAGGCCACGGCCTCCTCGGCGGTGAACACCTTCTCCCGGTCCATGTCCGCCCGCAGCGTCGCCACGTCGTGGTGCGTGTGCCGGGACAGGACCTCCTCCACCTGCGAGCGGATACGGACCATCTCCTTGGCCGCGAGGCTGAGGTCGGAGACCGTCCCCTGCCGGCCGCCGCTGGCCGGCTGGCCGAGCAGCACCCGCGCGTGCCGGAGCACGAACCGTCGTCCGGGATCCCCGCCCGCCAGCAGCACCGCCGCCGTCGACGACGCCTGACCGACGCAGAAGGTGGAGATCGGCGCCTGCACGAACGTCATCGTGTCGTAGATCGCCATCAGTGAAGTGAACGATCCACCGGGCGAGTTGAGATAGATCGAGATCTCCTGCTCCGGGCTCGCCGACTCCAGGTGCAGGAGCTGCGCGATGACCACGTTGGCGACCCCGTCGTCGATCTCGGTGCCGAGGAAGATGATCCGCTCGTTCAGCAGTCGGCTGAAGACGTCGTAGGACCGCTCGCCCTGCGCGGTCCGCTCGATCACGTAGGGAACCGTGTACGACCCCATGTCACAGCCCTGCCCGTCGGCGCGGCGTGTCCGGGCGGATGTCGGCGAGCGACTCCACCACCCGGTCCACCATCCCGTACTCCCTGGCCTGTTCGGCCGTGAACCAGCGGTCCCGGTCGCCGTCCCGCGCGATCGTCTCCTCGCTCTGCCCGGTGTGCCGGGCGGTGATCCGCTCGACGGCCTTCTTGGTGAACTCGAGGTTCTCCGCCTGGATCTCGATGTCCGCGGCGGTACCGCCGATGCCCGCCGACGGCTGGTGCATCATGATCCGCGCGTTCGGCAGCGCGAACCGCTTGCCGGGCGTCCCCACGGTGAGCAGGAACTGCCCCATGCTGGCGGCGAAGCCCATCGCGAGCGTCGAGACGTCGTTCGGGATGAGCCGCATCGTGTCGTAGATGGCGAGACCCGCGGTGACCGACCCGCCGGGGCTGTTGACGTACAGGCTGATGTCCGAGCGCGGGTCCTGCGCCGACAGCAACAACAGCTGCGCGCACACCCGGTTGGCCGAGACCTCGTCGACCTGGGTGCCGAGGAGGACGATCCGCTGGTCGAGCAGCCTTGCCGCGAGGTGGTCGTCGAAGGGGCCGGGCGGTGTGTCGCCCTCCTCCGCGCGGGGCGCGAGCATGGTGAGGGGAGTCATCTCTTCTCCTTGTCGAGGCGGGATGCCGTCGACTCCACTCTCGACCTCGGGAACCCCCCGAAGGCCGTTCCTCTGCCCCCGGCAGATCCGCTACGGGCGGACACGACGTCGCTCCTGGCCCACGCCGTCGTGATGCGCGCCGGCCCGACCCTACTGACGGGGAGGCTGCGCTCGGCGGCGCGGTCGACGACCGCCCTCCGCACGCCACCGCCTTCCCCCACCGGCCCGCCGGTGCCCCCTCCACGACGCGGCTCGCGCAGTGCTTGAGGCCGACGGAGCCTTTTCGACCACCGTGGACGCTGTGGCCGTCGATCACGGGCGGGGTCCGGGTGGTTCAGGACGCCAGGTCTACTTCCCCGTCCCGGGCCTGACGCCGGTAGTCCTGCGGCGCCAGCACGTACACCTCGGCGACTTCAGGACGGAGGGGGTCGTGGACGTCGGGCTCGTCGAGGAGCGTCAACACCCAGCGCAGCACCGTATCGATGGTGAGTGCCGGGCCCCACTGCTTGCCCAGGACCTCCGCGTCGATGCCACCGGAGGTGGTGATGTTGGGGTGGTAGACCGGCTCGGTGAACCGCATCCGGGGCGGGGAGGCCGGATACGTCGTGGGCACGGTGACCTCCAGGGGAAGGCGCCGGCCGGCGAACACCGACGAAGGGCCCGGTATCAGGACCGCTTTCCACCGGAACGGATCACCGTCGACGCAGGGAGCGATGAGCATCTCGTCGCCGGGGGGCGACTGTGTCAGGTGCGCCGCTTCCTTCTTCAGCCTGACCTCAGCAGTGTGATCCACCGGGGGCTCCGTCCTTCCAGCGCGGTAGCGGGCCGCCGGTCCCGGAACCTCGGGCGCCGTGACCGACATCCCGCGTATGCCCACATCGCCGCATCCCAGCTCTGACCCCGCCCCGCCCCGTCAAGCCGCGCCCGCCCGCCCGGCCGTCCGCCCGCCCGGCTAGGCGAAGGTGAACCAGTTGACGTTGACGAAGTCGGCGGGCTGGCCGCTGTCGAAGGTCAGATAGACGTCGTGGGTTCCGGTGGTGCGTCGGATGTCGGCGGGGACGGTGCGCCAGGCCTGCCAGCCGCCTGTGTTGGCGACGGCGAAACCGCCGACCGGTGTGGCCGTGGGGCTGCCGAGGCGGACCTGGACCAGGCCGCTGACGCCGCCGGCGGCCCCGGAAGCGACGCGGGCGTCGAAGCGGGTGGCGCCGGTGGAGCCGAAGGCGACAGACGAGAACTTGAGCCAGTCGCCGTTGGACAGACGGCCGACGTCGGATCCGCCGCCGCCGTCGGAGCACGCCTCGACCTGTGCTCCGGACTGGGCGTTGAACGCCTCGGCCTGGATGGTGGTGAAGGCGCTGACCCCGCCGCCCGGGGCGGTGGCGGTCGGCGTCGGGGCCGGTGTGCCGCCGCCGGCCACCCCGCCGACCGTGATGGTCCAGCGGCCGGGGGTGCCGGACTGCACCTTGCCCTCGAAGTCGACTCCGGCCGGGTGCACGTCGTCGTACGGGAAGGCGTACCCGAGATGGTCGGGGGTGGTGGCGTGCAGGATGCGGGCGTAGTGGTTGGTGCGCGGCCGGGTGTAGAAGGCCGCAGGGTTCTCGGCGGTCGGCTGGTAAGGGTTGTCCAGCAGGGTGGTGCGGTTGAAGGCGGCGGCGAGCCGGGCGCTGAGATTGCCCATCAGGTCGTTGCCCGTGGTGAAGGGCGCGTCGCTGCAGGAGAAGATCGACAGGGTGGACGGTTTGGCGAAGCTGCCGACTCCGGGGAAGGCGAGGACGTCGCCGTTCACCCGGCCGGTGACGGTTCCCCAGGTGAACTGGGTGTCGATGCGCAGGTCGGTGGAGCGGTACTTGTTCCACACCTCGTCCACGTACCCGTCGAAGTAGCCGCGGAACAAGGCGCTGTTGCCGCGGATCGCCAGGTTGGGGCTGAGCACGCGCACGTCGCGGCCGCCCGCGGTGACGATCAGCCGGCTCCAGTCGCTGCCGTCGGCGGCGGACTGGGCCCGCAGCGCGGCGGCGACCCGGGACAGCCCGTCGGCGGGCAGCCCGCGCACCGTCTGGGTGCCCTGCCCGGTCTCCAGTTGGAAGGCGATCGGCAGCGAGACCATGTCGACGAACGTGATGTTGGCGTACAACTGGTCGCTGTTGAAGGTGAATTCGCAGAAGTCGTGCGCGACGCTCGCGTTGGGGTCGGTGGGGTTGCTCACCGACGGCAGGGCCAGACCGCCGCCGCGGTTCATCAGGAAGGTCAGCTTCGTGCCGACGGAGAAGTAGATGCGGCCGCTGTCCAGGCGCGGCAGCGTCACCCTCCGCGCTCCGGCGCCGGACGCGTTGAGCGCGATGGCACAGTCGACCCCGAGCGGGGTCTGATCGTTGGCCGGAGCCGGCGGGTGGTACAGGCTGGAGCCGTCGGCCTGGATGAAGGCCCAGGTGCCGCCGGCCGCGGGGTCACGGCCGAGTACATAGGCGTACACCGTGTTGTTGCCGGTGGTGTTCACCAGGTCCAGGGGGAGCGTGGTGGTGGTGGAGGCGTTGGCGCCCACCTCGAGCCAGGCAGCCGCGGCGGGCACGGCCAGGGCCAGGCCCGCCGTCAC
This sequence comes from Streptomyces sp. NPDC005533, assembly GCF_042871845.1. NCBI lineage: Bacteria > Bacillati > Actinomycetota > Actinomycetes > Kitasatosporales > Streptomycetaceae > Streptomyces > Streptomyces sp. NPDC005533. The sequence goes on along the minus strand of NZ_JBIAJH010000005.1, from coordinate 34,760 downwards.
GGCGAGGAGTTTCCTACGGGGCATGGTGCGTTGGTGGCGAGCCGTCACGGTGGGGGTCCGTTCTTCGTGAGGTGGGGCGGGGGAGCGGTCGGAGGCGGGGACGGGGGGAAACGGGGGCGGGGGGAGAAGTGGAGGCGGGGGGAGAAGTGGGGGCGGCGGGGCTGGTGGGTCAGCCGACCGTCCACTTCTGGTTGGCGGCGCCGGTGCAGGTCCACGTCTGCAACCGGGTGCCGTCGGCAGAGGAGTTGCCCGTGGCGTCCAGGCACTTGCCCGCACCGGTGTTGGTGAGGTCACGGGCCGCGCTGTACGTCCACTTCTGGGCGTTGGTGCCGTTGCAGGTGTAGAGCTGGACGACGGCACCGTCGGCGGTGGAACCGCCCGCGACGTCCAGGCACTTGCCGAGGGCGCGGACGGTGCCGTCGCTCCCGATGGTCCACTGCTGGGCCGCGCTGCCGGTGCAGTCGTGCAGCTGGATCGGGGTGCGGTCGGCGTCGGAGCCGCCGGCGACGTCGACGCACATGCCGCCGATGCCACGGATCGGGCGGGCGGCGGGGGCGCCGGCGGAGGAGGCGCGGACGTAGTCGACGGTCATCGTCTGCGGGAAGGACGTGGACGCGTCCGGGCTGCCGGGCCAGTCCCCACCGACCGCCAGGTTGAGGATGATGAAGAACGGGTGGTCGAAGACCCACTTGTTGCCGCCGGTGTCGGCCGGCGTGAGGGTCTTGTACGTGGTGCCGTCCACCGACCAGACGAGGGAGTTCGGGCTCCAGTCGACGGCGAACACGTGGAAGTCGTCGGCGAAGGCGCGGCCGCCCGGCAGGCTGTACGGGGCGCCGAGGCCGCCCGCTCCGGAGTAGCCCGGGCCGTGCACCGTACCGTGCACGGTGTTGGGTTCGCGACCGATGTTCTCCATGATGTCGATCTCGCCGCTGTTGGGCCAGCCCACGCTGCCCAGGTCGTTGCCGAGCATCCAGAAGGCGGGCCAGATGCCCTGGCCGCGCGGGATTTTGATGCGGGCCTCGAAGCGGCCGTACGCCTGGGTGAAGGTCTTGGCGGTGTTCAGCCGGGCCGAGGTGTACTGGCACTGCCCGTACCAGCAGCCGAGGCCGGGGTCGGTGTTCTTCCGCGCGGTGATGACGAGGTTGCCCTGGCCGTCGAGGGCGGCGTTCGAGGTGCTGTTGGTGTAGTACTGCAGCTCGTGGTTGCCGAAGCCCGAACCGCCGCTCTCAAGCGTCCACTTGGCGGCGTCGGGAGCGCGGCCGGACGCGCCGTCGAACTCGTCGGACCAGGTCTGCGCGACCACTGCCGCACCGGCGGTCGGGGCGACCGAACGGGTGAAGGACATGAGCACCGCCGCGACCAGGGCGGTGGCCACGAGGAGCACCACTGCGCCCGGAGAACGGTGACGAGCGCGATGAGCAGCAGCCATGGGCATGGTTCCTTGTCTGGTTGGTGGGGGGCATGAAGGGGTGACAGGAGGGGTCTGAGAGCGCTCTCAAGGGCGACTCGATGTCACCCGAGGCAGCGAGTATTACGGAGGGGTAACCGTCATGGCAACGTCAGACGCTGCTCCCGCACGCCCCTGACCTGCGACTTTCTCCTGCGGTCTTCGGCTTAACGATCTCTTAAGGCTGGCTTGATGCAGCGAAAGGGGAATCGGGGCTTCACGTCATCGTCGGCCGGACGGCCGCCGCGGGTGGCACTCCGCGCGGGAGTCCGGACCGCGTGCTCCCGGCCGCGCACTCCGCGCCGTCCGACGGTCCCTTGTTCATGCGGGGGTGTCCGGCGCCGCGCAGCCCGTCTCGTCGACGGGTGCGCCGGCGCCGGTCCGCGACACCGGACACCTCGACGCGTCAGGCGGTGTGCAGCGTCAGGCCGTAGCGGCCGAGGATCTCGTTGATCGGCTGGAACCATGTCTGGCCGCCGGACGAGCAGTTGCCCCAGCCGCCGGAGGTGACGCCCTGGGCCTGGTCCCCGCTGAGGAACGAGCCGCCGGAGTCGCCTCCCTCGGCGCAGACACTGGTCTTCGTCATCTGGTAGACGGCGCCCTGGCTGTAGTTGACGGTCTCGTTCCTGGCGAGGACGGTGCCGCAGTGCCAGTGCGTCGTGGACCCCGAGCGGCAGATCGAGGCGCCCACCGGTGCCTCGGCGGAGCCGCGTACCAGCTGGTCGGGGATGGTGCCCCAGCCGAGCACGACCGGTACGGTCCACCAGCCGCTGTGGATGCCGACGTACGCGTAGTCGTCGCCGGGGAACGAGGATCCCTGGAAGGTGCCCATCGCGGACCCGTCCCAGCCGCGCACGGCGGCCCCTGCCTGCCCGCAGTGCCCCGCCGTCACGAAGCCGCCGTACACGGAGAAGCCGATCGAACAGCGGACGTTGCCGGTGTAGTACGGGTCGCCGCCGACGGTCCCCGCTGCGTACGTACGGGGCGCCTGCGCCGTCTCGGCGACGGTGACGGGGCCGCCGGCCCGGGCCTGGTCGACGAACGCCCGTACGGCCGGGGCTTCCCGCTCGGTACGTACGACCGTGACGACGACGCTGTTGGTCCGCGGGTCGACGTGCCAGCCGGCCACCCCGGTGGGCGCGCGCAGCGCGTCCAGCCGCGCTTTGGCACGGTCCAGCGCGGCGGCGCTGTACCGGACGAGGCGGGTGTCGGCGCCCAAGGCCCGCGCCGTGGACTCCTGCGCGCGGTCGGTCACCGCGACGACGAGCCGGCCGGTGGACGGCTCGTACCATGAACCGCCGTACGCACCACCCACGGCCTGCCGGGCGGTCTTCTCCAGGGCTGCGGCGGCCTTTTCCGCGCTCAGCCGTTCCTCGGCCTGGGAAGCGGTGAGTCCGAGGTCCCGGCGCATCGCGTCGAGCAGCCCGGCCGAGGCGGCCGGCGCTGCGGCGGACGATGCCGCGGCGGGCTCCGGAAGCGGGCCGGCGCTCGCCACGCCGGTGTGGGCGGCGCCGAGGCCGACGGTCAGGAGCAGGGCGGCGACGGCGGCGCGTAAGGGGGCGGTGTGCTTCACGAGACAGACCTCCTGGTGTGGGGGATCGAACGCTTGAGAGCGCTCTCACGGAGTGTCAGCCGCTAAGCTAGCCCACCCCCCTTGGCAGGTCCATACCAAATTCCGCTTCCGCCGACGGCGGCACCCGTACTCCGCGTCCTCCTCGGCGGATTCGTCGTCGAGGGGTTCGCCATCAGAGGGCCGAAAAGCTGGTCACGCCCCCGCCCCACCCCGACCCGTGTCCGGCAGCCGGTCCGACACCCGCGCCCTGCCCGGCCCATCCGGTCCGTTCGCACTGAACGCCGGCGCGTGCGCTCGCCGCGGCGGGTCCGTCAGCCCCGCCAGCCCGGCTCCGCGTCACACGAGTTCTTCGGGATGCGCACTGCCGTGCGGCGCCCTACGACCAGCCGAGTAGGGCCAGGCCGCGCGACCCCGCACCCACATTGGCCCACAGCACCGACGCCACACGGTGAAGGTTCGCAGGCGTCGTCGCTGGGTCATCGGGGTCGGAATGGTGGGGGAGGCGGCGAGGGAGCGCCGGCAGTGATGCGGTGTCGAGGGTCGCGGACGTCGAAACGCACCGGATGCCAAGGTCGTCCAGGAAGCGGGCGGCGGCCCCGTCGTGCCGGCCCCCGCGAGCGCGTCGAGTGCCTGCACACCCCGGGCAGTGGGCGCAGCTGTGCGGCGGTGACCCATGTGCGGTACTCGGCCGGCTCGACCCCGCCCCCCGGCGGCGGCCTGCCAGAGGGGAACGCCGATGCGGTACATCCACAGTCCGGAGTGAACCTGCCAACGTTGGCCCGCAGGGGAGGCCCAAAGTGATCGGGGCCGCCGGAGAAGGGCCGGTCACGGTCAGGGGCGCGCTAACTGCTCCTGCCGTGCCTGCCGGTAGGCCTGGCACAGGGAGTTCTCTGGGGAAGACGGTGTGACGCGAGGCAGACAAAGGCCGGCTTGTGCAGCTCAGCGCGCGGACTGCCAACGCTGGTCGCTGCAACAGGTGTGGTGCCATCGCCGGTTCGAGTGGCGAAGAACGGTGGGGTGGGGTGCGGGGCAGGCACGGCGCCGTGGGGCCGCGGCAGGACCCCCGTCCCGGTCGCGGCCCCCCCGCTTCGAGGAGCCGTCGGCTCAATCAGCCGCCGGTGGCTGCCGCGGCGCCCATGGCTGGCCGTCGTCGGCATCGCCGACCTCGGCCAGGGCGTTCCCGTCCCCCAGGGCGTGCCGTGGTTCCCCTCCGACGTCGAGGAGGGGTCGGTGCGGTGGGTGCCGCCGCACCTGATCGAAGAGACCGCACGCCACGGCGGTCACGCCGACATCATCCGCGAGAGCCTGGATGGTGCCACCCTCTACCCCGCTGATGGCCGCCGCCGAGCAGTGGCCCGACCCGTGGTTCGAGTCCTGGGAGCCCGCGGCGCCCGCCGGCTGAGGGCTACGGGCCGTCAGAAGTCGTGCCCCATCGCCCGGATATGGTCGAGGCGCCCTTGCGGACCGGTCCTACGCTGGAGGCATGGCCACCGATCCCTTGCTCAGACAAGGCCCCGACTCGACGGATCTGGTCCTGCGCGCCGGCCCGACCGGGCCGGTGTGGAACGTGCTGACCTCGGCGGGGCAGGCGCTGTTCACTCCGCTCGCCTTGGGCGTGCCGACCCTGCTCGTCGCCTTCTGGATGGCGCTGGCCGGGGCGCGGGCGTCAACCGTCTTCGTGGTGGTGGGGATGATCGCCGGGCTGGAGTACCTGATCGGCTGGCCGGTTCTGGCCTTTTCCCGGGCCCGGGACATCCTGCGGGTGGAGTTCGCGCCGGCCGGGGTGCCCGCGTCCCTGCGGTTGGTCCGGGCCGCCGGGCCGGACGTCTGGCTGCCCGTCAAGACCCTGCGCGAGGTGCGGCTGACGAACAAGGTGGTGGAGCCGTACCAGGGGGACTACAAGCCGGCCGTCTCCACGCTCGCGCTGGAACTCGTCCTACGGAGCGCCCGGGAGCGGCTCGAGCTCCCGTTCGGCGGCGACCCGCAGCGGCTCGCCGACGCGTTGAAGGCTCTGCTCGGCCCGGCTGGGGTCGTGGTGGCGCTGCGCACCGAGCGCAGCACGCGCGATCGGCCGCAGCCCAACTCCGGCTGGACCTCCGGCGGTTCGGCCTCGGCCGGCTCGGGTGGCGGCTAACCCCGGGCTGCCCGTAGCGCTCCCCGGCTTCGGGGCGGCGGCACTGGACAGCTATGTTGGCGCCCTCCTGCTTGAGGATTCATCCCTGCGGCGCGCGGCTGTGGCAGCGATCAGCCGCTGGAAACAGCGACGTGCCGACCGCCGCGCGACATGTCCTGCCACTGCTGGGTGACGCGAAGGTCAGGCAGGCGGCGGTTCAAGCGTTCTCGGCGTGGGGGACCGCCGTGGTGCCGCTGCTCCAGGCGGTCCGCATCGACGGTCCCGGGGCGGCGCGCGGGTGCTCTGGACGCCTTGGCGGAGATCGGCGGCGAGGCGGTGATGAGCGCCCGTGCCATCGCGGCACTGGAACGGCTGGCCAGGATCGAAATCGCCAGCGACACGTCGGTTCCGCTCTCCTGCTGCTTCCTCTCCTGGATCGCGGTGCCTACCGGGGACCACGCCGGCGTCGTGGAGACGCTCGTGCAGTCGCAGCCGCGTCCGGTCCCGTTCTCCGTCGGCGTGTATGCCGCGGACATCGACAGCCGCGGCGGTCTCGACGCCGATCCGCTCGACGTGTATCGCAGGGTGTTCGTTACTCCTGAGCTCGCCGGCTGGACCTTGGTGGTCGGTTCGTGGTGCGATCCCGGCGCCACCGAACGCCAGAACGAGGTTCTCGAAGCGTGCGAGCGCCTCAGCCCCCGCTTCGGGCGCGCTCAGGCCTACTGGTGGAGCGCCTCGCAGGACGGCTCGGCGATCCTGATCGCCGAGGATGGCGTCGTCGCCCCTTTCCTGTTCACTTTCAGGTAGGCAAATCGTGGTCGGTGAGCGGGTGACCGCAGCCGCTTCGTTTGCATTTCCCCTGAGCGTTGACGATCAAGTCGGGGCACGGGCAGGAAAAACACCGCCGGGTGTCGCCGGAGTCGGGCCAACCGGTGTTCGTCAGCCGCGCTCGGGCGGTTTCCTGGACGTCGCGTACGTGGTCGTCGAGTCTGCGGAAGTCGGCTTCGTTTTGTTCGAAAGCCTTCTTCTGGGCATCTGTCAGGTCGTTCTGCTGCATATTTCCCTCCGAGACAGTGAATGCGAGGGGTGGTTCTCCACATACCCACGATGCCCCGGTGGGCCCCTACGCGCACGCCAAGCCTGAGGTGGGCTGCCTCATCGCGGCTGCAGAAGGAGGACGCCAGGGGCCACTCGACACCTACCGCCAGCTCGCTGGCTGCCGCCGCAACTCCCCACCAGCGCTGCCTACGGGTTGATTCACGAGCTGTGGAATCCAGACGCAGGCTTGCACGGCGGTACAAAGGCGCACACCGGTCCGACCGATCAGGCCGACGACTGCCCTCGATCGTTGGTCCACCGCCACGGTGCGCGGAACGTGTCGACGCTGTGCCCACCCGGATCTCGTCCCACGCTGAGGAACGCGCCACCGGCATGGCCCTACCGAGGCCTGGAGTTCCGGATGACCGAATCCGATGCGCTCAGTAGATGTCGTGGGAATTCAGATGCTGACCGCAGGTGTGGCGAGCGCAAAGCAATCCAGAGTGCGGTTCCTGGTAGTCAGGACAGGGATAGTCGGGGTCGTAGCATTGGAAGCAGTGAGTGTCACCTTCGCCCATCCCGAATGCCTGACGTGCTCTCTTGTGTACGTCTAGAAGTCGAGACTCGGCTTCATCTAGCTCAGAGAGAATCTTTCTCTGAATGTCAGTCAGGTTGGAGTCGGCAGGCACTGCTATCACGCCCTTCCAGCCAGGCGCCGTGACATCGAAACCGTCTTCTCATGCGACGTACTACCTTTCCACGATTGCACCGGCGAGCCGCCGGCGCACCCCCTGGCCACGGATGCGACCGCAGCAACCACAGGTCAGGCTGCCAACGGCGTCGTGCTCGTCGAACAGTCGATCGCAGATCCGCTGGACGGTGTGCCCCTGCTCCGCGGCGGGCAAAGCCGGCGGATCGCCGCGTACAGATCGACCTTGGCTTTCGGCAGCACCCGGGCGCCCCGTCGTGCAACGCACAACCAGATCAGCTCACCAGAACGAGCGGCACCCGACCTCGCCGAGACTTGTTCGCGCCCCGCCACCAGCCACCTCAGCCTCTGAGTCGTCGCCCGGCTCTGCAGGTGAGAAGTGAGACGAGTCGGCAAGTAAGTTCTGACTCCAGTGACGGGGTGGTGGTGGGAGTATCCGGGTGCTAGTCGGCCCGCAGGACGAAGAACAGGAAGCACAGGAAGCGCGGCTTGGCGGCGATGGCTTCGGGGAACAGCTCGCGGGCGGCTGGATCAGGCTCCGGCTCGCTGATGACCGTGATCCTGAAACCGGCCGCGGTGAATGCCTCGATCATTGCGTGCAGCGGCCTGTGCCAGAAGCTCATCGGCGCGGTCTGGCCGCCTATGGTCCACTCTGCGTTCCAGTTGGTGGTGTCGAAGTAGTTGTACTCGGCCTCGCGGTCGGCCTGGCGGTGCATGAGGTGGACGGCAAAGGGATGGTCGACAGACGCGATCAGCCGACCGCCGGGCTTGAGCACGCGGCGCAGCTCAGCAAGCGCCGGCCCCCAATCCTCCAGGTAGTGCAGCACCAGGGAGGCGACGACATCGTCGAACGTGTCGTCGGCGTAAGGAAGCGGGCCGCCCAGGTCCGCCACCTGCAAGTCCGCACTGTCGCCGAGCCGCCGCCGAGCCAGCTCCAGCATCCCGGCGCTCGCGTCGAAGCCGCTCACGACGGCGCCACGCTCGCGCAGAGCCCCGAAGAGGGGCCCGGAGCCGCAGCCGACGTCGAGGATGCGCCGACCGGACACGTCTCCGGCGAGGGCCAGCATCGCGGGCCGCTCGTAATAGGCGTTGATGAGATTGGTTTCGTTCTCGACCGTGTACGCCTCGGCGAAGGCGTCGTAGTCGTTGACCTTCGGTGGATCCGCAGTCACCGCGGACGGCCGGATGAGCCCGGGGGAGCTCGCGTGCTCTAAGCGCTCGTTGGCGATCATGGTGCGGGAGACGTGTGCTGCATCAGTTCGGTTCCAACGGGCGTTCGTTCAAGCGTCACGACCACCGTGCTGTCATGTCGGCCTGGCCTATCCCCAACAGCGCCTTGCCCACCATCCGTCGTCGGGTGAGGCGAAGGGGTCGGGCCAGGTTTTGGCGATGTAGAGATCGTCAAGCGGTTTCACCAGAGACCGCAGCTCACGCGCCGCCTGTGGCGGAAGAGCGTGCATCGCCGCTTCCAGAACTCCCCGCTCATCGGTTCTGTAGAAGGGGTGGCACAAAGGGCAACCGCAACCGCAACCGCCGGAAAGAGCACGACCAGGGCGGTGGGCTGATCGCGACCACTGCTGCAGGGCCTGGGCTATCGCCCCAGGCCAAAGCCGCTCGTGTTCTAGGCGGGAAACCGCTCCGGCAAGCTTGCTGGAGCCACGTGGCAAGCCGGGCGTTGGCGTTCCGTGCGGCTGCCGCCTCGGGTGACGTCCGGAGGCACGGACTTGGGACGGCCGATTACGCGGCATCGCCCTTTCTGAGCTTGTTGTTCACGGGGCCAGCATGCCAGAGCAGTGGACGGCTTCGCGCCCCGGATTTGGCCTCGGACGGGTCGTCTCGTTAATGCGTTTCGGTGCACGGGCTGGCGTGCCCGCCTTCGCCCACAGGTTCCTGAACCCCCGCCTCACTCGGGCCGGGGTGAGCCTGTTCGGTTCTACTGGTTGCTCCCACGCCCTTCGGAGGTCGCGCGCGAGCCGGGGAGCGAGGCGCAGTTGGGCGTCTGCGGCCAGGATGAGCCAGGTCTATCGGTCGGCCGCTTCCGAACCCGCAGATGGGGCCCGGGCAGCCGAGCGTCTGCTTGAGCAGCCGAATCCTGCCAGCAACGGCCGACGTCGTCCATGGCACCACCGGTGCACCGGTGCCTGACCACCGCGGCTAGACGGGCTTTGTTCACACCGCCGCTGGGCGGTTCCGCCACCGTCAATCGGATCACGGTGCCCTCGATGGTCGGCCACGGGCCCGCGTGCTCGAACCAAGCTGCCCGCGGTGGCCTCGCCTCACGTGATCGGGTTACTGAAGACGAACTCGCCTCCGTGCGCGGGCGGGCGACCTCCTTGCGGGCGGGCGGATCCACGGCACGGGGTGGGTGCCCGGGCCCCGCTGGGGGTGGCCGGGCTCGCCCTCGAACGCGGCGTTCTGGTGCCTGTGGGGCGGCCCCCTAAGATCCTGTTCTGGGCTGGGAGGGGTACGAGATGGTGACAGCAGCGTTGTCGCAGGTCTTGCCGACGGACTTCGGGATCGACGAGCGTGTCGACTGGGCTGCGGCCGAGGCGCAATGGGGATCGGGCTTCCCGGCTGACTTCATGGCTTTCATGTCCGTGTACGGCGCCGGCAGCCTTACGCGGGACATCGGGATCTTCGAGCCTCTGTCCACGGACTTCGAGGACGAGACGGAGACCGCGCGCTACACCTGGGAGATGGAGGGCGGCCGGGATGTCCTCGACGTCGATCCCGACCACATCCTCGCCTGGGGCGTCACGGGCGGCGCGGACATCCTGTTTTGGCTGACCACCGGCGTGAACCCGGATGAGTGGCCTGTTCTGGTGTGGGAGCGTGGCCTTGCCGCATTCACGATCCACTCCTGCGGGATGACCGAGTTCCTCCGCAAGCTGCTGCTGGACGAGTTCCCCGTCTACCCCCTCAGCATCGACCTGCGCTCTGCGTATTGGGGCTTCGTGCACGGGTCGGTGAAACGCGACCGCCGTCGCGCAGGACTCGACTCCTATACGGGCCTGCCGCACTGAACCGGCCGTCCGCCCGAGCCGCGTCCGGGGTGGGCGACGGGCGGGCCACCCGTGCCAAATACCCACCCGAGGGACTGTAGCGTGCAAGTGTCACGTGATCGAGATCGAGCAGGGTGGGTTCACATGGCCGGGCGCAAGATCCAGGACGAGTCGGAGGTGATCCGATGGTTCGAGGAAGGGCGCACGTACCAGTGGATGACCGAGGAGTACCGGCGGAAGTACGACATCGAGACTGTCGTGTCGATGTGGGGCAACTTCCGGCGTCGGCGAGGACTCGACAGGCGAATCGTGCGGAACGATGACCTCATCCCCTGGTTCGTGAAGGAAGAGCACCGCTGGGCCTACCCGCTGACCATGCTCCGAGCCGAAGGTCGACGCCGCGCGGGCAAACAGCTGACCGAGACGGATGAGACCCGGCTGGCCTCATGGCTGAACGCTCTGAAGAAGAACGGTTCAGTCGTTCGCTACGACCCGGGCACCGAGGAGGGATTCTCCTACGTCCCCGGTCAGGCGGCCGACCACGACATCATCCGACAGCCTGACACGAAGACAACACCCCGCCCCAACGCCGACAACGGATAGACCACCGGCTCACTGCGCCCAGTTCACCCCCCCCGCTCGGACGCGGCGCTGGCGTTGGTTGGCGAGGTCTGGTCTGGGACTACTACGAGCGCTACGCCGGCCACCGCCTCCGGGAGGCACCCGCGGCACCATCGGCGGCACGTACCCGTTCTGGCAGCGCCACCGCTACACCCGCTCCCAGACCTTCCCGCGGCTGCACGTCGTCGTCCTGGCCGGCAGGGCGGAACACCTCCTCGACCCAGGGCTGGCGGCCTGGCGCGGCGAGTGGACGGTGCTGCCGTTGGCGCACCGTCGGCACAGCCCGAACAGCGGGATCGGTTCGGCGCCGACGAGGGTGCGCGAGGAAGAGCTGACGTAGACGGGCCGGCAGCAGCCGGGGCACGCAGGCAGTCATCGACTCCGTCCGCCGACGGCCCGTTCGGACCGAGCAGCATCACGATCCGCAGGAGGTTCTCCCCGGCCTCGGTCCGCAGCCCCATCGGCCGCTCCACGGACCGCTCGAAGACGGCGGACGGTCCAGGCACCGGGCTCCTCGCTCGCGCTGTAGATGTGCCCCCGTCCGGCCGTCAGGGCTGCGCCCATCTTGGTCAGGCCCTGGCCCTCGTCGTCGCCACTGCAGGCGCAGCTGCCTCGACGCCGCTGCAGCGGGCGTTCGGGGATCCCACATGCCTGGGCCGAGGGTGGCCGACGGAGTGGTGCGGCACCGCGTGCCACTCCGTCCTTGGATGCTGTACCTGGATGGCGGCCGCCTTAGGCGATCGACCGGCATGACAGCAGTTCTCCGGGTATACGCCTTACATGAACAATGCAGCGATTTGGGTGTTCTTGCTGGTCGGAGTGGCTGTCGCGGTGTTCTTGCTGATCGCGTTCGCCCGGGGGCGGCGTATCCAGGCTCGAGACAGCGGTCCACTGCACACGGACGAGCGCTCCCGCCCCGCTCAGCGGGAGCCCACGCAGGAGGAAGGGACCGGGGCGGGCGTCACAGAGGCGGACCCCGCGCCGGACCTCGGCTCGGGGGACCGCTCGAAGCCCCACCAGCTGAAGGGGTACGGGAATTTCGGTACCCGGGCCGCCTCCGACGACGACCGCTGAAAGGCATCCGAGGACCGGACCGCCGGAGTAGGAGCGGATTGCCGGACCGACCCTGCCGCTGTCCACCCACCTGGGGGAGTCGTGCTGGGGTTTACGGATGGCCATCGCGAGCAGGAGCGCGGTCACGACCAATCCGGTACTGCAACGAGGAGGTCCCGATGTCGGGCACGGAGAAGAGCAAGGCTCACGCCGAGCAGGCCAAGGGCAAGGTCGAGGAGACCGTCGGCCGGGCCGTCGGCAACGAGCGGATGACCGCCGAGGGTGAGGCAGACCAGGCGAAGGGCAACGCGCGCCGCGCCAAGGAAGACATCAAGGACACCTTCCGCCACTGAGCGCCGCGGCACCTCCCTCTCAGCCGGCTGGGCCCCGACCTCTACCCCTGGGTCGGGGCCCAGCCGCGTCTCGGGCCGGGCGCGGGGTAGGGCCACGAGGGGGGCGATCGAAGAACCAGGTGTGCTCAGATGTGCTGCTCAGCGAGCGGCTTCAGGAGTTCTGGGACGGCGCTGGAACCGGACCGAATCGCCGCCAGACCCGCCCCCGGCATCTGGCCGCGCGGCGTGGACAGGTGAAGCAGCAGATCGCGGCCGCTCGCGGGCAGCCGCACCCATGGCTTCGGCCGCGAAGTACGTTCGGACGTACGGGTGCGGCCCTGGCCGCCAGGGTCGCGACGGGGGCCGTACCCGTCGGGAGCGCGGGAACAGGCTGGGCTGGGCCCATGTCCGCGAAGCTGATCGGCCACCCGCCCGACGAGCAGGGCTGGCGGCGGGTGCGCACGCGGAGAGAAGACGCGCCTGGAGGCGCTGCTCGCCGCTCGCGCGCTGTCCTCCCCGTGGACCCTGTGCCCGACACGACGAAGTGTCCAAACACAGCGGGAGCGCGCCCCGGCGCGCCCGCGTACTGGGACCCACCGAAAGCGCTCCGCGCAACGACGGGTGGACGGTGCCCGGCCGGGCCCCCAGTCGCCGGCCTTCGCCAGCGCTACGCCGGGCGGGCGGCGTGCCCCCCGCTCCCACCACGACCGACGGCTTCGTGGAGGGGCGGGGCGCTGGCCCCGAGGTGTGGGAACCGTCCGCATGACAGCGCCGGAGCGCCGGGCTAGACGCCGGACAGCCATCCCGCATCGAAATCCTGACGGTCGCGGGCGCGCTGCGCCCGTTCCTCGATCAGCCGGCGAAAGCCCGCGAGGGCGTACCGTTCGCCGGTGGCCGAGTGCCTTCCGCGGATGCCCGCGACATCCGCCAGGAGCTGCTGGGGCTGGGGCTGCCAGCCGACGACCAGGACGCGTAGGCCCAGGCTCTCCGCGCGCCGGTGCAGCGCCAGGAGGTGGAGCAGACCGTCGGCATCCATGGAGTTCGCACCGTGCAGGTCGACCATGAGATCCCGCTCGGCGGTGGTGACGCCGTTCAGTGCGTGCTGAAGCGCGGGACCCGCGCCTTCGTCGAGTACCCCGGTGATGCTGACCAGGACCGTGCCGTGTCGCTCAACATTCGTGGTGATCAATGCGTTTCCTCCTGCCCGGGGCCTCGGCGCCCTCGGGACCCCCATCCTGGCGCGCGGTTGCCCCGGGCGGCCGTGAGGCGCGCTGGGCCTTCGCGGTCCGTACGGCCCCCAGGGCTGGAGTGCGCGTCGCGGTTGCCGGGCCGACCGACTGCGGCGGTTGGTATCCGCGGGCCCTCCCCAGACGAGGAGGCGTGCCCGCGAAGGGAGCCCGGGGGTGGGCCCGGCGACGGGAGCGGTGACCGACCGCGGCACTGGGCCGGGAGTCCGTCTGGTGGGCGTGGCCCACAGACCGTCGGCCGGTACCCGGGCGCCGACCGCGGGCGTGGTGGTGGTCGTGGCGGGGGACTCGCAGCCGGGGAGCTTGCGGCGGCCGCGGTGACAGCGGCGCTGGCCCGGTCCCCGCCGGCCCCAGCTCGGAGACGTCGGTGAGGATCCGGACGACGTCGATCGCGGCCGTATCGATCGAGACGTGCCCTCGCGGCCGTGACGTCGGGCTGCGCCGCAGGCAACGCGAGGATCGCGTCGCGCACCACACCTTCGGGCCGTCTCCTCAGGAGTCGGCCCACCGATCGGTGCGCCGCGTTCGTGGCGAGCGCGGCGGTGACCGTGCCGGTGATCGTGACCGCGGCCAGGTGGACCAGGCCCGCGTGCTTCAGGAAACCAACCGGGCCATCTGCTCCACGCGGCATCATGGGGCGGTGGAGCGTGCACGAGCCTCGTCGTCATACGCCGGCGAGATCGGAGTACGTGGTGAACGCAAGCGTGAGAGGGAAGCATGAGGGCGAAGGCGAAGGCAGTAGCCAGTGACATCGAGCAGGCTGCGAGGGTGCTGCGGGCGGGGGGCCTGGTCGCCCTGCCGACCGAGACCGTCTACGGTCTGGGCGCGAACGCCGAGGACCCTGCCGCCGTTGCGCGGATCTTCCAGGTCAAGGGGCGGCCGCCCTCTCACCCGCTGATCGTCCACATCGCCGCAGCAGACCAGCTGGACGACTGGGTCGAGGAGGTGCCCCAGGCCGCGCGTCTGCTCGCCGAACGCTTCTGGCCCGGCCCGCTGACCCTGGTCCTGCGACGCGGCCGGCGCGTGCCGCTGGAGGCGACCGGTGGCCTGGAGACGGTGGCCGTACGCGTACCCGACCACCCCGTGGCCCTCGCGCTGCTGTCCGCCTTCGGCGGCGGAGTCACGGCCCCGTCCGCCAACCGCTTCGGCTCGGTCAGCCCCACCACGGCGGACCACGTCCGGGCGGAGCTCGGCGACGGCGTCGATTTCGTCCTGGAGGGCGGCTCCTGCCCGGTCGGCGTCGAGTCGACCATCGTCGACGTCACGGGCGAGACGCCGAGCATCCTGCGACCGGGCGGGGTGACGCGTGAGGACCTCGAAGCGCTGCTGGGGCACCCGGTCGCGGTCCCGTCCGCGAGCGGGGTCCGGGTGCCGGGCCAGCACCCGTCGCACTACGCACCGCGTGCGCGGGTCGTCCTCGTCGAGCCGGACGAGATCCTGGCCGAAGCCGAGCTGGCCCAGGAGGCGGGGCACCAGGTGGGTGTCTTCCTGCCCCCGCACCTCGCCGACGCCGCGGTGAAGGCACGCGCCGTGGTGGCCGTCCCCGGTTCGCTGTCTTCCTACGCGCGCGGGCTGTACGGGTTCCTGCGCGAGCTCGACCAGCAGGGGTGCGACCTCATCGTCGCGTCCCTGCCGGCGGAGGAAGGGCTGGGGTTGGCGATCGCCAACCGGCTTCGCCGGGCCGCGGGACCCCGAAGCTCCGCCTGAGCGGCCCCGCCCGGACGGTCAGGCGGCAGGGGTGTCCGCCGGGTCGAGGCCGCGGGTGGCGACGAGCTGGGCACTGCCGTCAGCCAGGCGGTACGACAGTCCCACCACTGCGGTCCGGCCGGCGGCCACCGCGTCGGCCAGGACGCGGGAGCGGTCCAGCAGCAGGTCCACGGTGTGCTCGATGTGCTCGGCCAGGATCTCCTCGGCGCTCTCGCGTCCGGCGGCGCGGGCGGCCAGCACGCTCGGGGTGACCCGTTCCACGATGTCGCGGACGAAGCCCCCGGGCGTTTGTCCGGTCTCCAGGGCGGAGCAGGCTGCGGCGACCGCGCCGCAGGAGTCGTGGCCGAGGACGACGACCAGCGGCGCGTTCAGGACGCTCACGCCGAACTCGATGGAGCCGAGGACTTCGGTTCCGGTGACGTGGCCTGCGGTGCGTACGACGAACAGGTCGCCGAGGCCCCGGTCGAAGATGATCTCGGCGGCCAGCCGGGAGTCGGAGCAGCCGAACAGAACGGCGAACGGCTTCTGGGACGGTGCGGTCGCGGTGCGCCGGGTGGCGTCCTGGTTCGGGTGTTCGGGGGTGCCGGAGACGAAGCGCTGGTTGCCGGCTATCAGCAGGTCGAACGCGCCGCGGGGTGTCTGAGTGTGGGTGATCTCTGCCATGGGCGGCAGCCTACGAGGCCGCATCTGCTCTCGCACCGCCTGGTCCGCTGTTCGGCACCGAAACCGACACCGAGACCGCCGCCACGGCCGTCCTCGACGGCGTCGCCCGCCCCCCCGGCTCACCGCCGTCGCCGCCGAGTCCCACATCACCCGGATTCAGCGGCGCCCGCAGGTGCGGCGGATCGCCCGTGACGAGTAGGCCGTGCCGTCCAGGACCATCGCGGGTCTCGTTCGGGGCCTCCCCGGTCTCCTATCGGCGGACCCCACTCGAGGTCGCCTTCAGCATCGGCCTGGGCCAGGAGAGCGATGCGGACCCTCTCCCAGGGGCTCTGTCGCCCGCCCGGAGAGCCGCAGCGGCCGCTGGTCCCGCTGGTAGCCCGGCAGAGCGCCATACCTCCGTTCGTTGACGGGGCTCCGCGCCGATCGGCACGTGGCGTGACCTGCCCGAACGGTTCGGCAGGCCCCGTAAAAGGCCCGACAGCGTCGCGGCCGACAAGCCATCCAGCAACGGGCCGTGCCACAGCCGAGCCGCCCGCCCGCCCGCGCAGTGGATCACGCGGCGGACGGCCACCCGGCTTCGACCAAAAGCGGGACTGGCTCTGGACATGATCGGCCGGACAAGTCCTAGTTCCCTGTGATCCCTACGGGCCCGCCCGGACCCGGACGACCCGACGGCGTGCTCCGCGTACGTACGGCCCCCTCGCCCTCCGGCGTGGTTTTCCGTACAGGCAGGGGGTTCGGTGGCAGCGGAAGCACCGGGCATCGAGCCGCAGGCAGGCGACTGCCGACCATCGAGGCGCTCCTGGAAAACCCCCGGGTCGTCACCACCCTCAGCGGCCTGGACAAGCCGGCCTCCGCGAAATTCCGGCCCGACGCTGCGTGTGATGCCGCCAGGCCGTCGGCGGCTCAGGTACCGGGGGACGCCAGGTCGGCAACCCGTTGAGGCATGCACGACCGGTTGCAGGCGGGCGCCGACGGTGTGCCGAGCCGACCTCATGCCGACGTACTACTGCTGCGGAGCCCTGCGGCTGGAGCCTGCTCGCCCGTGTTTTCGGTGACCTCGGTGGCGGCGATCGTCTGGCGCAGCAGACGACGTGCGGTTTCCAGGTCGGCGGCACGCTGGTCGAGGGTGGCCAGCTGGTCGCGCAGGCTGGTGAGGACTCCGGGGCAGGGGCGCAGCGTCGCCGCGTCGTGGGTGCAGGGCAGGACCTGGCGGATGATGCGGGTGGGCAGGCCGACGGCGAGCAGGGCGCGCACGCGGTGCACCGTCTCCACGGTCTGGTCGTCGAATTCGCGGTAGCCGTTGGCGCGGCGCTCGGCATGGATCAGTTCCGTCCGCTCGTAGTAGCGCAGGAGCCGTTCGCTGACTCCGGTCTGGCGTGACAGCTCGCCTATCAGCACCGATTCGTTCCTTTCGGCTTGACCTTCCAACGGTGTCAGGGAGCAACAGTGCTCTGACCGGCTGAATTCCGGACCGGTCGAGATGGAGGGAAGAACCAGTGATCATCGACGCGCACAGCCACGTCCACGATCCGATCGAGGCGCAGTTGGGGCTGCTGGATGAGGCCGGAGTCGACCGCGCTGTCCTGTTCGCCACCCGGCCGCATCCGGAGCGGGCCGGCGACCTGGCCGCACTGCGCCGGGAGATGGCCGTCTTGGAGGAGGCGCTCGGAGGTCGGGCCGGCACGGTCGAGGCCTACCGGGGGGCGTGGGGGGAACTGCACGCGGCGCTTGCCGCGCGGCCGGACCGGTTCATCGGCTTCCTGTCCGTGCCGCTGGGGCTCGGATCGCAGGCGACAGCCGAGATCGTGGAGCAGGAGGTGGTCGGGCGCGGGCTTCACGGGGTCGGGGAACTGACACCGCCGCCGGGAGGGGCAGGGCTGATCGAGCCGGTCCTCCGAGCGGCTGCCGACCAGGGGCAGCTGCCCGTGGTCGTACACGGATCCGCGCCGACCACCGCGGAGGACCTGGCGACGCTGGCCGCGCTGGCCCGCCGGTACCCCGGTGTTCCGCTGGTGGTCAGCCAGTTGGGAGGGCAGCACTGGATGCAGGCCATCGAGCTGGTGCAGGACACTCCGAACATGTACCTGGAGCTGTCCACGGCCAACATCGTCTTCGCGGTCCGGCTGGCCATCAAGGAGCTACCGGACCGGACCCTGTTCGGCTCGGACGCACCGTACGGCGACCCGGTCCTCGCCCGGACCCTGGTGGAACGGGTCACCAGTCCGGGCGAAGTACGCGACCGGGTCCTCGGCGCAACGATGGCCGAACTGGTCGGACTCAGCTAGCTGATACGGGAGCAGGCCAGACGAGCCCCAGTGGGCGACGCACCCGACCTGTCGAGCCGTTCGTTGTGCAACCGCAGGACCGGCGCAGTCGCGAGGACACGACGGCACGTACGAAGGTCCGGCCGCGGGGCCACTGCACCGAGATCGCCTTCCCAGCGAACGCCGCTACGGGGTCACTGGCGGGAGTTCTTCCTCCGGGGCAGCCATGACCAAGCCGGAGCTCACGGCATCGATCCCAATGCGTTGGAGAGAGGCCCAACGGTCGAGTTTCTCGCAGGCCCAGGCGGGGTCGTACGCCGCCGTCGCCAACTGCGGTATGCGCTTGCGGCCGGTCTCATCGAGGCGGTACGGAACCTCGAAAGCCGTGTTCCAGCCTTCCAGGTGCGCGGCAAAACGCCCTTCCGCTTCTGCTGGACCGATGCCCAGGTACTGGCCGATCTCGCTCCAGGAGCTGCCTCGCTCGTGTTCGTAGATCACGGCCGAGGCCAGAGCACGCTCGGCGAGCTCGATGAGCTGGAATGCCTGGCTCGCCCGGCCTCCGGGACCGGTGTCAGGGTCGTTCTCGGTGGCGACCAGACCGGCGGCGCCGTCGGCGACATCCACGGCGTGATCGCACAGGACGAGGCGGGCCAGCGCCCGGCGGGTGAATCGGGCACGATCGGCGTCGTACGGGGTCGTCTCAGTCACCCCCGCAGCCTCGCAGGCCGTAAGTGCGGCAAGCATCCGATTTTCCCCGACATCCCGACGGCGAAGCCGGCCCCCTTGCCGGGGAGCCTCCGGTCGGCGTCATGGCAGGCGGCAGGGCTCTGAGCGGCCGAATGACCTCGCGCTCACGCCAGTTCGCATGTCAGAGGCGTACGACCACGAGGGCGATGTCGTCGCGGGCGCCGCCGACGACGCCGAGTTGCGTGAGGAGCGCATCGGCGAGCCGCTCCGGGTCGAGGTCGGCAAGGCTGCCGAGGGCTGTGGTGAGGCGGTTCAGGCCGGAGTCGATGTCCTCATCACGGCGTTCGATCAGCCCGTCCGTATAGAGGACGAGCGTGTCACCCGGGTGGAAGGCGGTGCCGGCCTGGGGGCGGGGAACGTGTTCGGGCCGGGCTCCCAGTGGTGGGTCGGTGGCCTGGTCCAGCAGCTCACAGGTGCCGTCCGTATGCAGCAGCACCGGCGGCAGATGCCCGGCACTGGAGTAGATGAGCAGCTTGGAGCGGGTGTCCACGAGTACGGTGACCGCGGTCGCGGCGAGTGCCCCGTCGACGGAGCGGGCGTACATGCCCAGCACCTCCAGGGCCTGGGCCGGTCCCACGACCGCCCGGCTCGCGGCGGACAGGGCACTGCGGAGCATGCCCATGACGGTGGCGGCTTCCAGGCCGTGGCCGACGACGTCGCCCACGGCGACGGCAAACCGGTCCTGGGTCAGGTCGACGGTGTCGTACCAGTCGCCGCACACGTTCAGTGAACCGATTGCGGGCAGGTAGCGCACCGCGACATCGGTATGGCGGGCCAGGTCCGGGGAGCGCAGCATCGCTTCCTGGAGGGCGACGGCCACCTCCCGCTCCCGGGCGTGCGCCGCCCGCAGCTCCTCGTTCAGCCGTTGCAGCTCCCGCGCCCGCGCATACAGCTCGGCCTCCATCCCTTCTTTACGCGGCTGCCCCTCGTCGTGGTGGCGGAACCGGCGGGACCGCATGAACCCCGTCACGTCCTCCACCCGGTGGATGATCCATGTCACCCGGCCGTCCGGGCCCTTCACGGGCGTGTTCACCGGCGACCACCAGCGCTCCTCGAACACCCCGGGTTGCGAGACCACGGGAATGTCGTACCTCTGCACCGGCATCGTGTCCGCCTGGCCCGTGGCCAGCACCCGGCCCAGCGACGCCCCGAGGTTGCTCACCCCATCCGCTTGCGGATCAGCGGGGTTGTCGGGGAACGCCTCGAACACATGCTGGCCCACCAGGTCCTGACGGGTGCGGCCGGTCGCCCGCAGATAGGCCTCGTTGACAGCGACGATCACCAGGTCCGGCGCCAGCACCAGATAGGGGCTGGGCGTCGCGGCAAACAACGCTCTGTAGTCGATCTCCGGCCTCACGACCACGACCAGCGTCTCCTCATCCAGGCGTGCCCCTGTTGCCAACGTACGCAGGCACTGCGCCATCCGCGCGCCGGCGCATCCATCCGGTGCGGCGCCGTGAAGGCCGCGACCCTTGGCGCAACGCGAGCGGGCCGGGGCGACACCATGGGCACGCAGGGAGCGGGTCTGACCGTGGCTGGAGCCGTTGGGGGCTGACGCACGACTATGGGGGGGTATCCCGGGCGGCCGATGTGCGCCGGACCGGGAGCTCTGGGCCGCTCGTTGGCTGGGCATGGATGCTCCATGAGCGACAGTGGAAGCGCAGAGAACGCCCCGCCCGCCCCGGGCGACGCGGCAGCCGCCCAGGCCCATGAGCGGGTCCCCGTCCCGCCTCGGGCCGGCGCGGACGGGGCCGGGGCCGGGGAATCGCCGACTCCGCCCGTGGCCGAAGGGGGAGACGGCGCCCGCCAGGCGGCGCCTCCGGCCGAAGCCGGCGCTGCCGAGGCCGGAAGCGGGGCCGCCGGGGGCGGAAGTACGCCGGACGAGCCGTCCGCCGAGCCGTACCGCGTGAGCGTGCGGGACCTCGGACGATTCGCGGTCGCCGCCGTCACAGTGGTCGCGGCCCTGGCCGGCCTGATCCTCGGGATCCGTTCCGAGCTGTACGCGGGCAGGGAGGACCAGCGCGCCAAGAAGGCGGAGCAGCGGGCCGTCGACGAACAGCAACGCGCCAATGAAGCACGGGAGAAGGCCTATGCGGACCTGGTCGACTTCTACCGCATGGGATCGCAGGTGATCGTGGTGAACGGCAGTTCCCGGGTCATGGCGATGCGGCTCACCCTTCCGGGGAGCCACGTCCGGTGGGACCTGGACCTGCTGCAGCCGTGCAAGCAGATCAGCATCGCGAACCGGTCCATGCTGGATTCCATGGCAGCGGAAGAACCTTCCGTGAAGCTCGTCGAAGAAGACCTCGCCCAGCTCCGCCTGGAGTTCATGGACCCCCTGAACAGGGCCTGGATCCGCAACAGCGGTGGGGCGGTCGCCCGGACGGCGGGGTGGCAGCCGTCGGGAAGGCCCTTCATGGTCAGCTCCGAATCGTGGAACTCCACGGCCCAGGACGCACCCGCATGCGGCAAGACATGACCTGCCCGCTCAGGCCTCCAGTCGGCGCTGCAGACCAGGGCTCGATCCGCTCCACGCTCGGGAAGGTCGGGCCCTGGTCGGTGACTACACCTCTACGTGCAGGTCTTCGGCGTCTTCGTATTGGGCGAGTGCCAGCCCGAGGCCGAACCAGGTAGCGGGCCAGGTCGCGGTGAAGATCCCCCACCGGTCCGCCCGGTCGATGCCCGCGGGTTCCACCTTCATCGAGGTCGCCCACGAGGCGACGGACAGTCCGATGGTCAGGCAGGCGACGGTGTAAGCGTGTTCGCTCCGCAGGCCTTTGTCGTGCAGGAACTTGACGATCATGGTGCTCCTCGGGATCCGACGGCGGAGCTTCCACCGTCGCCCACACGCCGACATCGCGCATCTCGAACCTCGCTACGTGCAGCTTGCCGCGGGAACCGCAGTGTGTCCCCGGTAGCCGTTGCGGTCGGTGGGTCAGGTGTGGAGGCGGCTGTTGGTGCCGTCGTGGTGGTCGGCGGTGGGGTCGTCGAACCAGTAGTCGCCGGCTGCGAGGTAGCGGAAGGAGTGGCTGGTGCGTGCGGGGAGAGCGACGCTGGCGGCGCGGGTACCGTCGCCGCGGGAGGCGAGGGGGTGGGCGGCGGGGTCCCATTGATTGAAGTCTCCGACGACGCTGACCGGTCCTACGGGGGTGTCCTCGGGGAGGACGAACGTGACTTCGGTCCGGCTGCCCTGCCGCTTGCGTTCGAGCACGGGGATCTCCATCCGTGAAGAGTCGTCGGGGTGCGGGAAGTCCAGGCGGTGCCGCGGCCGGCCGCCATGGTGCAGGGCCGGGGGCCGGACGCTCACCCGTTCGGGCCTTCTGCCGGGGGCAGGGGAGGCGCCCGCCGGGCCCCGCGGTGCGTGGACCTCGCTCTGTCACCGTGCCACGCGCGGGCCCGGGCTGCCCGGCGTGTGGGCTGCTCAGGTGAGGCGCGCTGTCCACGCCCTTTTCCCCGTGCGGTCCACCGCGCCCGGAGCGTGCCCGCCAGGTCGCCGAGCGCCTGACCGCGGCCACGTCCGTGCCCCCGGGAGGGGATGCAGTCCTACGGTCCCTGTGGTGGGTTGCGTACCGGAACGCGGCCCGGCCCTCCGGTCTGCCGGAGGGCCGGGCTGAGGTCGGTTCTCGATCCCGAAGTAGCTGCGGAGGTAGCTGGTGATCTCGGTGGCGTGGGGGAGGAGTTCGGGCAGTTGTGTGGCGAGAGCCTCGCAGGGGGCGGTGGCGAGGCCGCCGGTGCTGGTGGCGGCGGAGCGGAGAGGTTCAACAAGGCGGCCGCGTCCACGGCTCCACCACCGCCCACCCTCGGGTCGCCGCCCGGGCGGCGGCGGCCCCGGCCGACGCGCAGCGGGTGAGGTGCCTGCCTTCGGGGAGTGGGTGGTCAGCGGGCGCTGCCGAGGTTGCGGTCGGCGTCGGTTCCCTTGAGCATCAAGGTGGTCTCCTCGATGCGCTGGAAGCGGCCGTCGGGGGTCGTGGTGGCGAACACGTAGACCTCCATGCTCACGGTCGTGCCGTCCTTCTTGGTGATGTGGCAGGTGTGCCGGTCCGCGTACCTGTCTCCGTCGTAGAGCTCTTCGTGGACCTCGATCTCTCCCGCGGCGACGATCGTGCGCAGGTGGGCGATGTGGTCGAGGAACTGGGAGCGGTCGGCCCATTCGCCGTCGGTGCGCTGGCGGTAGTCGGGGGTGAAGTGCCGGTCGGCAGCCTCGGTCAGGGTGATGTCCTCGTTGAGGAGCAGGTCGGTGAGGGCGGCCTTGATGCCGGTGCGGGACATGCGGGGTCCTTCGGGCTGGTTCGGACAGCGGGGTTCTCGGCGGTGTCTGGCGGGGGTGGGCGTCAGGGGCGGGTGGCGGCGAGGGTGTCGTCGAGCCAGTTGTAGATGCGGGCGATGGACAGGCGCATCGCGCCGGGGTGGCAGTGGGCGCCGGCGCCTTCCTCCGTGGTGAACTCCATGAGGGTCTTGGGGCAGGTCAGGTGGTCGTAGAGCTGCTCGGGCTGGCCCTTGAAGAAGATGTCCTCTTCGGCGTCGCAGACGAGGGTGGGGCACTGGATCTTCTCGGCGATGCCGCCGGTGAGGGTGTAGTCGAGGTAGGAGGCGTTGAAGGCGCGGGAAGTGTCGACTCCCATGACGTACATGCCGTGGTTGACCGCCCAGCGCGCGATCGGGTCGTGGGTCATGGCCTGTTCGAAGGCGGCGTCGAGTTCCGGGGCGGACGGGGCGCGCAGGAGTCGTTCGGCCTCCTCGCGGGTGCCGGGGATGTTGCGTACGGAGAGCTCGCCGAGGTCGTAGAGGCCGTCGACGGCTATCAGCGCGGCCAGCCGGTGCTCGAACGCGGCCGCCCGGGGGGCGAGTACGCCGCCCATGCTGAGACCGAGCAGTGCGATGCGGCTGTTGTCGACCTCCGGGATCGTCTCGGCGAAGTCGATCACCGGGGTGATGACGTTCTCCCAGTCGGGGCGGAAGACCAGGTCCTGGTGGTGGCGCGGCCCGGGCATGCCGGGGCCGTCGAAGACGAGCACGGTGTAGCCCCGCTCGATGGCGGCCAGTGCGCCGAAGAAGTGCATCTCCTCCGCGGTGCCGTCGAAGCCGTTGTGCATGATCACCGTCGGACGGGGTGTGCCCGAGTCGTCGGCCCGGTAGAGGTAGCCGGGCAGCGTGGTGCCCTCGTAGGGGATCCGGACCGGCTCGATGCGCGGGGTGGTGTAGAGGGCGGCGGCGGCCCTGAAGCACTCGACGGAGCGGTCGTAGGCGTGGTCGTGGCGCGGGTCGCACTCCTTGCCGTGCAGGAAGAACTCCGCCGAGCGGTAGTAGTTCGAGGCACGCAGGAACCCGTCGCGGGCGCTGACCGAGTGGCCGGCCGTCAGAGCCTTCTCGGCTTCCGCGGACACCCGGCCTGCGGTGGCGAACCATTCGGTGTACCAGCTGTCGTAGTCGCCCTCGGTGATCCGCGCGGCGGTGGAGACGACCTCGCCGAAGTCGGCGCCGCCGTAGGCGATGTGGCTCATCGAGCGCAGGGTCTCGTACCAGAACTGGGCGTTGTTCGGGAACAGCAGCTGCTTCATGACGGTCTCCTCCGACCTGGATCGCAAGCACAGATTTGTGCTTGCGGGGTCGACTGTAGACCCTAACCCGGGCCAGAAGCAAATATCTGTGCTTATGATGGAGGCGTGACTCAGAAAGAACCGGCAGCGCGCATCCGAAGAAGTCCCGAACAGGTCCGCGCGGCCGTCCACCAAGCGGTCATCGACCTCCTCTCGGCGCCGGAGGGCGAGGACCTCACCATCCCCGCGATCGCACAGCGCTCCGGCGTCAACCACACCAGCCTCTACCGGCGCTGGGGCAGCCTCGACGCGCTGCTGGCCGACACGGTCACCACCCGCCTCGAGCGGGACTCGCCCCTGAACGACACCGGTACCCTGCGCGGTGACCTCACCGCCTGGGCCGAAGCCAGCGCCCGGAGCATGCACACACCTGAAGGACGCGCCCTCGTACGGGCCGTCGTCCTGTCCATGCCGAGCAGCACCCAGGACCAGAGCGAGCGCTCCCAGCACTTCCTGCGCCGCATGCGCTCCATCGAGCAGATCCGCGAACGGGCCACGGCCCGGGGCGAGAACCCGCCACCGCTGGAGCAGATCCTCGACCAGCTGATCGCGCCCTTCTACATCCGGGCGATCTTCGGCATCGGACTGCCGGCCACCGGCTACCCACAACTCCTGGTGGACCGACTCCTCGGCACTGCCGACTGACGGGTCCCGGCTCGACCAGTCCGGTTGAGCGCAGCCGCCGCACCGCGCCGTACGCGTACTCCCAGGTCAGGCCTTGCGGCTTGCGTACCTCGGCGACCGAAGGCGTCGCGCTTGAACCGCGAGGTTGCGAGGAAATCGGAGGCGCCGCTGCCCGCGCGTCTCATACCATCGGCCCGCACCGCACCCGTCGAGTAGCACCAAGGACTTTGTGAATCACTCAGATCTCCGCGCCAAGGCCCCGTCACTCGCGGCCGGCATGGCCGCCGCCGATCACAGCCCGGACATCCAGCTGTCCCAGACTCGCCACCGCGCCGCGCTCGTGGCGAGCTGGCGCATCGCGCCGGGCTCAACCGTCCTCGAAGTGGGCTGCGGCCAGGGCGACATGACTGCCGTCCTTGCAGAGGCGGTGGGCCCCGAAGGGCGCGTAGTGGCCGTTGACGTGGCCGCACCCTCCTACGGGGCGCCGGTCACGATCGGAGAATCGGCAGCCCGGCTCGCGGCGAGCCCTCTCGGACCACGCATCGACTTCCGCTTCGCCACCGACGTCCTCGACCCCTCGGTCGACTTCCCCGAAGGCGCCTTCGACCATGCGGTGCTCGCGCAGTGCGCCTGGTACTTCGCATCGCTCGGACAACTGCGCGACACGCTGGCCCGGATACGACCGTGGGCGCGGCGCCTGTGGTTCACCGAGTGGGACCTGACGCCTGCCTCTGACGACCAGTTGGCGCACCTGCTCGCCGTGCTGATCCAGGGGCAGACCGAGGCCGCGGGATCGCACGGCCAGGGCAACGTCCGCACACCGTTCTCCCGTGAAAGCCTGCTGCGGCTCCTGCCGGAGGCCGGCTGGACGGCCGACGGCAGCCAGCCGGTCGATACCCGGGAACTCCAGGACGGTGACTGGGAAGTCGCCGCTTGCCTCGAGCTGGTCGGAACGAACGAGCGCCTGGCCGTGCTGCCCGAGCCGGTGCGACAGCTCGTCCTGAGCCAGGCCGACGTTCTCCGGGCCATTGCCAAGCCGCACGGCAACCGCGCGCTCGCCGCGTATTCAGTCACCGCGCGCTGACGTACGACCCCAGCGGCCGACCCGGTCAGAGCTCACGGAGACATCGTCCAGGTAGGGCTCGTACAGATCCCTGAAGGCCCGGCCGCCGGCGCTCTTGTCGTCCGCCGGTCCCTCGCCTTCCCAAGGCAGCCGGGTCATCACTCATGCCGTGCAGCTTCGTCCTATCCTTCCCGTAACTCTCGGAACGAAGGCACGGCACACGACGTACGCCCTCACGCGTACGGCGACACGAAGGACGCGGGGATGAGTGGCTACGGAGCGATACCGCCGACGGTCGGCCGTCGGCTGACGCTCGGACAACTGTTCAATCCCATCGCCGTGGGACGTGCGGTCTTCACGCCGTCACGGCCGGACCGGGTTCACGACCCGGTGGTGAAGCGGGTCCAGGTCGTCCGGACCCTCGTCGGCCTCGCCGCCATCGCGTGGATGCTGCTGTCCTACGGGCTGGCTGCGGACGCCGACGCCGTGGTCGACGACCGCTTCGCCCAGATCCGTACGACCCTCATCGTCCTGGGAGTCACCTTCCCGGTCGCCGTGACCCTCTTCGTCGCCGCGGCCCGTCCACCCCACCGCCGCCTGTTCCTGCGCCGCGTCGCGAAACCCGCCGGGGCGCTGCTCGCGCTCGTCGTCACGCTCGGTCTGCCCCGACTGATCACGGGACTCGGCCTGGTCGACGAGCAGACGCAATGGACGGCGTCCGCGGGGCGGGTGCTGCTGCTGTTCGCCCTGGGCGCCTTCCTGTTGTGGCTGGCCCCCTTCGCCCTCTACGGCATCGCGCAGTCCCTGGTCCATGTCTTCCGTACGGCAGACCTCCATGAGACGGTGCCGCCCCTGCTCGCGATGCTCCTCGTCTGGGAGGTCGCCCTCCTGGACCTGCTCCGGGGCACCTACGACAGCGTGCCGCTCGGGGCTCGGCTGGCGTTCGTCCTGGGAGCGCCGCTGTCGGTCACTCTCGTGGCGATGTGGGAACTGCGCCGCCTGCGCACGCGTCACGGCATCACCGTCCGCGGTGCGCTGCTCCGCTGACGGCCGTGTGGCCCGAGCCGAGCCGGGTCGTCCGTCCTGCCGTCGACGACTCCGCTCCGCTGATCTGCAGCAGGCGTGGGAGCCGGGGCGCCGAGTCCGCCAGGTGGGTCGCCGCGTTCGTCGGCCTTGACCGACCATGGCTCTTCCCGCCCCGGCGATCACACGCGGGCACCTCCGGGACCGGTTTCACCCACGCCTCACACGACCGATGCCCGGAAGGGATCAGTGGGAATGATCTCCGCGTCGTCGAGGAGCTGCTCCAACGCCTCATGACCGTGCTGCCTGCGGAACCCGATCTCGGCGGCGGTCACTGGCAAGGTCCAGAGGATGCGGGCATGCCCCCGGGGCAGCGGACAGTGCTCAAGATCAGGCCCGTGGAGATAGGGCAGGCTGATCAGCAGGTGGTCGCAGGCCGAGCCCGGCACCCACGGTTCACCGAGGGGCATGCAGTGCTCCAGATCGAGCCGGTGCCCTCCGCAGTGGTAGTAGGCGATCATGGCCATGAGGTCGATGAACCGCTGATCGTGGACGTGGGCGGTCATGACGAACTCAAGCCCATGGCCGTCCTTCTCCCTCACGGCCCAGCATCCTGCGGTCACATAGGCCCAGCTGTCGCTCCGCGGACCAGGGCTCACAACGAGAACCCGCAGATCGGGCACGGCCTCGCGCCGTTCCGGCCCGAGGTCGCAGGCGACGACCTCCACGGAGTGCCCCTCGAAGAACCCCCGCACATGTGACTCAACGGCCTCGGTGGCCGGCAGCCTCGCATCACTCACCGCGCGATCATGCCAGACCCCAACCAACGGGGCTGAACTCTGACCCAGCGCCAGCGCCAGCGTCATGGCGCGTGGGCATCATCCGCGCACACACGACACCGGAACATGCGGACCAGCCAGTCCCGAGGCCGGAGTCTGCACCGCGCGCTCCGCCCTGCGCGTCGTGGGAGGACGAGACTCTTCCGGACCGACTGATCAGCGCGGACGACCGCGAGTGCCCGCTCAGGGCTGTGGGACCACAGCCCTACCCCTCCTGACCACCCGTCGTGCAGCCGTCGGGTCGCAGATTTCGCCCCCGACGACTGCACGACGGCACGGAACGTCGCGGTCAGCAGGAAATCGGGTCAGCGAACTTCGGTGACCCGGTGCTCCTTGAGCGCCCCACAGTTGGAGTTGTACACCTGCACGTGCACGTTGCTGATGCCCCCGCCCCAGTCGACGCAGTGGCCCTTGCCGTACACGTAGGCCGGGCCCGCGTACGACGTGTACCGGCCGTAGTCCTCGCCCCGCTCCGAGGTCGCGTTGACCTCGATCCAGAGGGCCATGTCCACGGCCGCACCCGGGTTGTTGCGGATGGTCGCTACGCAGTTCTTGCCGTTCGAGGCGTTGTACGTCAGGTAGACGGTGCCCAGCGAGCCGATCGCGGCCGAGTTCACGGTCTTGTAGGCGCTTCCGCACACCTTCTGCGGCGTGGTGTTGGGCGCGGCGGTGGCGGGCGCCGCCAGCGCGGTCGTGGCCGCCAGGGTCAGGGCGGCGAACGCGGTGGTCGTAAGGACGGAACGGGTGAACCTCATATTTCCCCCAGGTCGCCATTGGAGCTGGTTGCTCCCGCATAGGGGGACATGCGCGACGGCGGAACGGTTGCGCATTGTCCGCAAAAGATGCGACTGCGCCGCCCGATCGGCACCTCCATCGCGCACCCGGCCCTGGGACGCATCGAGAGTGAGCAGCCAGCCGGCGCCGCGGCGCCGCGCTGGCCCCGCCGGTGGCCTCCGCCCGTCTCAGCGCCGGGTCCGCGCAGACCACGGCAGAGGCCCGATACCCGGCTGAAACGCAACTGCGGGCCCCTCGAAGGGCTCTCCTGACGCTCTGGAAGCGCGCGTCTCGGAGGCTGTGCCGGTACCGGATCACCGGCGTACGCGCTATCGGAAGGCAATTGCCGTGCTGAGCACCCCGTACCGTTCTGAGGCCACAGGGGAGAAGGAGCCGTCCGGCCCGCTTCCGCCTCGTCTCGCCGGCCGCGCCCGCGTAGTCCTGGCTACCGGCCGTGGCCGGCTGATCGCCGCCGGCGCCGTGTGTGCGGCCCTGACGATGGCCCTGAACACCTGGATCCCGAACGGGTTGGTCAACCTCGGCAGCCTGTTCCAGACCTTCCTTCCCTGGGCCGGGTTGAGCGTCCCCGTCCTCCTCCTGGCGGCGGCTGTACGCCGTTCCCGGCTCGCGGCCCTCGCCGTCCTGGCCCCCGTGGCCGTCTGGGGCTGCCTCTTCGGCGGGACACTCACCGACAAGCGATCCGAGCGGTCCGGCGGCGGGAACTTCACCGTGGTCAGTCACAACGTGGACGAGGAGAATCCCGATCCGGCGCGGACCGCGCGAGCGCTCGCCGCCTCGGGCGCGGACGTGCTGGCCCTGGAGGAGATGTCCTCGAAGGCCACGCCCGCCTACGAGCGCGAGCTCGCCGCCGGCTATCCGTACCGCTCCGACACGCTCGGCGTCAGGCTATGGAGCAAGCACCCGCTGAACGGCGTGGAAGCGGTGCCGATCATGCCGTGGACGCGTGCCGTACGGGCCACCGTCGAGACCCCGGGCGGCCCCGTCGCGGTCTACGCCGCCCACCTCGCTTCGGTACGCCTGACCCCGGTTGCCGGCTTCACCACCGCCCGCCGCAATGATGCGGCCCGGAAGCTGGCCGCGGCCGTGCGGGCGGAGCCGCTGCCCCGGGTCGTCGTGATGGGCGACTTCAACGGGACGGCGGAGGACACGGCCCTGCGACCGGTGACCTCCCAGCTGACCTCCGCGCAGCGCGAGGCGGGCGCCGGGTTCGGCTTCACCTGGCCCGCTCGGTTCCCCATGGTCCGCATCGACCAGATCCTGGTGAAGGGGATGAGCGTGACCACCGCGTGGACCCTTCCCGCCACCGGCAGCGACCACCTCCCCGTCGCGGCCTCCCTCCGGCTGTGACCGCACCGCAGGCCCCACTGACTAGGATGGACTCCAAAATATCCGTTTCTGAGCAGGTAGGTGGCGTGTCGGCACCCCGGGTCCCGGACCCCGTCAGCGTCCTCGTCGTCGAGGACGACGCCACCATCCGCCGCGCCGTACAGCTGTCCCTGGAGCGGTACGGCTATCAGGTCGCGGTGGCCGAGAACGGACTCGACGGCCTGGAGGCGTTCCGGGCCGGCGGGTACGACCTGCTGATCCTGGACGTGATGCTGCCCGAACTCGACGGCATCGGGCTGTGCCGCCGGATCCGCGAGGAGAGCCTGGTCCCCGTCCTGATGATGTCCGCGCGCGGCGACGCCCTCGACGTGGTCTCCGGACTGGAGGCGGGCGCCGACGACTACGTCGTCAAACCCGTCGACACCCCCGTCCTCGTGGCACGCATCCGGACGCTGCTGCGCCGCGCCACCTTCCGGCCCGCCGAACCGCAGACGACGTCGACGCGGGGGGCCCGACCAATCGATCCCGCAGTCGTCCCCGCGGATGCGGGGACGACCGCCGGGGAGCTGGTCTTCGGGGACCTGTCCGTGAACACCCTCGGTCTGGAGGTACGCCGGGGCGGTCGGCCCGTTCCGCTGACCCCCACCGAGCTGCGGCTGCTGCTGGAGTTCGCGGCGGCTCCCGGGGCCGTGCTCGACCGCCGGCGCCTCCTGAGGGACGTGTGGGACTACGGCTGGGAGGGCGACACCCGGGTGGTGGACCTGTGCGTGCTGCGGCTGCGCAAGAAGATCGGAGCCGAGCGGATCGAGACCGTCCGGGGCTTCGGCTACAAACTCGTCCGCGGCTGAGGGGCCGGCCACACCCATGGCACTCGTCAACCCGCGCGCCCTGCGCTGGAAGATCGCCGCCCTGACCGCGGCCGCCTGCTGTGCGGTGGCCGCCGTGATCGGCGTCCTCGTCCACCAGGCGATGGCCGAACGAAGCGACCGCACCTGGAACGACCGCCTCTCCGCTCGCCTGGCGGCCGCGGAGCGGGAGTACACCCGCACGGGCACCGCGCCGCTCGATGTCGAAGTCCTCACTCCGGAGCGACTCGACGCACCCCTCGCGCGGGCGCTGGCCGCCAAGGACCCGGTGGCTCTGTACGCGACCTGGACCGACCGCAAACCCCCCAACTGGTACTGGATGTGGGCGGCCATGCCCGTCGACGGCGGCCGGGTACTCGTCGTTCGGACGGACATGAGCTCCGAGGTACGCGGCCTCCAGCTCCTGGACCGCAGCATCGTCAAGGCCGTGCTCGCCGCCCTCCTGGTCGTGGTACCGCTCGCCGCCCTGGCCACCGAACCGATGAACCGCAGGCTGCGCCGGGGATCCCGCACGGCGCGGGCCATCGCCGACGGCGACCTCGACGCCCGCATCGGGCCGGGCGGCCGGGCCCGTGACGAGATCACCGAGATGTCGGCGGCAGTGGACGAGATGGCTGCGGCCCTGCAGCAGAAACTGGAGGGCGAGCGCCGCTTCACCGCGGACGTCGCGCACGAACTGCGCACCCCGCTGATGGGGTTGTCCACCGCCGCCGGGCTTCTCCCGGAGGACGACGAGGTGGCCGAGCTCGTCCGGGACCGCGCCCGGGCCCTGAACGGGCTGGTCGAGGACCTCCTGGAGATCTCCCGGCTCGACGCCGGAGCCGAACGGGCGCGGACCGACGCGGTGCCGCTGGGCGAGCTGGTCACCGACATCGTCCGCCGCACGGGGACGCCGACCGCCGTGGCGGTCCGTGCCACCAGGATCCTGGAGACCGACCCGCGCCGGGTGGAACGGATCGTGGTCAACCTCGTCACGAACGCCCACCGGCACGGAGCCGACCCCGTCGAAGTCGCCGTGGAGGCCACCGCCACGGGTGCGCGGATCCTCGTACGGGACCGGGGTCCCGGCTATCCCGCCGCGCTGCTCGCGGAAGGCCCCCAGCGCTTTCGTACGGGAAGCCCCGAACGGGGGCGCGGGCACGGACTCGGGCTGACGATCGCGCTCGGGCAGGCGGGCGTCCTCGGTGCCAGGCTCGCATTCGCGAACGCTCCGGAGGGCGGCGCGGTCGCCACCCTCGACCTGGACGGCGTGCGCGATCCCGCCAGCAGCTGAAACGGAACCGCGACACGCCTTCGCGGCGGCGCAAACAGACTCGCGCGGGTCCGGGGGCGCCGATCACGGTCTCGGGCGGCAGGCCGGAGAGCAGGCCGCGGGGGCCGTAGTATCCCACCCGGATTCCCCATGTCCCGGGCGGGAGCGCTCAGCCGGAGCCCGGGTGTGGACGGTGACGACGCCGGCGACGACGCGCAGGCGCGGTTCTTGTGTCCGCGCCTACGCCTATCGGGGTGCGCGCCGCCTGCCGGGTAGAGAAGCCGGCATCGGCAGGTGTCGCGGGGACAAGGTCAGGCAGCCGCGCGCCGTATGTGCACGTGACCATCGAGAGGACAGGAAGGAGGAGCCGATGGCCGGGTCCTGTCGAACTGGTAGCCGCTCTTCTCGGCGACGCGCCGCAGGTCGGCGTCCCGGTACACCTCAACCAGCGCGGCGACGTCTTCCGCGCACCAGGGGCGAAGGGCAAGCGCGGGAGCGGTCGAGGTCGCGGCAGCCTGGAGCATGACGGGAGAGTTCACTGCCGGATCCTATGCAGCAGGGCTTTGACCTAGCCTCGGCGACAGCTGCTCCATGCCGCCCGCGGTCGTCCCGTCATCTCCGTGTCCGAGTGGGGCTCTGCCTGTCGGCAGCTGGTTCTCATCTTCGTCGGGAGTCCGGTAGGCCACGGGCAGCGCGTGTGGGCGGTGACCGGGCGGGCCGCCGTCCGTCACCCGGCGGTGCCGGCCGCGGTCTGCTCCGCGGCCCTGCGCCGCAGCACGTCCTCCACGCGGGCCCGCCACAGCCTCAGCGGCTCCGGCATGCCGACGCCCACGAGGGGCGTGCCGGCCGGGGCTCCCTCGTGGCCCTGGCCCGCCTTCTGGTTCCTCTCGTACAGGGTCACCAGGTGCGCCAGCCGGGGCATGTCCCGGCGCAGCCGGTCGGCCCACCCCGCGGTCAGGAAACCGTGGTTGACGACGAACCGGCCGTCGTCACGTGCCGTCGTCACGTACATGAGGTGGCCGTCCGGCGACCAGAAGTACCGGATGTGAGGGTCCCGGCTCCAGCCTGGCGGCGACGGGTGCCGGGACAGTGCCTCGTGACGGGCCGTCGCCTGCTCGTGGGCCATCCATGACAGCACCCGTCCCGCGTCCTGGTACTCCTCCTCGGTGAGCGGAACCCCGAACTCCCAGAGCCTGGGCAGCATGTCCAGCTGGGTGACCTCCTGGAGGTACTGGGCCCGGGCCGGGTCGTCGCCCCGGCGGCCGGCGGCCTCCGCGTCGTGCCGGCAGCTCTCCAGTCGCCGCTCCTGGTCGAACTGCAACAGGGCTGCCCAGTTGAGCTGTTGCGCGTCGGTCATGCGTGCCTCCCCCCGGTCCGCTCGAACCGGGCCCTCGGCCGGGCAGCCGCCGATCGGCGGCCCGTACCCACCGGATGATCCTCCGCCCGGAAAGCCGGCGCCAGATGGCCTGCTTGCCGGTGGTCAGCGAAGCTGTGGCTGCGTAGGTGAGAACCAGGAACGGATGTCGGTGGGTTCCAGGATCATTGGCTGCTGGGCTGGCTCTGCAATGTTGCCGAGTTCTGGGAACACCTCACCAGCTCCCGTCCTCCTGCGCTGCGCTGCGGTGAACCCGCCGCCCGGCCCGAGGCCGCTCTCGGCGCCGTCGTGGCCGCCCACCTCACCGGGCGGGGCCTGCTTCCCGAGGAGGGCCGTCCCCTGTGGTGTGGCTGCTCGGCGCCGGACGCCGCCACCTCCTGCTCGATGCCTGCGACGAACTCCCCGACACCGCAGCCCGGTCCGCGTTGCACGTCCTGGTCGTCACCGCCCCCGCCGGCCTGCGCTGCGTGGTCGCGGGTCGCCGGGCCGGCCGAACAGCTCGCCCCCCAGCCTCAGCCTCATCGGACTTGCCCAGGGCCCCCTGCTGCTGGCCCTGCTTTGAGCCGCGCCCTCGCCAAGGAGGTTTCGCCGGGTGGCGGCGCGCTCGTGGATGCCCCCTGCGAGCGCATGATGGACACGCCCCCTACGCGAGAGACGTCGGGTCAGGGGCGGCCCGCGACGAACCAGCGGGCCGGGAGTTCGACGGGGGAGCCGTCGGGGCGGGTCTCGCTCATGGCCAGCGCGGTGGTGCCTTCGTCGAGGATGCTGAGGCCGGCCGCCCGCAGCAGAGCGGCGATTTCGCCCTCGGCGACCTCGCCAGGCCGTAGGTCGTGCTCCTTGACGCGACGCAGCTTGGGCGAGGGGCCGCCGGGCTGCGCTGCGATCGACGCGATGACCTCCTTGGCGTCGCCGGTCGGTTCCAGGACGAGAGCCCGGCCGTGCTCGCCGACCAGCCGGGCGGTCGCGGCGGCCACCGCCGGGCGGTCCTCGGGGTCGCTCTGGTGCAGGACGGCCCGCATGTAGACGTTCGTATCGCCGAGGCGCTCGTGCAGGGCGCCGACCTGCGCCGGGTCGGCGAGGTCGAGCTGCTCGTACGCCGCAACGCCGTCCGGGTCGGCACGGCGGGCATGGGCGACGGCGGCGGCGGAGAGGTCGACGCCGACGGCACGGGCGAATCGGGTGGCGAGGAAACGGGTCTGGGTGCCGTTGCCGCAGCCGAGGTCGGCGACCGGCAGGGCGGGATCGGCGTACGGGGCGAGGTGGTCGAGGTCGCGCCTCGCGGTGAGCGCCGGGTCGGCGTCCCAGAACGGCTCGCCCGGTTCCCCGGAGCTCTGCTCCCAGAATCCGTCCCAGGCAGTGCGGTAGCGGTCGGACAAGGTCATGGGATCCATACCTTTCTTCGTGGGTTGATTCGGGTCATTCGTAAGATCGGGACACCCAGGGGAGTCGGGTGTGGCTGGCATGGGGTAGCCGCTGTTGTG